>JAZRHO010000075.1:0-40590 GCA_045644805.1 Eubacteriales bacterium | reverse complement strand
GTAAAGCTCAAAAAATGTTATTTTTGCAATATCTTCATTTGAATAAATTTCGCTCTCTCCTATCTTTTCACCGTCAAGCATATATTCAACCTTTCCCACCGCACTATTTTTTGTAATAGGCGCAACTATGCATTCGGGAATAGTATAAATCTTTTCAATACGCGAAATATCAGATTTGCTTACCAAAATACAAAAAGGCGCTGAATAAAGCTTTGTTATATCTTTCATTCCAAAAGTTATCGAAACCTCTTCAATGAGAGTTTCTTCTTCATTGTACAGAGTATAGGTTGCGAATCCATAGTCTAAAAGCTCCTTAGCTATTTCATTGCGCTCATTACTGCTTTTTGCACCCATAACTACTGCTATAAGCTGCATTCCGTCTCTTTTGGCAGTAACACTTATGCAGTATCCGGCTTTATCCGTCGAGCCTGTTTTTAGTCCGTTACAGCCGTTATAATAGCGTACAAGACGGTTCGTGTTTGTAAGTATAAATTCCCCATCGCGAATGCTATCCTGCCATAAAGAACTGTATTTAAGTATTATGTCATATTTTATCAGCTCTTTAGACATTATTGCAATGTCCATAGCTGACGTTACATGATTCACAGTATCATCATCGAGTCCTGTAACATTTTCAAAATTTGTATTTTTAAGCCCCAACTCTTTTGCTTTTGAATTCATTTTCTCAACGAATACGGATTCACTTCCGGCAACGAGCTCCGCAAGCGCAACAGCAGCGTCGTTGGCGCTTGCAATAACAGCACATTTAATTAATTCTTCTACAGTAATTGTCTCTCCTTCTTTCAAGAACACCTGACTACCGCCCATTGACGCTGCATAATCGGAAATCATAACTTTATCTTCAAGGGCAAAATTTCCGTTATTCAACGCTTCGGCAACTAAAAGCAACGTCATAATTTTAGTTACTGATGCGGGAGAATAAGCACCGTTTTCATTTTTTGCAAATATAATTTTACCTGTACTTGCTTCCATCAATACTACTGACCTGGCATCAAAATTATCTGTAGAGTTAAACACTTGGTTCGTTTTCTCTGCCTCCGTTTTTGTTCCATTTTTTGCAAAAATAAATATATTCATACTAAATAACATTGAAAATATAAGTATGGCAAATATAATTTTTTTCATGATAAAACTCCTTTTGTTTTATTAATAGATGACGTTATAATTCTATTAAAAACATTTGTGCTTTATTACGAATACTGCGGTATATTTTGAATTTTTAAAAAACTTTTTCCAAAATTTATTGTATTTATTCAAATATTATGTTATTATTAATTAACAAAGTTTTATGGAGTTGTTTTCGTGGGTAACAAGAAAAAGTCAAGTCTTTCAAAATTGAAGCTTTTTAATCTGCAAAAAGAAGGAAAAGGAATAAGCAAAGCGAATGCCGAACTTGCTCCCGGATTTAAAAAGTTCTTTATTTCTTATGGTACTAATTTTAACAAACTGATTTCAGTTAATATAATTATGGTACTTGGAAACTTTCCTATTTTCTTTCTTATATGCAACCTTGCGGGATATTTCAAGAAAAGCTATTATATTCCATTTTCAGATTTATTTCAAAATATAGCCGGTATTTTTTCCGCGGAAGGCAGTATGACCCCTTATAAAATGGCGCTCTATGCTGTCGAAGGATTACAAAATCAGGCTTATGCTCCTACTGCAGTTACATATATCTTTTACGCTATCGGAGCTCTAACGCTTTTTACTTTTGGTATTATAAATGTCGGAACTGCATACATAATACGAAATATGGTGGCGGGTGAGCCTGTTTTTGTATGGACTGATTTCAAATATGCGGTAAAAAGGAATTACCGCCAAGCCATCCCCTTTGGAATAATTGATATTCTGATAACATCGCTTCTTGTTTTCAATATTTATACTTTGATAAGCTCTACCGAACAGTTTTTTGCTTCAATGCTGTTTTGGAGTAACGTTGTTCTCTTTATCGTTTATTTCTTCATGCGTTACTATATGTACGTCCAAATGGTAACGTTTAAATTAAGCATATTTAAAATGATTAAAAATTCACTAATCTTTACTTTACTTGGATTTAAGCGCAATATTTGTGCTCTTTTAGGAATACTGTTAGGAATTTTACTTGAACTTGTACTTATGTTTGGTACAGGAGGCATACTTGTGCCTTTTGCCGTGGCAGCGCCACTGGCAATGCTCTTCTCTACCTTTGCATATATGAAAGTTTACGCTGCTTATCCAAAAATCAAGCAATATATGATAGATCCCTATTTGGCAGAGCACCCGGAAGAAAAAACAAAAGCTGAGGATGATGAACCTATCATGCGTGACGATGTTACCGAAAAGGAACGTCTTGAAGCTATCAAAAGAAAAAACAACATTCAAAATTAATATTATAAAACCGGCTCATTTCAAAATTTTGAGCCGGTTGCTATTTTTATTTAACTAAATCATCAAGAGTTCCGAATGTGTAGCCCATGCTGCGCCATTCATCTATAAGATCCGAAAGAATTATTGCGTTTGTTTCTGAGGTTGGATGAAGTAATATTACTTCGCCATTATGCGTATTATTCAAAATTTTTTCCATTGCCTTTTGAGGACAAGGTTGCTTGTTATTATCCCAATCGTCATACCCAAAGCTCCAAAATATACTTTTATAGCCCATATCGTTGATTATTTTCAACGACTCTTCGTTATATCTTCCTTCTGGGAACCGAAAATATTTCGACATTGTCATTCCGGTTTTTTCCTCATATATCTTTTCAAGATCGGTTAAATTTTTTATAATTTCGTCCTTTGTAAGAGTGGTAAGATCTTTATGATTTTTTGTATGATTACATACAAGATGCCCTTCGTTAGCCATACGAATGACGAGATCAGTATTTTTTAAAACGACATGGTCCAATAAAAAGAAAGCGGCAGGAACGTATTTTTCCTTTAATATATTTAGTATTTTTTCTATATTGCCGTTTTCATATCCCGCATCAAACGTTAAATAGATTCTTTTTTCAGCTGAATCGTCGGAAAGTTTTTTATCGATATAATATCCGTTATATTTTTCTATTATATGCTGTTCTCCGATAATTTCGGGTTGCTTATTTCCTGAGCGCTTTACAAACCAATTAACGGCATTAGAATCAGCAAATACACCCGAAGAAAATATATTTAAAAAAACTGCAGTTAAAATCATTAATATTATTACTTTCTTTTTCATTTATATCTCTTTTCTTGTTTTATTTAGAAGCTTGCAACTATATTTTTTGAAATCTGATGAAGCAATATTCAAAACAAGAAAATACATATTATGAAAAATAAAGCAACCGTATCTCGATAAAACAGATATGGTTGCTTTATTTTATAAATTACTTATATTTACGCTTTCTTGCAGCCTCAGACTTTTTCTTGCGCTTTACACTGGGCTTTTCATAATGCTCTCTTTTACGGAGCTCAGAAAGCACTCCGGACTTTACGCACTGTCTCTTAAAACGACGAAGTGCGCTATCAAGAGTTTCATTCTCTTTTACTCTAATTTCTGCCATCTTTATTTCCCCTCCCTTCGCTTTGCAAAGAGACAAAATCTCATATTTTTACCTAACAATTATAATCTATAAAAATACTTTTGTCAAGATGTTTTTGTAATTTTTTTAAATATTTTTTGCTGCATACAGAGTATTTTTCATCAGCATAGTAATAGTCATTGGACCGACCCCTCCGGGAACCGGCGTAATAAGAGATGCGACCTCTGATACAGAATCGAAATCTACATCACCGCAAAGCTTTCCGTCTTCCTTACGATTTATGCCGACGTCAACGACTACCGCGCCTTCCTTTACCATATCAGCGGTTACAAAATTAGGCTTACCTATCGCAACCACAAGAATATCCGCGCGTTTTGTCACAGACTTTAAATCCCTGGTTTTAGAATGACATACCGTAACAGTTCCGCTTGCATTTAGCATAAGCAGTGCCATCGGCTTCCCTACGATATTGCTTCTACCGATAATAACACACTCTTTACCCGCAATTTCTACGTTATAAGACTCAAGTAGCTTCATAATTCCCGCCGGTGTACATGGCAAGAATGTGTATTTTCCTTCGACTATTTTTCCAACATTGTCATGCGTAAAAGCATCTACATCTTTCTTCGGGCTGATTCGAGCTATAACGTGCTCTTCACTTATAGATTTTGGCAGCGGAAGCTGAACAAGAATTCCGTGAACGGTATCATCTTCATTCAATTTATCAATCTCGGCAAGCAAATCTTCCTCAGATGTTGCTTCCGGAAGATTTATCTGCAACGGAAGGATTCCGGTTTCAAGACAAGCTTTATGCTTGTTTCTCACATATACCACAGATGCGGGATTTTCACCTACAAGTATTACGGCAAGTGTCGGTTGAATACCTTTTGCCTTTAATTCGTTAACTTCCGCTTTTATCTCTTCTCTTATATATGAAGAAATCTTTTTTCCGTCAATAATGTTTGCCATATCAAGCTCCTTTATTTTTTTGATTTTTTTTGAAATATAAAGGCTTTTTCGGCTTTCTGACAAAGAAGTATACAAGCAAAGCAGCACATACAATGAAAATTATTCCCGCCAGCACTTGACTGACTCGTTGTTCCGGAATAACCGTTAAGCTGTGTATCAATGAATTATCCAAAATCATCATAACAAGTGATACCAAAGACACACCGCCCAACGTAAAAAGAAGCCCCATGTTAAGTTCAGAATATGTTTTCTCTTTCAGCGTGTTCAAGAAAGTTGGCAGGTAATACAAAAATACACCAACAGCTCCTACAAGGATAATGCCGAAGATTAACGTAATAATACCAAACGGACCTATCCACAAACTGTCCATACGCAAACCTTCTATGAGCATTCTGCCAAGCCCGTACCATCCGAATACCATAAGGAATATCTGTCCGTCATACTTTTTGTGCTTGTAAAAAATATTTATCAGTATGAAACCTACAAGATTCCATAAAGATTCATAAAGGAAGGTAGGGTGTACATAAACCATCTCCGACGTATTAAACATGTCCATTGAAATCCTGTTTTTAACACCCATTCTTAAAAAACTGTCTGTTTGCTCGCCAAAGGCTTCGCCATTCATGAAATTCCCCCACCTGCCTATTGCCTGAGCAAGTATAATACCCGGTGTACAGCAATCCGCAATAGCAAAGAAATTAATCTTTTTAAAATAACAAACTGCCAAAACAGTAAGTCCTCCCGCGATAATTCCTCCGTAAATAGCAAGGCCTCCGCTTCTTATATCCAATACATCAGCTAAAGAATTATATTGCTCAATCTCTGCCAAAACGTAATACAATCTTGCACCGATAATTCCTATCGGAATAACAAAAATAACGAAATCAAGCACATCATCTAATACAATGCCTATTTTATTAGCTCGAAACACAGTATAAGCAACGGCACAAACCATTCCAAAAGTTATAATAAGAGCATACCAAGCAATGGAAATGCCGAAAATCTCAAAAGCGACACTATTTACGGAAAATTCGTCTATTCCCAATCCCGGAAAAGACAATTTTGAAATGCTAAGCATATTTTAAACTCCTTAAATCTTGTAATTGTGCGAAAGAACGTCTGCAATAGTTATATTTTGAAGTTTTGCTGCGAGTTCTAAACTGATTTTATCAAAAATATGATGATAAATACATGACGTTTTATCGCTATTCATCGAGCAGACTTCGCTTGATTCGAGACATCTTACAATCGCGATAGGACCGTCAATAAGCTCTATGACATCTTTCAGTGTAATTTCCTTCGGCGAAAGCTTGAGTTTATATCCACCGTTCACGCCTTTATATGAAATTACAAGATTTCCGCCTACAAGCTTATGCAATATTTTCAATGCAAATCTTTGCGTAACAAAAGTCTTTTCGGATAAAGTTTTAGCGTCAATAACTGTGTCATTTTGCGCTAGTTCGCTTATTATTCTGAGCGCATAATCCGACTCAAGGGTGATTCTCATTGTACCTCCAATATCCAAGTAAGAGGTTGCCTCAAATTTTAATACTTGTGACAACCCCTTACAGAAAAATATTTTAAAAACGCGGATATAAAAATCAATAATAACTTTAAGACAAATTATTTGCCCTTTTTGCTGTTATAAGAATCAAGCTTTGCGTGAATTTTTTTCGATTGGTCGAGAAGCTGACTGATAGTACGGTCGTGGTTTAGAGTATCTATTATGTATGCAACGTATTTGCACATATTAACCTCTCCATACCATTCTCTTGCCAAAAGTTCCGGAGTTCTATACACAAGGTTTGTAGTAAAGATCTTGGTGAAAGTTCCTTCTGCATAAGCTTTATCAATATTTTCAAGACCGTTGCAGAACAAACCGAATGAAGCAAATACAAAGATACGGTTCGCGCCCTTATCTTTAAGCTGCTTTGCCACGTCGATAATAGAATCACCGGAGGATATCATGTCATCAATAACGATAACATCCTTGCCCGCAACATCGCGGCCGAGATATTCATGTGCAACGATAGGATTCTTTCCGTTGATTATTACGGAATAGTCGCGGCGCTTATAGAAAGTACCGAGATCAATACCCATAACCGAGGAGTAATACATACATTTAGCCATACCGCCCTCATCGGGAGATATAATCATAAGATTGTCAGGGTTAATATCAATATCGTCGTAGGTGTTAAGGAGTGCTTTTATCATTTGATAGGATGTTCTGACATTTTCAAATCCGCTGAGCGGGACAGCATTCTGAACTCTAGGATCATGAGCATCAAATGTTATAAGATTGGTAACTCCCATATTAACAAGCTCTTGAAGCGCCAAAGCGCAGTCAAGTGATTCTCTGCTCGAACGCTTATGCTGTCTTCCTTCATAAAGCATAGGCATAATAACACTAATACGGCGAGCCTTTCCGCCAATTGCGCCGATAATACGCTTAAGATCCTGGAAATGATCATCAGGAGACATCGGTACTGTTTTTCCGTACATATTGTAGGTAACACCGTGGTTAAAAACATCGCAAATAATGTACACGTCATTACCTCTGAGAGACTGATGGAGAGTTCCCTTTGCTTCTCCGCTTCCAAATCTGGGACATGGAGCATCAACTACGAAGTTCACGTCTTGATCATGATGACGCCATTCCTTGAGATAAGAATCTACCTGCGCAGAAAAATCTTCGCAACCATGCATACCGATAACGCTTAATTCACCATACAAACTGTCTTTCATCTTTACACCCCATATTTTTTCAGCTGTCACCTCATAAACCCAAGTATCACATAAAAAGAAAGAATCATATGATATCTTATAGCGACAACATAAAACTTCATATACATTATATACTATAAATCTTTTAAAGTCAAGACAAAATTCCATGTGACAAAAATAAAATCGCATTTTGTTAAAATGTTTTTCGTTTTTAATCTGTTAATTATTAAAACTACACAATTAAAGGAGGCAAAATGATTTACGATTCAACCGGATTTTTGCAAATAAACGCCTTTTCAGCTGAAGGCGCAATCCCAACTCAAAAAATCAATATTCGTGTCTACGGCAATGAAGAAGGAAACGGAGGAATAGATTATTCGGTTTTAACAGACAGAGATGGAAAAAGCATAACATTGTCTCTCCCTGCCCCATCAAAGGAATACTCGCTTGAACCAAATTCACCCGAATCAGCCTTTTCAACCTATAACGTAGAAGCTTTCGGAGAGGGATTTTATCCCAAAAAACTATTTGACGTAGCTATATTTTCGGGAGTAAAATCCATTTTACCGCTTGAAATGATTCCCGACGGCGGCATCACCGAATATGTAACAGCTCCAATGAGCAACAATATTTCAATCATTGATGAAAACGAGGATCTTCAATAATGCCAACACCTACAATTCCAGAAAACATAACAGTTCATCTCGGAGCTCCTAACGAAAACGCTCAAAACGTAACCGTATCTTTTCCGGACTATATAAAAAACGTTGCATCAAGCGAAATATATCCTACCTGGCCGGAAGAAGCTTTAAGAGCTAACATACTTGCCCAAATATCCGTAGCTATGAATCGAGTATTTACAGAATATTACAGAAGCACAGGTAAACCGTTTGATATAACGTCATCAACGGCAAACGACCAAGCTTTTGTATTTCAACGTGATATTTATGATAATATCTCGCGCATAGTCGATGATATATTCAATAGCTATATTAAACGCGAAGATTTCATTGAACCGTTATACGCAACATTTTGCGACGGAATAAAAGTAAACTGCGACGGTTTATCCCAATGGGGATCAGTTGACCTTGCAAATATGGGAAGCAATTATCTTGAAATATTAAAAAATTACTATGGAAATGATATATCCGTTATATCAAACGTACCTATCGAAGGTATTACTGCATCGGCTCCTCCCATTCCAATAAGGGAGGGTGATACTGGTCGAGATGTTGAATTTATTCAGCTAAGATTAAACAGAATATCAAGAAATTACCCGGGAATACCTAAAATCCCAAATACAGACGGATTTTTTGATACGGCAACAACGGACGCCGTAATGGAATTCCAAAGAGTATTCAATCTTACTCCCGACGGAATTGTCGGAAATGCGACCTGGTACAAAATACAATTCGTTTACAACGCGGTCAAACGACTGTTTGCGGTAAATTCCGAAGGATTACAGTACAGTGAATTACCGCAGAACCATCCCGGAACCCTTGAGCTTGGCAGCAGCGGAAGAGGCGTTTTGATTTTACAGTACTATCTTGAATATATTTCGCTGTTTGTTCCAACTGTTACATCTGTTACTCCCGATGGATCGTTTGGAGAAGCAACACAAAATTCAGTCATATCATTCCAAAGAACCTACGGGCTTCCAACCGACGGAATCGTAGACCGTACTGTATGGAATTCCATACAAAGTACTTATTATAACATTCTGGCTTCATTGGTTTACGAATTCGATGAGGGAGTAATATTGCCTTTTCCCGGAAGAGTTTTAGTTCTTGGTGCATCGGGCGAAGACGTTCGTGCATTACAGGAATATTTGAACTTCATATCAAACACTTACACTCAAATCCCAAAAGTTAATGTCGATGGTTCATTTGGAGAAGCCACCGAGAGAGCTGTCATAGAATTCAATCGGTTATTTGGAATTCCCGGAGAAGAAAACAGAGTGACGGCACAAACCTGGAATGCTTTAACAAGTATATATGAGGATTTATATATTGGCGGGTTCGTTCGTGAAGGGCAATACCCCGGTTATATTATAGAGTAGGAGGATAACTATGTATCATATAAGTGACAAAAAAGGCGCCATCCGTGAAGTTCAGAAATATCTATTGGCGATATCCCAAAGAGCCGATTATCTTCCTCATGTTACGGTTGACGGATTTTACGGAGAAGAAACAAGACTCGCGGTTTCGGATTTTCAAAGAGAATATTCCCTGCCGATAACAGGAACGGTTAACAGAGAAACTTTCGATTTATTATTCGAACAGTATATATACGTAACTGACACTATGGAACATGAAAAAAATATATTTAACATAGGAGATTTTCCGCTAAAAAGGGGCTCGGGAGGCAATGATGTTTCAGTGCTAAACTCGATGATAAGAGAGTTAGCGTTTTATTATCGAGATCTTGAATCTCCTTACGGTGATTATTACTCATCGGTCACCGAAGAAGCTATAAAGCTGTTACAAGGATATTTCATCGAAGAAAAGACCGGAATAGTAACAGTTGCAATGTTCGATCGTTTAAAAGAAGAAATAAAAGCCCGTAAAAATTTCCCCCAAGCTAAATAAAACTCATTATTTTGGGCAAAAATCAAACAGTGCGCTAGGCAAAGGAGATATATAATGAGCAATAAATTTACGGAAAAGGCTGAAAAAGTACTTAATAACGCGGTAAAAATAGCCGAAGGATACGGTCATACTTATATCGGCAGTGAGCATATTTTACTTTCTTTATGCTCGGATACTCTATCCTGCTCCTTTGCCTTGCTTTCAAAATGCGGAATAACAAAAGAAAAAATTGAAACCGGAATTAAAGAATATTCGGGATTCGGTACAAAAAGCAATCTGAATGCTAAAGATATGACTCCAAGATGCAAAAACATCGTGGAAAATTCTTATAAAAATGCCGTAAAATATTCTTCACAAAAAATAGGAACCGAACATTTGCTTTTGGCACTTTTAGACGAAAGAAGCTCTGTTGCAATAAAAGTGCTTGAATTTGTTGGTGTTGATATAGCAATGCTTCGGGATGAAGTTATTACATTTTTACGTTCCACCGACAAAAATACTATTCCTAAAAAACAATCAAATTCCCTGCAGTTTTTGAATCAATACGGAAAAAACTTAAATCAATTGGCAAAGGATGAAAAGCTTGAACCCGTTGTCGGAAGAGATGCAGAAACCGAAAGACTTATCAGAATACTTTCAAGAAGAACTAAAAACAATCCTTGCTTGATAGGTGAAGCCGGCGTAGGAAAAACCGCAATAGTAGAAGGTCTTGCAAAGCGGATAACCGAAGGAAACGTTCCATCTTCTTTGGCGGATAAAGTGGTATATTCGGTGGATTTAACTTCAATGATCGCCGGAGCGAAATACAGAGGTGATTTTGAAGAAAGAATAAAATCTATAATATCTGAAGCTTCAAAAAACGAATATGTAATTTTGTTTATAGATGAAATTCACACGATTGTCGGAGCAGGATCTGCCGAAGGTGCAATCGATGCAGCAAACATTCTTAAACCCGAATTATCCAGAAGCAATATTCAGCTTATAGGAGCTACTACACTTTCCGAATATAGAAAATATATTGAAAAAGACCCTGCACTTGAAAGACGTTTTCAGCCCCTTTTGATTGAACCTACGGATATCTCTGCAACACTTGATATTCTATATAAGCTTAAAGATCGTTATGAAAGTCATCATATGGTAAAAATAAGCGATGACGCAATAATAAGCTCTGTTAAGCTTTCAGAGAGATATATACAAGACAGACAACTACCTGATAAAGCTCTTGATCTGTTAGATGAAGCATGCGCAAAAGTAAATGTAAAAAACTACAAAAAATGCAATAAAATTTTAAATTTAGAGAATAAAATAAAGCAGACTTTGCTTCAAAAAGAAGATGCAGTGAAAAAAGGAGACTTTGTAACTGCAACCGATTTACATGAAGCAGAAAACAAGTATATAAAAGATTTATATCTAGCAAAGAACGTATCCTTAGAAAATTCCTATGAAATGACCGTTACTTCTGATGATGTAAAGCAAGTCGTAACAGAAATAACAGGTATTCCGATAGGCGGACTAAAAGAAGAGGAAAACTATGAATTTCTTGAAGAAAAACTTTCTGAAAAAATTATCGGCCAGCCAAAGGCGGTTAAGCTACTTACTTCTGCAATCATGCGTAGTAAGGTAGGTATTAACGACCCCAACCGTCCCAAAGGAATTTTTATGTTTTTAGGTGAAAGCGGAGTCGGAAAAACAGCGTTGGCAAAAGCGATGGCAGAGGCTCTTTTTTCAACCGAAGATTCACTTATACGTCTGGACATGTCCGAATTTGGCGAAAAGCATTCCGTTTCAAAAATTATAGGTTCTCCGCCAGGATATATAGGTTATGAAGAAGGAGGCGCGCTTACTGAAAAAGTCAGAAGGCACCCATATTGCGTATTGCTTTTTGATGAAATAGAAAAAGCTTCGGAAGAAGTACAAAATTTGTTGTTGCAAATTATGGATGACGGAACACTTACAGATTCTTCGGGAAGAAAAGTGAATTTCAGGAATACATTCATTATTATAACTTCAAATATCGGAGCTGAGGATTTAGATAAAAATCTTCATATGGGATTTATTGAATCCGGTAACAAGGAAGATAATAAAAAAATTACCGAAATTTTAAAGAAGCATTTAAAAGCAGAATTTATTAACAGAATCGATGAAATAATTCCCTTCTCGAAGCTCAGTGAAAAAACTTTAGCAAAAATTGCAAGTAAAATGCTTGATAAATTAAAGGAGAGACTGAAAGGTATTGGTATAAATTTAATGTATTCCCCTGAGGTGTGCGACTATATTGCTTCTAAAGGCAAGGTAAGCGGATTTGGCGCAAGACCTCTGGCGCGTTTGATTGTTACAGAAATAGAAAATGAGATTACAGGAATACTGGTTAATAAAAAATATTCGGTCTCGGAAATTTTTATAAATGTCGGTGATAATTCTACACTAAAATTCAATTTAAAAAACGAAATATCTTTTTCAAGCTAAAATAACAGGGTGACAAAAAACGTCACCCTGTTATTTTAGCTATTTTTCATAAATCTCATATAAAATTCAACGCATTTTCCGATTTTTTCTTCAGTAATACGTTCATCGTTTCCATGAATGGTAGCACGTTCTTCATTGGTAAGTGCCATTGCAGAAAAACGATATACTTTATTGGATATTCTACCCCAATGACGCGAATCACTGCAAGCAACCATAAGATATGGAGAAACTATTGCATCGCTCCATGTCGCGCTGACCGCATCCACAACTCTGTTCCAAGAATCATTTCCTACTTCGGATATTACAGAAGGAGGCATACCGTCTATATTGCGCAATTTTATTTCCGGATTGTTTATTACTGTTTCCAAATATTTCATTGCAGTTTCCGGAGTCTCACCGGGAAGTATTCTTAAATTTGCAACCATTTTTGCACTTGGAGGTATAACATTCATTCCCTTAGATCCTTCCATCTGCGTAAAGGCGCATGTCGTACGTAACAAAGCGTTGAGTTCACCTCCATTTTTTTTGCAAATCATATTTAAAACAGGAGCAAATAACCATAAATTTGCAAAAATCATTCGATACAAAAAATTAGAATGACGTGCCAAAGTATCAAACATTGATTTTGTAGCATCACAAATTCTGAATTTAAAGGGGTGGTTTTCCACCGCCACACATGCTGCGCTAAGCTTTCCTACAGGAGTATGCGGTTTTGGAGATGAAGCATGACCGCCGTTTCCGCTATAAGAGAACTCGGCATTGAGCATTCCTTTTTCTGCTATTCCTATAAGCGCACAAGGTTCCTTAACCCCCGGAAATACATTCTGTACTACAGCTCCGCCCTCATCAAGGACTACACCGGGTATTATACCGGAAGACTCGAATTTATTAACAATCATTGAAGCGCCCGTGCCGTTAATTTCTTCATCACCGGCAAACGCAAGATAAATATCATTTTTCGGTACGAAGCCTTCCTTAATTAAGGCTTCAAGGGCTTGCAGCGCACCGTTCAAGGTGATTTTGGTATCGACAGTACCTCTGCCCCAAAGAACACCATCTTCGCGAATACCATCGAAAGGCGGCTTCTGCCACTTCTCCTCTTCTACTGAAACGACATCAAAATGTGCCATAAAAACAGTGGGCAAATCAGAACTTTTTCCGCGATATCGGTATAAGAGTGCTCTACTACCTAATTCTTCATATTCGCATTTATTGTAAACATTGGGAAACATTTTTGGCAAAACCGACTTGAATTTGCTGAATTCTTCCTCATCCTCATCTGCTTTGTCTCTGCTTGATACAGTTCTGCATCTTACCATTTCGGAAAGATCAGAAACTGCTTTTTCGTTATTCACAATAACTTCTTCAATATTATTTTTTGGTATTTGCTTTGCGGAAAACAATAATGTTCTTATAATTACAATCACAGCCAGAATCAAAACAGCCGCAAAAATGCCCAGAGAAACGTATAAGCCAATCATGGTTTTCTCCTTTATTCTTCGTTATTATCAACAAGTGAATCCGTATTGATTTTTTTCTCTTTATTATATAAAAATCTTGCGTAGATAAGGGTTATAACCATACTTATCGGAATCATAATACCAACCATTCCGGAATTCAAATACGGAACAAAAACAAACAGTAAAACCATAAGAGACATCGGCAAAACTGCTATTTTGAAATATCTTGACATGTAAACTACACCCAAACCGCCGAAAAGTGCCGGAAGTACATTATCAAACGCCGGAGCAAGTATATCACTGGATAAAACATTACTGATTGAAGAGAGCAAAAGTACTCCAGCAAAGATAATCAGTATAGTTACAATAGAGGAAGTCGCTATTGAAATGGTTGAAATTACTTCGCCTTCATCTGTATCAGCTTTAACATCAGCCTTTTCCATACAGTCAAGAGCGCAAGGTACCTTCAATGATGAAAGGTTTCCAGTAACGAATCCAAGATACGTACCGCCTACACCGAGCATAGGAGTGTATGTAATAACTTCAATAATACCTACAGGCCAGAAGGTCAATGCTATGGGATAAAGAGCTTTTATAAATTCTCCGAAATCAGGCCAAGCCGAAAATGCAATCGCAAGAGCGAAAGGAAAAGCAATGATTATTCCGCATGTAATTATGGCCCAAATTCTGCCGTATTTATGCATTTTTTCAATATAATTCATAATTCTCCCTCCTTTACCCTTTAATAAGCAATGAAATCGGAATAGCAAGCATCATACTGCCTATCATGGAAATCGGCAAAGCATAATCATTGAGCCATTTCCAATTAAATTTTTTAAGAAGTATTCCGCAGATAGCCATTATTCCTGCCGAGATAGCCATTACAAATACCGGTATCCAGTATTCAAGCTGATAATGAAACACTAAGACTTTTTCATCTCCGATTGTTTCAAAAACCAAACCTATATCGCAAACGATATAACCAAGAAACGCAGAAAGCATACCGACAAACATGCTGGTCATCAACAAGTCCATCCATTTTTTGTCCTTATCCTTAACCTTAAGCATTCCATTGCTTATTCTCTTGCAAGTAATGGGGGCAAGTATAAGACTTGCTGCGATTCCAAAAGTCATTACAAACGCTACAGTAACATATTGCTTTGCATTTTCAACAACCGAAATTCCCATAGTTGACATTGCTTGCTGCGCTGCGGGAAGCTCATATGTAACGGCACCGATTATCGAGAGACGTAACCACGGCAAAGCAACGCCTAGCATGTTTACCAATGAAACAACTCCCATAAAAACGGCAATTGCGGGTGCTATGGTGAATAGCGCTGAGCGTTTAATCGTTGCATTAAGAACGGATTTTTCCATGCCGAGCTCAAGCCCCCGCTTATATGCCTTTATCAGAAAGAAGACTGATTGAGCAATAACTACAGAGAGAACGATTGCCACCATGATATATATCACGGGACTGTTCAAAGAAAATTCAAACATATAACCACTCCTATTTAATTAATGATTAAAAACCTAAACAAAATATTTCGCTTATGCATTATAAAAACTCATCTTACCATTTCGTCTTGTATACCTGTTGCACGATGTGATTTTATAACAGATTCGACTTCTTCTATAGAACTTATAGACATATCACCTGATACCGTATTCTTGATTGCGCTGAGGGCATTGCCATATGACATAGATTCTTCTATGCCTTTTCCGGTGAGAACACCGTAAAGAACACCTGCAACGTAAGCATCGCCGCTTCCGACTCTATCAATAACTTCTATATTTTGGTAATGCGGCTCTTCGTAAAAACGATCGTTAAAATAAATTCTCGAACCGAAATTATGCTTGGTAGGACTTACTACCTCACGTCTGGTAGTCGCTACCAGCTTACAACCAAACTCGTCTGAATAACTTTTCATAATTTCATCAAGAGTTCCTGTTTTTTGCATCATTCGTCTTGACGTTTCTTCGGATACAAACAAAATATCTACTAACGGTAAAATTTCCTTTATAACACCACGCGCTTCTTCCTCGCTCCATAGCGCTGCACGATAATTAACGTCAAAGCTTATTGCAACGCCGCTTTTTTTCATTCTTTTGATAACTTCAAGCGCTGTATTTCGCAATGTAGAACCAAGTGCCAAAGAAATTGAGCTTATATGAAATATTCGCGTTTTTTCATATATTTCATCGGGAATCTCACTGATATCTAACGAACATGCGGAAGATAAAGCCCTATCATATACAACAGCAGATTTTCTTGGATATACTCCGCTCTCGTAATAATAAATACCAAGACGCTTTCCTTCACTATTGTCCCAAACAACATAATCGTCTGAAACAGTTCCGTATCTTATTCGCCTGCATATGTAATGACCGATTTTATTTTTGGGAAGCTTGGTAACAAGTGCTGCGCGTACTCCTAGATTTGCAGCCCCGGAAGCAACATTAAATTCGGAGCCTCCGCAGTTTTTCTCGAACACCTCGCTTTGTGAAATTTTATCTTTGTCCGGCGGTGAAAGTCTTAGCATAACTTCGCCAAAGGTAATAAGGTCAAACTCGGCATTTGCTTTAATAAAGTCCATAATCAAAAGCTCCTTAGTTTTATAGATTTCACGACTAATATTATAACACATTATTAATTATTTATCAATACAAAATCAGGACAATCCTAAGAAATGTGTATAAAAAAATCCGCACACCTAAGTGTACGGATTTTTATGGGGTGAGATATGGGACTTGAACCCACGACCTCCAGGGCCACAACCTGGCGCTACTGCCAACTGAGCTAATCCCACCATATGGCGCGACTTGAGGGACTCGAACCCCCGACCTACTGCTTAGAAGGCAGTTGCTCTATCCAGCTGAGCTAAAGTCGCATGCTCGGCAACGCTAAATATTATAACAGAATATTTAGCTGTTGTCAATAGTTTTTTTAAACTTTTCTGCACTTTTTATCTTTTTAAACGGCTAAATTTATTTTTTACAAATAAGTTTAACACCCTCTATGGCTACCACAGAAAGTTTCTCACCTATTTCGAAGATATCGTCGTCATCTACACCTCGTGCAGACCACTGCTGCCCTTTTACCTTTACGAGACCGCAGCCCGCATAATTATCAATAGTCTCAATGACTGTACAACGTTCTCCTATAATACTGTCAAGTCCTATTCCTTCTTGGATTTTTTTGTTTTTTAAAGCACCAAAAATATTACCGATAAAACCAAACATTATATTTACTCCAGTATAAAAGTTTTAATGCTAGATTATAATATCATAACATACATAAAATGTCAACATCACGAATATAATTATATATAAAAAATATAAAATAACAAATTCACAACTTAAAATGCGATATTTTTCGACAAAATATTATAGGTAAAATTGTGCAACATGACCGTTTTTTTAAAAAACTATTGACAAATTCAAGAGATTGTTGTATTATATGACCGTGCGTGTCATTTTGATTTTTCAACTTTAACTCGCATATTCTAAAAAGGAGGATAAATTTCCATGTTTGAGAATGTAAAGCAGTTTCTTGTAGACGAGCTTCGCGTTAAACCGGAGGATATTACTATGGAGGCAGAGCTTGCCGGTGATCTTGGTATCAATTCTCTAGAACTTGCAGAGCTTGTTTTGGCTTGTGAAGAAAAGTTTAATGTTGTAATCGACGATGATGATCTCCATCAGTTTAATACGGTCGGAGACGTTGTTACTTATCTTGAGAACAATAAGTAATTAATAATATATTTGAGAGGTTGCGATCGGACTTTTACGAGCAACCTCTTTGATTATTTCAAAGCTTTATATATACGGTTGTCTCTGACAACTTTTTTATTTCGGATAAGAAAGGAAATTTGTTTATCATATATACAGTTTCCATTTTTTCAAAATTGCCTAAATCATTTTCAAAAACAAAAAGTTTTATTACCCCGTCGCGCTTCATCGCTCGCAAAAGCTTTATTGCAGAGCTTCGAAAACGGCTCGCAGCTTCAGTATTTTCAAGTGAAACATTTATCAACTCATTACCTTGAACCTTATTGCAGGCTACAATAAATTCCAGCTGAACCGACAAATCCTTCATGTCTCTATATTTAATTTTCTGGTTCGTAAAATTCATAAATGTTCCCTCTTATGCAAAATCTCATTATTGAATATGATTCTATCACATTTTTTAAAAAAAGTAAATATTTTTGAAAAAGTTAAAAAACAAATTTACAGTTTCAGTAACTAAAAATATGCTCTTAAAAAGAAAGGAGCACTCATTAATATGACAGATTTTTTAGCAAAACTCTTTATTAAAGATTACAAAAATACAAATGACGCGTCGGTTCGCGAAAAATACGGTACATTTTCAAGTGTAGTCGGTATAACCGTTAATGTTATTCTCGCAGGAATAAAAATGCTTGCCGGACTTATTTCCGGATCTATTGCTATAATAGCAGACGCAGTAAACAATCTATCCGACGCAGGCTCATCAGGAGTTACGTTTATAAGCTTTAAAATAGCTTCTAAACCCGCCGATAGAGATCATCCTTTTGGGCATGCACGAATAGAATACGTTGCTTCGCTTATAGTTTCATTCCTCATACTTCATGTCGGACTTGATCTTTTGGTGGATTCAGGATCTGCCATTCTTGGAATTTCTGAAATCAGCCCCCTAGACGTAAGCTTTATAACTATTGTTATATTATCAATATCCATCCTGCTAAAGCTTTGGCTTGCAATGTTTTACAGAAGGATAGCAAAAAAGATCAATTCATCCGTTGTTAAAGCTGCCGCAGCGGATTCGCTCAGCGATGCAATATCAACGTCAGCAGTTCTCGCAAGTTCTATAATCGTATGGAATACAGACATAATTATTATTGACTCTATCGTCGGTCTTTTGGTTTCGATATTAATAATAGTTGCAGGCATAAAGATATTGATAGAAACCAAAAACTCAATTTTAGGCGAAGCGCCTATCGCAAGTACAGTAAAAGCGATTGAAGATATTGTATCATTGTATCCACAGATTATTGGTATACATGATATGATAGTGCACAATTACGGTCCAAATCACTATATAGCATCATTTCATGCGGAAGTAAACGGCGAAGAAAATATTTATGAGCTTCATGATACAATTGACAACGTTGAAAAAAGGATCGGAAACGAGTTAGGCATTCAATGCACAATTCATTTAGATCCAATTGCCATGGGCAATGAAGCCGTAAACCAATTGAAATCTCTGGCAGCACAAATAACCGTTAAAATAGATCCAAACATAACAATTCATGACTTTCGAGCTGTAATAGGAACTACTCATACCAACCTTATATTCGATATTGTTCTTCCTTTTGAAAGCAAGCTCTCACCGAAAGAGATAACAGCCAAAATCGAAGAAGAAATACAAAAAATTAACGAAACCTATTATTGTGTAATAACGGTCGATAGAGGTTAGTTCTGCCGTTAAATATCCACCCGATTTAGCATTTTGCCAGAAACAAATGCTTTTATATTTTCACATATTATACCGAGGCAGCGAACTCTCGCCTCATAAGCACCCCATGCGGCATGAGGAGTGAGACAAACATTATCAAGCTCCTTTATTTTGCCAAAGGGGTGTTTTTCGTCAAACGGTTCGGACGAAAAAACATCACATCCAAAAGCTCCGATTTCGCCATTAATAACAGCATTTGCAACCGCCTCTTCATCGAAAACCGCACCGCGCGATTCATTTACTAAGACAACATTTCTTTTCATTAATTTGAGTTTATCCGAATTTATTAGCTTTCGCGTGCTGTCGGTTAAGGGACAATGCACAGTAATAATATCTGAACTTCTGCAAAGCGTATCAATATCAACACATTCAAAATCTTCGATCGGAACTCTTTTATTCACTATTACTTTAGCACCGAAGGCATCGGCAACTTTTGCAACCGAGCGGCCTATATTTCCAAACCCAATAATTCCCCAAACCTTACCTTTTAATTCATGATAAACCGGTACTACGCAATTTGATTTTCCTTCAGCAGTATATCTTCCGCTGGAAACATGCCTATTATATTCCTTGAGGTGTGAATATAATGATAAAACGGTTGCGACCGTAAACAAAGTTACACTGTCGGTAGAATAAGCGGGAACATTACATACAGCGACTCCTTTTTGCTTAGCAGCAGCTATATTTACATTATCAAATCCGGTAGCGAAAACACAAATCAGTTTTAATTTTTTTGCAAAGGAAAGAACCTGCTCTGTAATGGCAATTTTATTAATAATCAAAACTTCAGCATCTGATATTCGGGATTCAAGCTCATCCGGTGCTGTAAAGTCATAAATTTCAGTGTCTCCAAGTGTCGATAGCTCTTCAAACGATAAATCCAATCCAAGAGTTGCTCTGTCAAGTACTTTAATCAGCATAATTACCTCATAATTTGTTTTTACTACAGTATATCACTTATTGGATTTGTTTTCAATATTTAACGCAAATATTATTTAAATAAAAAATATTAGATTATTTTTTTGAATCCTATTGACAAGCCCCTATTTTTATGTTATAATGCTCTTACCTCTGTCGGAGGCTTTTTTTGCGTTACGATTTACTGGGACTCGTACGAACTCCGCCATTGAGGGAGGTATTGAACGGGCAATGCCCGAATTTCTATTAGGAGGTGCCGAAAAACATGAGAGTCAAAATCACATTGGCCTGCTCTGAATGCAAGCAAAGAAATTATGACACAAAGAAAAACAAGAAAAATGATCCAGACAGACTTGAAATGAACAAGTACTGCCGTTTCTGCCGCAAACATACTTTGCACAAAGAAACAAAGTAATCTCAGAGAGGATTGTTTTATTATGTCAAACGAATTGAACAAGAACACAAACGAGGTTGAAGAAACTTCCGTTGTTACCACAGCAGGAACCGAACTTCCCGAAAAAAAGGAAAAGAAGGATAAAAAAACCGCTGTAAAAAAGGAAAATGTCTTCAAGCGCATTTGGAAAAAGATCGTTAAGCTCTGCAAAGATACTGTCGGAGAAATGAAAAAGGTCGTTTGGACCCCAAAGGCAGAACTTGCCAAAAACACAAAGCTCGTTGTTGTAACAGTCGTTGCCATAGCTTTGGCAATTGCAGTTATTGACACTGCTTTTTCATATCTCATTAACACAGTCGCCGGTCTCATAGGCTAAGAGGCGTTCGGTATGAGCAATATTAACGAAAAAAACCTTGGTCCCAGATGGTACGTAGCTCACACATATACGGGTTACGAAAACAAAGTAATGATCAGCATTGAAAAAATTGTCGAGAACCGCGGACTCGGTCACTTGATTTATGATATCAAGGTTCCTGTTGAAATTACCGAGGAAGTCAATGACAAGGGAGAAGTTAAGCAGATTGAAACAAAACTCTTCCCCAGCTACGTTTTCGTAAAAATGACAATGACTGATGAAAGCTGGCACGTCGTCAGAAATATTACCGGCGTTACCGGCTTTGTAGGTCCCGGATCTGAACCTACACCGCTTACAGATGAAGAAATTGCAATGTTTCAGGTTGAAGTTATTAAGGATGAATTCCTCTTCAATATCGGCGACAAGGTTAATGTTGTCGACGGTATATTCGCCGGATATTCAGGTGTTCTTCAAAATATCAGTGACGACAAGAAACAGCTTGGTATTCTTGTTTCCACAGAAAAGCGCGACTTCCCCATCATGGTTGATGCAAAGGATGTTCGCATTGCAGAATAAGGTATTCTTTTCTGCGTAGCCATTATTATTGTGGGAGGGAGAAAAATCTTTACTTAATTCTCCCGATTTCAGCACCACATATGGAGGTTTATTATCATGGCAAAGAAAATAATGGGTTATATCAAATTACAGCTTCCTGCCGGAAAGGCTACTCCTCAGCCTCCCGTAGGTCCCGCACTTGGTCAGTACGGTGTTGCAATTCCCGCTTTCACTAAGGAATTCATCGATAGAACTAAGAATGATATCGGTCTTATCATACCTGTTATCATTACTGTTTACGCAGACCGTTCGTTCACATTTATTACTAAGACTCCCCCCGCAGCAGTTCTTATCAAGAAGGCTTGCGGTATAGAAACAGCATCTGCTACTCCTAACAAAAACAAAGTTGCAAAGCTTTCTAAGGAACAGCTTCGCAAGATCGCAGAAACAAAGATGCCCGACCTTAATGCTGCTTCCATCGAAGCTGCTATGAGCATGGTTGCAGGTACTGCACGTAGCATGGGCGTAACTGTTGAAGAGTAATTAGGAGGTAATGGACAATGGGAAAAATGGGTAAAAAGTATATGGCTAGTGTCGAGCTTTTCGACAAGTCTAAAATGTATGACGCTGATGAAGCGCTTGCAATCCTTTGCCAGACTGCAAAGGCAAAATTTGATGAAACCGTTGAAATTCATATTCGTCTCGGCGTTGACTCCCGTCACGCAGACCAGCAGGTAAGAGGAGCTATCGTTCTCCCCAACGGTACCGGTAAAACAGTAAGAACTCTCGTTTTTGCTCGTGGCGATAAGGCTGATGCTGCTCGTGAGGCAGGCGCTGAGTTCGTAGGAGCAGAAGATATGGTTCAGAAGATTCAGACCGAAAACTGGTTTGACTTCGACGTTGTTATCGCTTCTCCCGACATGATGGGTGTTATCGGACGTCTTGGTAAGGTACTTGGTCCTAAGGGACTTATGCCTAACCCCAAGGCAGGTACTGTTACTCCCGATGTTGCTAAGGCTGTTCAGGAAGCTAAAGCAGGTAAGATTGAGTATCGTCTTGACAAGACCAACATCATTCACTGCCCTATTGGTAAAGCATCCTTCGGCCCCGAAAAGCTTGCTGAGAACTTCAATACTCTTGTAAATGCAGTTATTAAGGCTAAGCCTGCTGCAGCAAAGGGCCAGTATATCAAGAGCTGTGTTATCGCAACTACTATGGGCCCCGGCATCAAGATTAACTATTCTAAGCTTTCTTAATAATAAAACCTACCGCGAAATATCGGTAGGTTTTTCTTATATATAATAATGAAGAGAGTTCGGGAAAATAATTCGTACGAACTCTCTTTTACTTTACATACAAAATGCGATAGCCGCAATTCTCTTAGTCGCTTCTTTTAACGACGCAAGCGTTGCATACTCATCTATGGTATGAATAAAATCACCTTCAACACCAATAGAATCCACAGTAGGAATCCCCGCATCAGTAGTATATGCGGCATCCGAGCCGCCAAGACTCAATCTCGGCTTAGCAAGTGGGAGTCCATTCTCGTTATAAATTTGATTGATTTTTTTCAATAAAGCATCATTTTTAGACGAGCATTCCATTGCGGGACGATAAGGACGTTCAATAAGCGTGCAGCTTGCACCGACAAATGATTTTTCGGCAATTTCTTTTACAATTTTACGTGCTTTTTCAAGCTGTTCATTGTCTGCGAATCTAATATCAGCAGTAAAGTAACATTCCGCGGGAACGGTGTTGTCTGAGGTTCCGCCTTGTATCACACCGCAATTGCAAGTAAGACCGTCAAAGTCCTTCATTTTTTCAAGCTCTATGATTTTATGAGCCGCTTCGGCTACCGCGCTGACTCCAATAGGACATCTGGAAGAATGAATGGATGTTCCTTTAATTTTAAATTCGAATTGAACAATTCCCTTTCGCCATAAAACCAAAGTGTTACCTTTTGAGCTTTCACAATTTAAAAACGCTATGGCATCCTTAGATTTTTCAATCATGTATCTTATTGTCTCTTTATTGCTGGTGCGGCTGTTTTTCTCCTCATCTGTCTGAATAATCAGCTTGATAGGACGTTTATTAAAACCAACTGAATTCAGAGCATCCATTGCAGCAAATCCCGCTACAACTCCACCTTTACAATCCATAACACCCGGCCCGTAAATATTTTTATCATCTTTATGAACTGGGGGATAACCAAAGGATCCGATCGGATGAACAGTATCAATGTGCCCAGAAAAAACTATAGGTTGTTCATTTGAAGATTGATTCATTGTAATACAAGCAATGTCGCCTGCAATATCTTGATGACATATCTCTACCATAAATCCGCGCGCTTTTGCCATATCAGAAAAATATTTAACAATATTATCAAGTCCCTCTTTAGAGTCAGTAGGACTTTCAATAGTTGATATTTTTTCCCAAACATCAAGATAAAAATCCTTTTGATTCTCAATTACTTCAAAAAGCTTGTCGCAATTCATGAGTTATAACCCCTTAAGAACTGACGTGTATTTTATTGCCAACTCTGTTATAGCTTCATATTTTTCTTCTTGAAGCATTTTTTTATCAATAATGCACGATCCAACGCCAAAACCGCTTACTCCTGCTTTCAGATAATCCTTCATATTAGAAAAATCAATTCCGCCAACTGCAAGAAGTTTTACATGAGAAATAGGTGCTTTTACAGCCTTAATGTAAGCAGGACCTAAATTAGTAGCGGGAAAGATTTTAACGAAGTCTGCACCCGCACTATGTGCTGAAAGGATCTCGGTTGGTGTATATGCACCGGGAATGGAAACAAGTTCCTCTGCTTTTGTCTTTTTAATTATCAACTCGTTTGCATCAGGGGAAATTATAAATTTTCCACCGGCAGCTTTGGTAAGTTCAATCTGTTTTTCCGAAATAACAGTACCTGCGCCTATAACCATTTTATCTCCAAAGTATTTAACAAGCATAGAAATACCTTCTGCGGTTTCTTCGTCACTTACCTTTCCGCTGGCATCATATGTACATTCAATAATTCTTACACCGCCCTTATACATCGCATCAGCCATTGGAATGAGTTTATCTTTTTCGACACCTCTTACAATTACAATAAGCTTTTCTTCAAGAATTTTATCAATAACAGATATCATCGTTAAATGCTCCTTATGTCAATTCTGCTCATATTTAAATATGAATTTTGGTATTTTATTTAACATCCCACAAATATCTTAGTGCTTTTCTTAATCGTTCGCATTCTAATTCGTCTTCAGCATTTATAGCGGTGCTTTTCTTTAATTTTTCATAATAATCAAAAAAAGCTTCTTCGCTTAACTCGATTCCTACATCACTTACACGACATGGCATATCATGTTTTTTCATGAGATCGAGCAATTTATCATTATTTTCTACTTCACCGTTAAAATGATTCTGCAAAAGCAAACCGACTCCAACGATTTCACCGTGAAGATAAGGTCTTGCGCTCTTATTAAACATAACTCGTGTTATCTCGTAAAATTTATGTGCGAGAGCGCATTGATTAGAGCCTCTTGCAATTCCGCTTATGACTCCTGTTGCCGCAATATTGGTAAAAATAAGATTTTCAAAGTCTGGCGTTATTTCACCTTTTTGCATATCACTGATGCCTTTTGAAATCTTTTTATCGATAAGTGCATAAGAATATTTAGACAATTCATAGGCATAATCAAGTCCAATCGGATAATCTTCAGTAATATCCTCTTTAAATCTTTGTTTAATTTCAACGAACTTAGCAAGTGCGTCGAAAGCACCTGCAAGTAAAAGTCTTGTAGGCTGAGTTGCAATGACAGCAGTGTCAGCAATCACGCAATTAACCTCATCCTGATAATGAAGCGAGCCAATGGTATCGCCTTCGGGTGTATATCTCACTGTAAGCGGTGTATATGCTGCACATGTTGCCGATGATGTTGGAATATTGACAACCGGAGTGTTCGCATAATATGCGCAAAGCTTTGAAAAATCCATTATTACTCCGCCGCCAACACCTACAATAACTTCATACCCATCGGAAACCGCGATTTTTGCTATTTCTAGAGCTCTTTGTTCATTACACGTACCAGTATGCTTTATAAAGAGGTATTTACAATTGTTTTCACGAAGAGATTCTTCTATTTTATTTTGAGTAATCCCAAGAGCAGTTTGTCCTCCGACTACAATGGCAGACATTCCAAGACGTTTTACTTCTTCTCCTACTCTGGAAATATATCCCGCGCCTTGTAAATATCTTCCGCAGCCGATTCTGAAGGATTCTTCTTTAACAGGCATTTTCATAACTCCTTATTTTTATTAGTTATTGACACATTTCCATTTTAATGCTAAAATAGATTAAAGTAAATAGAAAAAATTGATATTTTTTTCATATTTATTGCTATAAGGAGATAGGAATGAAATTTAGTGCATATACAGACAACAGTAATACGGATACACTAGGTGTTACAATCAATAGTTGCGGCCATATTTTTGCAAACTCAGGTAGGTACATCAACCGTCCTGGCGGAAGATGCGACTGGCTTATCTTCTATATTGCTAAAGGAAGTGAAAAATTTTTTTTAAAGCAAGATATAATAGCAAAAGCCGGTTCATTTATTATTTTCAAACCGCACGAAAAGCAAGAACATATTTGTATTTCGGAAAAAACTTCAGAATTCTATTACGTACATTTTACAGCGCCTGAACAACTACTTGCGAGCTTTGAAAGTTCACATATCTATCAAGCTTCTCCAAGCGCTAAAATATGCGAGCTTTTTGAAGAACTTCTTTACGAAATTCAGTTAAAAGCACCGGGATATTCAAAAATTTGCTCAGGGACTTTGTTTAGAATTCTCGGACTTCTCGAAAGAGGCATCGACAAGAGCACCGATACATTAAATGAATACATAAGTAAAATTGAATTTGTAATCCAACTTATGAATCGGGAATTTTACGCTCAGCATTCTCTCATGCATTATGCAACATATTGCAATATGAGCAAATTTCATTTTCTTCGCGTATTTAAAGAAATAACAGGAGAATCTCCAATCGATTACCGGAACGACATACGAATTGAGCACGCAAAAGAACTGCTTGAAACAACCTCTCTTTCGATAAATGAAATCGGAACGCAAGTCGGCTACGCTTCGGCTACATATTTTTGTGATGCTTTCAAAAAGAAAGTAGGTATTTCTCCAATCAAATACAAAAATACAAAGGTCAAATCCACTGTGCTTCCTTAAACGGAACATATTTGTCCTTGTACGCAACAGACAAGCAAACTCCAACTATTTCTTTAGCACCAAGACCTTTTATCATCATTGCGGCATTTCCCATGGATGCTCCGGTAGTAACGATGTCATCCAACAGTAAAATCCTTTTTCCCCTTAAATCCGGAGATTTTCTCAAACAATCGAACTGTGCGTTCTTAATTCTCTCTTCTCCGCTGGTTTTCTTTTGAGGCAACACAGATACTGATTTTAAAGTTTTTAAGTATTCGATTCCCAATCTTGAAGCCAATGCTTTTGCGATTACTACAGAGTGATCAAGTCCGTATTTCAGAGCTCGACTTCGTTTTCTCGGAACATTGGATATTATATACTTCTTATAATCAATTGAGTTAATTACAGCATTTTGCAATTCATCTGTTATAAAGGCGACAAGGTCTCGCCTATTGCCACGCTTAATATTATAGATTAATTCATTCGACGGTATCCTATCATTAGGATTTTCGGGTTGACGATATCTGAATACCTTTACGAGCTTATGCACAAAATGCTTATCAAGATAATCATTTACACATATACATTTGCTCATCATTTTCGAACACAAGGAACAATTGGACTCTTTTATGTTCTTGTATTCCTTTAAACAGTTTTTGCAAAGCGCTGAATCTGAAATCTCAAGTTTTTCTCTGCAACACACACATTTCGGCACTGTCAAATAATATAATGCCGAATTATAAAATTCTTTAATATTCATAAATTCAAATATAGTCGACTCATAAAAACTATGAGCCGACTTTTTTATGGTATTATTTTTTAGGGAAGCTGTCTTTGAGTCCTACGATACGGTTAAATGTATTTTCATTCTTTGTATCCTTTACAAAGTATCCGCATCTTACAAACTGGAATTTATCAGAAGGCTCCGATTCCGCAAGCGAAGGCTCTATCTTACATCCTTCAAGCTTAATTACAGAAGATGTATTTAAATAATCATCATATGTTTTATCTTCTGGAATATCTCCCGTATTTTCGATATCAAAGAGGAAATCATAGAGCATCACAGTCGCATCCTTGGCATAGTATTTCGAGAGCCAATGAATTGTTCCCTTCACTTTTCTACCGTCCGTAGGCATTCCATTACCCGTCTCAAGGTCTGCAGTACAAAGGATTTCGGTAATATTTCCACTCTCATCCTTAATTACTTCATTGCATTTTACAATATATGCTCCCATAAGACGAACTTCGCCATCAGGCTTCATCCTAAAGAACTTAGGAGGCGGTACCTCAGCAAAGTCATCAGAATCTATATAAAGCTCTCTGGTAAACGCTACCTTGCGAGTTCCATAGTCCGGAACTGCTGGGTTATTGGGAAGCTCAAAATATTCTATTTTATCTTCCGGATAGTTAGTAACGGTAACTTTTATAGGATGAAGAATAGCAATTTTTCTCATTGCCGTTTCGTTAAGCTCTTCTCTTATACAATGCTCAAGAAGCTCATAATCCACGATACTGTAAGACTTTGCAACGCCCGCTCTTGATACAAAATCAAAAATAGCCGAAGGCGTATAACCGCGTCTGCGCAATCCGCAAAGGGTGGGCATTCTTGGGTCATCCCAGCCATCAACAAGTCCCGTTTCAACAAGCTTACGAAGGTAGCGCTTAGACATAACCGTATGTGTTACATTAAGGCGGGCAAACTCTCTCTGCTTTGGATTTGGGTTGTTATTAATACCTATATTTTCAATTACCCAATCATAAAGAGGTCTATGGTTTTCAAATTCAATTGAACAAAGTGAATGAGTGATTCCCTCCATAGCATCCTGAATCGGATGAGCATAATCGTAAAGAGGATATATGCACCACTTATTTCCCTGACGGTGATGGCTTACATGAGCAATTCTGTATATAGCGGGATCACGCATGTTCATATTCGGAGATGACATATCGATTTTAGCTCGCAGTGTCTTTGCTCCGTCGGAGAATTCTCCGTTTTTCATTTTCTCGAAAAGTTCAAGATTTTCTTCAACGCTTCTGTCTCTGTACGGACTATTTTTTCCCGGTATTGTAAGAGTACCTCTATACTCTCTTAACTCATCCGCAGAAAGATCGCAAACATACGCCTTTCCATCCTTTATGAGTTTTACTGCGTATTCATAACACTTATCGAAATAGTCCGAACCGTAAAATACTCCGCCGGTTGGCTCGCATCCCAACCATTTAAGATCCTCATAAATACTTTCAACATATTCATTGTCTTCTTTAGCCGGATTGGTATCATCATAGCGAAGATTAAAAAGTCCGCCGTATTTTTTTGCTGTCATGGCATTGATCCATATAGCTTTTGCAGAGCCTATATGGAGATAACCGTTCGGCTCGGGAGGAAATCTGGTGTGAATCTTAAGCTCGGGATTTAATGCCAGGTCCTCATCAATTATATCGTGTATAAAATTATTTTTAAGTTCTTCCATTTTAGGATTCCCTTTCTGAAATATCAAAAAATACTTTTGTTTCCTTTATTGTCGTTTTTTCACCATGACCGGGATATATCGTCAAATCTGCAGGCATATTTAATAATCTGCGTAATGAACTTGCAAGCAAAATCGCATTACCGGTAGGAAGATCGTATCGTCCGAAACCTCCGTTAGCAAAAAGAGTATCTCCTGTAAAAGCGAAATCATCTGAAATATAACAAACAGAGCCATCTGTATGCCCCGGAGTAAACATAGCATATACAGACAATTTATCGTCTAAATTAATACGCTCACCGTCAGCAACACACATATACTCTCCGCGGTATGAATCTATTTTTCCTCTAAGCGCAAATGCGCAGTTAAGATTCTTATCGTCAAGCTTACTTGCATCCGAGCTCGAAACGCAAACTTTAAATCCTTGCGCTACGTAAGAATAAATTTCCCACATGTGATCTATGTGAGCATGAGTAAGCAATACATACTTAGCCTTAAGATTTGAAATTTGAGGCAGTTTTTCCAAAGCTACACTATACTCAACAGAAGGATCAACCACGGAAACCGCGTTATCCGAAATTATAATATAACAATTTGACGCAAAAATATCCGGATTTGTTAATGTTATAATCTTCGTCATCATTTTCTCCGATTGGCGAATTTTAATTATAGTTTAGTATATCACAAACTTGCAAAAAAGTCCAGCATTTTTTTATATATCACCGTAACTTTCGTATATATTTTTTCATAAACTGATAATGCATACCTATTTGGGATGCGGAAGGAGCTTTGGACTTGAAAAAAATCACAATTACACTCGGGTCTATGACCTATGCACTAAAAGCCCGAAAACTACTATCGGGGGGTGGTATTTCGTCAAAGCTCGTAAAGGTTGATGCGTCACTTACCCCGAGCGGCTGTACTCACGGTATAGAAATCGATTATAAAGATTATATTGACGCCATCGGAAAATTAAAAGAAACCAATATCCACTACAGTGTTTTGAAAAGGTAGGAAATTCAAATGATTTATCTTGATAATGCCGCAACAAGTTTTCCAAAGCCTCGTGAAGTTATAAAAGCAACTTCTGCTTGCATAAAAAAATACTGTGCAAATCCGGGTAGAAGCTCTCACAAATTGGCAGTAAAAACGAGCATGGAAATTTACAAGGCGCGTGAGGCAATATCAGATATTCTTTCTTTTAATACCCCTGAAAATATATGCTTTACAACAAATGCGACATACGCACTAAATACAGCTATCAAAAGTATAATAACATCAAAATGTCACGTTATCATTTCTGATCTCGAACACAACTCAGTTTTAAGACCAATAAACAAGCTAAAGGAAAAACTGGGAGTAGAATATTCTGTATTTTCAACTGACGGAAATTTAGAAAATAATATAGAAGGTGTCATTAGAAGCGATACTTTTGCTATAATTTCAACACTTATGTCAAATGTAACCGGACATGAAATACCGCTTAATATACTTTCCGGAATAGCAAAAAAACACAAGCTGATATTAATCGTAGATGCATCACAAATAATTGGACATAAAAAATTAGATTTATCGTTAAATCCGTGCGATGTGCTTTGCGCACCCGGACATAAAGGGCTCTTTGGTATACAAGGCTGCGGTTTTGCGGTATTTGGTTCAACTGTTCCAAAGGAAACATTTATCGAAGGTGGAAGCGGTTACGAATCACGAAATTTATTTATGCCTGATGCACTGCCGGAACATTTTGAAGCTGGTACTTTGCCTTCTCCATCAATAGTATCTATAAGCGCAGGTATTGATTTTATTAACTCATATTCATTAAAGGGTATCGAAGAAAGAATCAATGAATTGACAAACTATTTTAAAGCACGAATTCGTGATATAAAGGGACTCGAAATTTTTGGCGCAGATAATGGTATTATATCATTCAGAATAAAAAACAAAAACGTTTCCGAACTGTCAAGGTATCTTGAAAACTATGGCATTTGTACAAGAGAAGGACTCCACTGCTCTCCAATGGCACACGAAAAACTCGGAACAGCAGAAAGTGGTTTAATCAGAGTAAGCCTCTCCGTTTTTAACAAAAAGAACGATGCTGATATTCTTTACAAAGCTTTGAAAAAAGCTGAGTTTTGAAACATTATAATATTTTTCTTCATATATGACAACTTAAGTTCTCATTTTAATATCTTAATTCAAAAAAGAAACGTTTAAATTAGTATTTGATGAACCGTTTTACCGTCTTGTTTCTTATAAACAAAAACCATCACATAAAAATTCTGTGATGGTTTTACTTTTATGATATAATAAATGGATTTTAAAGTCCTTCTGTTACACCCTTTATAGCTGAAACGACCCTGCTTTGATACTTAAAATATGCATTACCGCTGCAATCTACAATGATATCAGCGTATTTTTTATAAAGCGCACATCGCTCCTCATAAAGATCTCGAAGAGATTGTCCTTCTTTTAAAACGACACCTCTTTTTGAAAAATCACCAAGACGCGCTTCGATCACATCATAAGAGCAATAAAGATATACAAGAACTCCTTTTTGTTTGTAATATTCCATAACCGAGGGATAATAAACAGCGCTGCCGCCTGTCGAAAGAATTATATTATCTTCATCTATCGAAAGCAACACTTCTTCTTCTATTTTTTTAAATCCGTCAACGCCCGCTTCCGCAATTATCTGATGAAGCTTTTTTCCTATTTTGCTCTCTATGACTTTATCGGAATCAACGTTTTTCATGCCTAGTTTTTTCGAGATCGCATGTCCCATACAGCTTTTTCCGCATCCGGGCATGCCTATAAGAGTGACTATCATTGTTTTTTCTGCCACATTTTATTGTGGCACTCCTTGCTATTTTAGAGAATTTCTGGTTTATTGTTTTTATCTGCTTTTATAATTTCGACACTCATAGGCGGAATAGAAAAATTTGTGTTTTCTCTTACATCTATAAGCGAAAGGGCGTGCGCTTTGAATTTTATATTTATTGTTTCTTCTGAATTATTGACAATTGTTATGAGGGCTTCATTTTCTTTTATTCTTGAAAATACAAGATGTTCATTATCGATCAAGATCAATTGAAAATCTCCATTTGAATAAACGTCGCTGCTCGTTCTGATACTACCTATTTTTTTATAAAATGACCTTATCCTATCGTTTCCTTTTTTCCACGGATACGGTCTTCTGTTGAAAGGATCCTTATATCCTTCTAAGCCAACCTCATCTCCGTAAAAAACAGTAGGAATACCGGGAATAGTAGCTAAAATTGCATATGCCATTTTTAAAAGCTTTTCACCTTTTTTCTTCTGTTCAGAACTTAAATGCAGATAAGCGAGCTCAGCATTTGTTTTATTTTTAGAGCTATCCCCGGCAAGAATCGTTATAATTCTTTCTGTATCATGCGTGCCCAAAAGATTCATTTGCATATCTCTTATACGCTTAGGGGCATTAAACATAACATCAACAAGCGCATATTCAAGATCTGTTTTATCCTTGTTTTTGAGGAATGAGATAATTCCCGTACGGACAGGATAATTCATAACACCGTCAAGCTCGTTGCCGAGGTAATATTTTTTGCGTTTATCGTAAGCAATTTTATTCGAAGCGTCTTCCCATACTTCACCATAAAGCAAATTTTGCACCGAGTTTTCGGAGATTCGCGATTTTATACTTCCTATAAATTTGTCGGATAACTCATCCGCAACATCTAAACGAAATCCCGCGATTCCAAGCTTTGCGTATTTATCTATAACTCCGCCGGGACCTGCAATAAATTCTCCGCACTCCTTTACTTCAGGGTTAATTCTCGGAAGTATTTCTATCCCCCACCAACAAGTGTATTTATCAGGATAAGTTTGAAAATCGTACCAATTATAATACCGCGATTCCTTAGACTGGTAAGCACCTAAATCGTTATACCTTCCATTTTTATTAAAGTATACGCTATCGGCACCTGTATGATTAAAAACACCATCAAGTATTATACCAATATCTCTCTTTTTCGCTTCCGCTATAAGAAGATTCAGGGCATTATCTCCTCCGAACATCTCATCTACCTTCATATAATCGCCAGTATCATATTTATGGTTTGAATATGCTTCAAAAATGGGACTTAAATAAATGAGATTTACACCTAAAGATTTTATATAGTCAAGTTTTTCTATAATTCCGAAAAGCGTTCCACCGAAAAACGTATTGTTTTCAAGGTGCGCCCCCGGATATTCGGGATATTCAGGAATGCCATTCTCCCAATCCTCCATTAATATCGCATCCTTACGCAAAGGTACATTTCCACCCTTTGCAAATCTATCAACGAATATATGATATATGATCCCGCCGAAATATTTTTCAGCGACGGGATATACAAAATCAACGATAGAAAACTGAAAATGCTTTCCCTGTTCATACGGTGTAAGAATCAGCTCTGTTCCCTTGCCCTTCATACCGAAAAGCAATCCTGCCGGCGTACGTATGGCAAAAGCAAAGAAATACAAGCCAATTGGAAGTTTTTCTATTTTATAAGAAAATATATCATATTTAAAATCCGAATCTATGTACTCGCATTCAAATTCACCAAGCAAACCGAACGATTCGTCATAAATCTTCAGAAATGTGCTAACCGCCCCCGCAAAACGCGGGAGCAGTATTCTTAGCTCTGAATTTTCTTTTAGCTCGAATGCTCCAGATCCAATATCTTTCCCGTTGTGAAGATATTGCACAAAGCCCTTCTGATAAGCGATATCCGAACTTGAAATTCTTAATGATTTCACGAAATGAACCTCAAATAATATTATTTTTGAGTTTTATTTATAGGCGATGCGTGCCATATGTTTTCTGCATAATTACGAATACTGTTATCCGAAGAGAATATACCGCTGGTCGCAGTATTCATAAGAGACATTCTGCTCCATGCTTCTCTGTCAGCATAATCATTCATGGCTCTGCCGTATGTGTAAGTATAAGAATCAAAATCAGCAAGACACATAAACGGATCAGCAACACCGTATCCACCATTTATAAGATAATCTGCAATATGAGAGAAATCCTGACCGCCTATAGGATGATGAAGACGGTCTATAACAGCCTTAAGCTTCGGGGAACGATGATAGAAATCACGAGATACGTATCCGTTTCTCCAAAGCTCTTCAACCTCGGGAGTATTAAGACCAAAGATGTAAATATTATCTCTTCCGGTCGCAGCAAGAATTTCGACGTTGGCGCCGTCAAGAGTACCCACCGTCAAAGCACCGTTCATCATAAGCTTCATACAACCTGTGCCGCTTGCTTCCTTACCTGCGAGAGATATTTGCTCAGAAATATCTGCGGATGGTATAAGCACCTCTGCTAAAGATACATTATACTCCTCCATAAATACAATCTTAAGTCTGTCTCTTGTTAAAGGATTGCGCTCAAGCTCTTCGGAAAGGAACCAAATAAGCTTAATAAGCTTCTTTGCCATAGCATATCCGGGAGCCGCCTTACATCCGAATATAAATGTCTGAGGAGGTATGTCAGCATTCGGATTTTCAAGAATCTCATTATAAAGAGAAATAATTTTCATAACATTTAGAAGCTGACGCTTATATTCGTGCATTCTTTTTATCTGAACATCGAATATAGACGAAGCGTCAATTCTTCTTCCTGTCTTTTCATACGCATAGTAAGCAAATGTTTCTTTGTTATAATGCTTGATTTCTTCAATCTGTTTAAGCACAGCCTTATCGTCCTTGAATTTCTCAAGCTTTATAAGATTATTTGCATCTTCACGATAATCCGTACCTATAACTTCGTCGAGAAGCTTACAAAGGCGCGGGTTAGCATAATTCAGCCATCTGCGATGGGCAACACCGTTGGTGACATTTGTAAATTTCCACGGCGTCATCTTGTTGAAATCATGGAATATGGTTTTCTTGAGAATGTCACTGTGTAGCTTTGAAACACCATTAACGGTATGCGATCCTACAACAGAAAGATTTGCCATACGAACCTGATTGTATGCAACGATCGCCATTCTGGAAATTCTATCCCAGTCACCCGGATAAAGATTCCAAAGATCAGCGGTAAATCTGCGGTTAATCTCATTTACTATCATATAGATTCTAGGGAGCTTCATGCTGAACAGATCAACTCTCCAGCACTCCAAAGCTTCCGGAAGAACTGTATGATTTGTATAAGAAACTGTCTTTACAACGATTGACCAAGCATCATCCCATGAATAAGAATAGATATCCATAAGTATGCGCATTAGTTCCGGAATACAAAGTGCCGGATGGGTATCGTTAATATGGATAGCAACCTTGTCTTCAAATCCCCTTAAGGAACCGTGCTCTGCAAAATAATCGCTTATTATGCTTTGCAACGAAGCAGAAACAAGAAAATACTGTTGGGTAAGTCTAAGCAGTTTTCCTTCATCATAATTATCATTAGGATAGAGCTGCTGTGTTATAACTTCCGCATTATTACTGTTGGAAAGATTTTGCATATATGAGCTTTGGGAAGTATAATTCATTATAGAAGAATATGCCTGTCTCGATCTCCAAAGACATATTTTATTTACCGCATTTGTTGATGTTCCGGGAATCAACAGATCATAAGGAACTGCCTTAACCTCATCATAATCATAGTTAAGAAATTTGAGTTGTCCGTTTTCCCACTTTTCTTCTATTCTTCCTCCGAATCTTACAGTAACACTCTTTTCGGGACGAGGAACGAGCCATACTCCGCCACTTCCAAGCCAACTATCCGGAAGCTCAACCTGCTCTCCGTCTATAATCTTTTGCTTAAACAATCCGTTTTCATAAAGAAGTGAATATCCGTTCGCTGCATAATCTTGAGCTGAAAGCGAATCCATAAAGCAAGCCGCAAGCCTTCCAAGTCCTCCGTTACCGAGTCCCGGGTCAACCTCGCAAGAATATATTTTTTCAAATGAAGAGCCAAAATCAGACATTATTTCGCAAAGCTCATCATAAATACCGAGATTCATCGAATCGTTTTTGAGTGATCTTCCCACCAAAAATTCCATGCAAAGATAACAAATTTTTTTGCCGTCTACTGCTCTTATTCTTTTTCTGAACGAAGAACGGTACTCAAGCATTATATCTTTAATTGCTAAAACGGTAGCGTTATAAAGCTGGTCGTCGGTTGCCTCATTAGGATCGTAAACACCGCGTGTTACGAGTTTAGCTTCTATTCTTTCTTTAAGTTCGGTTTTTGTAATCTTATCTTTTTTTCCTGTTAAGAGATTTTTGCTTGATTGATTTGCCATTATTTTTTATATCCTACCATTCCAGTAATTTCTTGTAAATTTTAATATATTTATCAGCCGAGTTTTTCCACGAAAAATCGGTTGTTTTTGCTTTTTTGACCAAATCATCCCACGCATCTTTGTTTTTATAAAGATCCAGTGCTTTCTTTATTGTGAACAACAGTTCATGAGCATTGTAATTATCAAATGTAAAGCCGTTTTCACTCTCTGAACCGTAAGGCTTAATTGAATCAAATAGACCGCCGACAGCACGTACGACCGGAACCGTTCCGTATGAGCAAGCTATCATTTGCGCAAGACCGCAAGGCTCGCTTTTAGAGGGCATCACAAATATATCTGCCGAAGCATACATCTTCTTGGAAATAACACGGTCAAACTTTATAAGTGCCTTTACATTGTTGTGCCGCTTTTCAAGCTCACTAAACATATCTTCATATGTTTCTTCGCCTGTTCCTAAAATAACAAACTGAAGATCTTCGCGTAGCAATTCATCAATAATCGCCGCAACAAGGTCTATTCCCTTTGCCGTAGCGAGTCTGGTTATCATAACGACGAGCGGAATATCAGCGTTTTCTTCAAGTCCCACTTCCTTTTGAAAAGCAAGCTTGTTTTTACGTTTTCCTTCTTTAACATCGCTCAAGGAATATGAAAAATCAATGTCACCGCCCGATTCGGGAGAAAAATAATCGTAATCAATACCGTTTATCACTCCGCTGAATTTACCTCTGACACCCCTTACAACGTCAGCAAGACCAAAGGCGAAGAAATCATGATTTAGCTCATAGGCATAATTGGGACTTACCGTAGTTATATAATCAGAAACAGTAAGTGCACCCTTCATAAGGTTAATGCATCCGCCATATTCGACTATATTTGCATATCCGTCAAGGGCAAAGATATCGCCAAGTATTGCTGAATCAAATTTTCCTTGATATTCAATGTTGTGTATGGTGTAAACTGTACGTATTGTTTTCATTATATCAATTGATGAAAACTTGGTTTTCAAATAAATTACAGTCAAAGCAGACTGCCAATCATTTGCGTGAAGCAGATCAGGAACATTTCCGCTTTGAACAATGAACTCTAAAACAGCTAATGAGAAAAATGCAAAGCGTTCTGCGTCATCGTATTCACCGTATAGTCTTCCTCTGTCGAAATAATAATGATTTTCGACAAAATAATACGTTACGCCGTTATTTTCAATTTTAAAAATCGATGCGCCGGTATTTCTCCAAGCGTATTTAAAGAATATGTCTTTTACCTTTACAAGTTTTTTACGATATTCTTCCTTCATCGATCCGTAAAGAGGCATTATCACGCTTACTTCAGAATCGGGATTGGCTTCTGCCACTGTAAGAGGAAGAGCGCCAAGAACGTCTCCGAGTCCTCCGCTTGCTGCGTAAGGATTGGCTTCACTCGTTACATACAATATTTTCATACTACACCTCTTAACAGATTAAACTATTCTGCCCTTTTGAACAAAGAAAGGCATCGTTTCATTTCCGGAAAGCTTTACTCCCTCGGTTATTATGACATTCTTATCTGTTACAATACAATTAAGCGCTGCGTTTTTCTGAACATCGGTTCTTTGGAACAAAATCGAATTCTTAACAACAGCGCCCTTCGCAACGTGAACACCTCTGGAAATAACAGAATTAATTACCGTTCCTTCTATTACGCAATCATCCGCTATAAGAGAATTTTCAACCTTTGCGGTTGCTGTATAAACGACAGGGGCAGAATTGTGTACTCGTGTAAAGATAGGACGTTCCTTTTGATTGAGCAAAGAATCTCTTGCTTTTGCGTTTGTCGCAAGCTCTATCGAATGATTATAGTAATCAAGGAAGCTTGATACCGAAGCGGCATACCCGTCGAAATAATAAGTTCTGTAATTCGAATGCTTATATTTCTTGAGTACCATTTCCGTAAAGCTATTATAGCCATAAGCCAGCGCTTCATCTATAAGCGAACGAAGATAGGTTGTCTTCATTACGAATATATTAAGAACAAGCTCATTATTGTCATCACTGGCAACATTGTCCATAACTATATCGGTAATCTTACCTGCAACCGATGATACGAACATGCGAGGATTCTTGGAAGTAAATCCTTCCTTGGGAACTTTAGTCACCATTGTGACATTTGCCCCTGTTTTTTCGTGAGTTTTTATAACATCAGCTATATCTATGTTCAATGCACAGTCAGAATCCATAAGAACTACGTGTTCTTCCTTGAATTCCTCAATGTACTGTCTCATACTCTTCAACGCTTCCATATGAGTAGCAAAAACCTTAGCTGACGTAGAAAGAGCATTTTGGAAAGGCGATATGAAGTTCACGTTATCATTTCTTCTGGCAAGATCCCAGTCTTTACCGCTTCCTATGTGATCTATAAGAGAACGATAATTATAGTTCGCTACTACGTGAATCTTTGATATATCTGCATTTACAAGATTTGACAGGCAAAAATCTATCAATCTGTATCTGCAGGCAAAAGGTATTGCCGCAACAGTTCTATCCCTGGTAAGTCTTGAAAGCGTATTATTATTCAAATTTGAAAATATAATTCCTACTGCACTGATAGCCATTACTTTTGCCTCCTTACTTTATTTCGGGCTTAACGCACGAGCCCTTTGCAATAACAGTAATATCAGATTTTTCCGCATCCTTTACGCCAACCGTAGCGCCTTCAAGCACTTCGGAATCTGAATCTATAATCGAAGTATATACCGAAGCGCCTTTTCGTATAATTACATCGTCCATAATAACCGAATCATATACCTCTGCGCCATCTTCTATAACAACACCGCCAGAAAGTATTGAATTAACAACAGTGCCGTTAATCGTGCAACCCTCGGATATCATCGAATTTACCATTTTTGCGTTCGGTCCGACAAACTGCGGTGCGCGTGCTTGATTTTTGGAATATATGCGGAAGTGACGATCTCTGAGATTAAGTATAGGATCGTCTCCGATAAGGTCCATATTTGCCTCCCAAAGGGATGAAATAGTTCCGACGTCCTTCCAATATCCGTCAAATCTGTATGCAACGATCTTTTCACCGTTTTTCAAAAGATTCGGAATTATGTTTTTGCCAAAGTCATTACTCGAATTTTCATCAGCTTCATCTGCTTCAAGGTACTCGTAGAGTATATCTGTATTGAAAATATAAATACCCATAGAAGCTTGATTGTTTTTAGGTTTTTTCGGTTTTTCCTCGAATTCGTAAATGGTATCATCATCATTTGTATTACAAATACCGAATCTGCTAGCTTCCTCCATAGGAACGGAAATCGTTGCTATGGTACAGGTAGCCCCTGTTTTCTTATGCTTTGCAAGCATTTCGGAATAGTCCATGCGATAAATATGGTCTCCCGAAAGAATAAGTACATAATCCGGATTATATTGTTTTATGAAATTGATGTTTTGGTAAATTGCATTTGCTGTTCCCTTATACCAATCAGTCTTTTTGTTTCCCTGATATGGAGGCAATACAGAAAGACCTCCTCTTGAACGGTCAAGATCCCATGTTGCACCGTTACCTATATACTCATTAAGTGCCAATGGCTGATACTGCGTTAAAACACCAACTGTATCTATTCCGGAATTGATACAGTTCGAAAGCGGAAAATCGATGATTTTATACTTTCCTCCAAATGATACTGCGGGCTTAGCGGTTTGCTTTGTCAAATCATAAAGTCTTGATCCCTGACCGCCGGCAAGAAGCATGGCTATGCATTCTTTCTTACAATACATATTAATTCTCCTTCAGTGTTTTTTTATTTGTTTTCTTTTTTTCGCTTAGTATCATTCCCGAAAACGCAGGAATTTTTATATTGGCAAGATATTTCCTACCAGATTTTTTTACGTTAATATAATTATTTTTATTTACGTCACCTATTTCACCTGTATCAAATAAGCACACAAGTGATTGAGATTTTATATCTAAGCTTACATATTGGTCAATACCCGAAAAGCTCAGAACAACGATAACACTGTCTCCATTAATGTTTTTACGTCTGAAAGCAACTATATTCTTTTCGGCTTCATCAGCAAATATCCACTCAAATCCGCTAGGGGAAAAATCAAGCTCCCAAAGCTCTTTGCACTCAAGATAAAATCTATTCAACGAGGCGACGTACGAACGTAACGCTTTATGCTTAGGATAATCAAGCATAAACCA
>JAZRHO010000074.1:0-13812 GCA_045644805.1 Eubacteriales bacterium | reverse complement strand
TTATACCAACCATCGAAGCGATATCCGGAAATCTCAGGAGCAACTACCGTTACAACAGTTCCGTGATCATACGTTCCTGCGCCGGAGAACTCAGCACCTTGGGTATAAGATTTAAGATATACCGAATAAGATTTGATACTTGACGATACATACACCTCCGTGTCAGCGGTGGGTGCGAAAGTATAAGCCGTATTCGTTGTGAGTAATGAATCTGCATTATACCAACCCTTATAATTGTATCCGTCGGGAATTTCAGCAATAAGAGTAACGCTTAGTCCCGCAGGTACCATTATGCTGTGATAATTTACAGATACAGGAGAAGTAGCCGAGGCGTATACGTGATAATATACTCCGCCAAGTCCGTTAAATTTCTTGAGAGTCGGAAGAACACCGTTAGCAACGTCTAGGCTTGAAATATCCCAACTATAGAAGTTTTTAAATATATATGTGTTCAACGCATCCGCTGTCGCCGCGCTATAAGATGACTGAGTACCGAGTGCGGTTTGATCATAATAGTATCCCGTCGTGTAGGTCGCTCTATATGAGTATCCTACAACATTTCCTATACTATACGAGCCTCCTCCTGTAATATCGTACGTAATGGTACAGAACGAGCAAACGTCATCAACCTGCGCTTTCGCGCCTGCATATCCTACGATGCCGCCTACATAAAGTTGAGTTGCATTTGTTGATACTATACTAATGCTTCCAGCCGCAATGCAATACTCTATTCTAGGATTTCCGTAAGTAGTGCTATTTTCATAAACATATCCTACGATACCGCCGATATTTCCTGATTTTGAATAATTTGTTATATCCACATCGGTATAGCAATTTGAAACATATGCACCATAATATGCAATACCGACAATACCTCCAACGGTGCTACCTTTTATTTTACCGTTGACAGCCATACAACCCGTTATACTTCTGCTCGTGAGATTTCCGGCAATACCTCCGGCAGGACCGCTTGCGATTATCTCAAAGTCGGATACCTTGAGGTCGTACACGGTACCATAAACCTGGCCAAACAAACCGCTATAATCATAAGACTCTGTAATCTTAAAGTTTGATATGGTATGTCCGTTACCGTCAAAGTGACCCTTAAACGGCTGACTTATTGAAATATGTCCGATCGGCACCCATTCAAGACCGTTAAGGTCAATATCGACCATAAGTTTATAATACGCATCTATGTGGTTGTTGTAAACAGTGTTAGTACCGGTCAACTTCTTATAATTAACTGTGTTAGCAAGTGCTTTAAGCTGCTGCGCGGTTTCTATGAGATATGGATCTTCATAAGTACCGCTTCCTTTATAGCTACCACTTGATTTACCGTCCCATACGCTTACCGCGCTGTATTCTTCAGTAACGAAGTGAGCAGTTAATGTAACATCACTATTTGGCATAGTAAGAGTATACGTACGGCTCTTGCTAACGAGCTCATTATTTTCATTAAGCCAACCGAAGAATATATAACCTTCCTTTTCCTCGGCAGTGAACATTATCGACTCGCCTTCAAATAACCAGGCTTCGGTAATATCAACGCTTCCGCTTTCGTCGCGATCTGTTAAGATGCTGACCTTGTGTTTAGTATCTACCCGAACCTCAACGTCCAAGTCACCCGTAACAGTGAAGGTATACGAAAGGCTTTCCGATACGAGATTGCCGTCTACATACCAACCGACAAGGCGAGTAAGATCTGTCAATGTAGCTTCAAGGGTAACCGAGTCACCGTAATGATATGAATTTCCAAGTCCTGATATTATAACCGTGGGGTTAGTGGCAGATCCGGATACGGTATAATCCGAAAGCTTAAACTTAGCCAAAAGCGTTATAGATTCAGACGAGTCAAGCACATATACCGGTTCAGTGCTTACAAGACTGCCGTTCACATACCATCCTTCCAGCTCATAACCGAGTTCGGGTATAGCTGCTACAACCGAATTGCCGTTTGAAGTAAAGTATCCGCTCGGTCTTGATACAACGCCTTCACCCTCTACACTTGCACTGTATTCAACAAGAGAATCACCGATTTTGTAAGATCTTATATTGAGATACGGTATCTTTTCGTTCTCGGTATCAACTCCCGCAAAATCAAAATATGTCTCTTCCCAGTACATATCGCTTATATAGAAGCTCTTCGTGTAAAGCTTTGAAATATTACTTTCGTTTATTACGTATCCCGCAGCTCCTGAATAAGAAGAATCGCTTCCGTTTACTATAAAGTTTCCGACATGTACGTAATAACTCCTGTAGCCTATATCATAACTGGAGTTTCCTACAAGTCCTCTGACACGAACAGAACTGTTACTTACCGTCTTAGGCGTCGTTACGTTATAAGTTGGTCTAACCAGAGTCTTTTCAATGTCGCCATAATTGCTAACAAGGTAACCTGCCGCACCTCCCATATAGCAAGTATCAAATGAAGCCGTAATGGTTCCCTGGTAGAAGCTGTTACTAATGGTCGCTGCGAGATACCCGAACAATCCGCCTATATACGCTTCTCCGCTATCAATTGTAACATCCATATTTACACGGCTGTCAATGTAAGAAAATATATTTCTCGTAGAGTAATCGTATCCGACAAATCCGCCTACGTATACCACACTTCCAAGAGAAACAACCTTAATATCACCTGAGACTTTATTATTGTAAAATGCTGCACCTTTCGAGTATCCGGCAATGACGCCTGCGTAAACAGTGCCATCAACCGACAGATTTATATCAGCATCCGCTATCTCAAGACCATAAACAGAGCCGCTTCCAACGTTTGTAAACAGACCTGCACAAGCACCAATATTTGTTACCGATACCGCATTTGTAATCTTAAGTCCGTAAATTGTATATCCATCGCCGTTAAGATAACCATAGAAGTTCTTGATAGGAGTCCAATCTTCACCGCCAAGGTCGATATTAGCGACAATGCGGAAATATTTTCCACTCGTTGTACCGATAACACCGATACGTGCGAGCTGTGCTCCGTTTGCAATAAGATATGGGTTGCTATAAGTTCCGTCACCGCCTGCAAAAGCAGTTGCAACAGAACCATCCCACGCAGCACCGACAGACTCAAACCGTGCCGTCAAGGAATATCTGCTATCAGGCATCGCAAACACGTAATCGGGGCGAAGACTTACAATCTTATCACCATCAAACCATCCTACAAATCTATAGCCATCATTCGCATTGGCGACAATCTCTACAGAAGTTCCTATTATGGCGTCACAGCTAGAAATGCTAACAGTTCCTTTTACAGAATTATCTGCAGCTGCGGTAAAAATACCGACAAGAGGTATAACCTGCTGAGGATTTATAGTTTTCTCGCAAACAGTACAATATGTTCCCTCAGTAAGTCCTGTGGTAGTGTATGTAGGCTTCACCTCGGGAAGCACAGCCTCGGTATGAGGCGCAAATCCAAGAGACCTATATGTGCTATAACTGCAGCGACTACAGGTTTCATATGCACTGTTGCCTTCTATTTCGCAGGTAGGTGTTACAGCTTCGTGAGAGATTTTATCATGTCCAAGAGATTTAATAACCACCTTTTCACTCTCATAGCTACAGCGACTGCAGGCATAATACGGTTCATATCCCGACGTGGTGCAGGTTGCAGCGAGTCCTTCGCACAACTGCTCATCGTGACCGAGCGCTTCAAGTTCCGAGTATGTAGAATAATCGCACCGTGAGCAAGTGACGTAGTCGTTATATCCTACCGCGGTACAAGTAGCAGCTTTACCCTGGTGAGTTATCTCATCGTGACCAAGAGGTTCAAGAATTACTTTTTCACCTTCGTAATCGCAACGGCTGCAAGCATCGTATGCCTCATATCCGGATGTGGTACACGTTGCTGCTAATTTTTCGCACAAAACCATGTCATGACCGAGTGCTTCAAGTTCCACGTATGTAGAATGATCGCACCGTGAGCAAGTAACGTAGTCCTTATATCCCGTCGCAGTACAAGTAGCGGATACACCCTGGTGAGTTATTTCATCGTGACCAAGTGCTTCAAGTTCCGCGTATGTAGAATAATCGCATCTTGAACAAGTAACGTAGTCCTTATATCCGGTCGCAGTACAAGTAGCAGGTACACCCTGATGAGCTATCTCATCGTGACCGAGTGCCGAAAGCTCTACGTATGTAGAATAATCGCATCTTGAGCAAGTGACGTAGTCGTTACATCCCGCCACGGTACAAGTAGCAGATACACTTTGGTGAGGTATCTCGTCGTGACCAAGCGCTAAAAGCTCCTCATATGTAGAGTAGTCGCATCTTTCACAAGTGATATAATCAGCATAACCACCCTCAGCACACGTAGGCTTTACCCCATTATGATGAATCTCCGCATGTCCCAACATCGGGATAACTTGCGCATCTGAGAAATCACATTTTGTGCAGCGGTCGCAAGCAGGATAACCTGGTTCCGTACAAGTTGGCAACTTTTCGGGGAAAGGAGCCATATCATGCTCAATGACAGCCACAGCTCTAGTCTCAGAAGTTCCGCAAATAGAACAAATCCTAGACTCTTCACCTTCTGATGTACAGGTAGGTTCAACTGTTGTTTCCCATTTACCGATATGACTTATGCCTATATCATCGCATGTTAAACCAATCTTTTCTCCCATCGTATTATCACAGGAAGAGAGTGACATTACACACGCTAAAGACATTAGCAGTACCACTAGTATTTGATTTCTTTTTTTCAATTTAACGCACCTCCAACGATAACATTGTGAAATATGTCTTGTTAGTAATTACAACTATATATCATATTTTAACATTTAAGCTCTTCTTTGTCAAGCATTACCAACACTTTAATATTATATAGTTGTTTCTGACAAAAATGTGCGCACTCGATAATGAAAAACACACGAGAGCGCACATTTGCATAAGTTATAATAAAGTTCGAACAAAACAGTATAAAAATGCACATACAATATATGAGAATTTCAATCATAAAAAGGTGGAAATGTATACTATTATTGACAAAATCGAGCTTATTAGGGCGGAAACCAGATTAACTACATCATTGGTAACACACCTAAATCCTGAAACAAGTTTTGTATCCGTTTCACAATGAATATTCTTTTCGGTAATTATACCGCATACATTACATCGGAATTTGCACTGGAATACTGAACCGATAAAACTATCAAAAATAGCGCCTGCGGCAGCAAAAGCCGCGCACAATGCCCATACTTTAAAATCAATTATTCCAAAAGCTACAGAGACAAGCAAGAAAATAAAAGGAGCAATCACAGATGCCAGAGTTCCGGGAATTGACATTCCGCCCGAAAGTCCCGAAGGAACTTTTTTCATTTTAAACGGATCAAAGGCTTTTTGGGAAATTCCTCCGATTCCGGAAGCACACGTATCCGAGAATGCTTCTGCTAAAGCTACATTATATCCTACTATAAAAGCATAATTACCGCTTGCCCAATATAAAAGAGCCATTAATGCCGGAATTATACCGTTGGAAAGCACTTGAATCTCATCTCTGTGTTCTCCCCTTTTGGAAATCTCGTCTTTAGTTTTCTTCAAATATTTTTTAAGTTTATCGACAGCTACACTCAAAAGCAAAAATTCAAGAAGCAATACAAAACCAAAATTACCTAATGCAAAAGACACTATTAGGTCAAGCAACAGAGCAAAAGCCACGCCTTTTTTTGTTAAAATACGCTTTTCAATGGCGAATGCAACCACAAACGGCGTCAATATTATGGGAATTATATAACTTACCGTTCCGTTTACGAACAGCAAAAGATACGAAAGCGTTGCAACTCCAAGCGGTAAGGTAATATTATCAAGACCGTACTCCGTAATAAGCTCAAGACCTGATGCCAACAGAGCAATTGCCAAGGCATAACTTATTTTTAAATTCAGGTCATAAATCAATCCAAAAACATATATAGAGACAAATGAAAAAGCAAAAGCCGAAAGCGTACCTATTAATGATTTATTCTTGTATATTTTGGGATTTATCTTTGAAAGCGAACTGCCAATAACGCCTGCCATGCCGTCGCCTATTGATGTGCAAAAAACTGCTATTCCAAACGCAAAAACAAAGCCCTCAATAAAACAAGAGGCTATCGCCATTACAGTCATAGATATCCCATAGTACACCGTGCCCGGAGCATTATCCGATTCTGATGAAATCATTGGCATGAGACTCTTTTTATAAGTCACCGCCAAAAGCGTAGTAAATATAAGGCATACTGCTATAAAATGAATTCCAACTCCTAAAGTGTGATAGAGTATAACCCATTCAAAGCCAACCAAAATATGAACTATTTTTCTGGTATATTTTTTAGGTAAACCGAGTTTATAGGCAACCATAGAAATTGCCAGACATAAAACCCCGTAAAGTAACGAACCTATATATCCTAAAGCAAGCATTTACAAGCTCCTTTTTACACATCTGTTAAATTATTATATCGCATTTTATTTTTTTAGTCAAGTAGGAAAAAGGTTGCCTTAACATACCGATTTCGGCTTTTAAGGCAACCTTTTAATTATATTTCTTCGGTCTCGTTTTTCTCCCGACTGTCCTCATCTTCGATTTCGTCGAGAACAATTTCCTTGCCGGGTATAACTATACCTTTAGTCATCGCAAGATAATTCTCTTCCTTCTTTTTATCCAGAATCTGCTTTTTAACCTCTCTAGAGCGTGAAAGATCAGCAAGAATTTCATCACTTACACTTCCATCAACCAACGTTAAAAATTTTTCAAAAATATCCGGATAAACGAATACTTTATTTACCGATGCAAACTTAACGGTAATGTATTTTCCCTCAGCAGATACTACAACTCCGGGACCAAAAGCCTTATGCTTTACTTCAAGATTCTCCAAATTCATGGCGTCCTCCGAATTTTTGTGTTTTTCTTATAATATTTGATTACCCAAAATGTGCTACTTACGTAAAACGCTTTGCTATTGTATCAAAAATATATGTCTAAAGTATGAATAAAACACATGTTTTTGTATTTATTTTTGTTTTTGTTAAAACTGAACAATTAATACGAGTTCGATATGTGATATTTTACTACTAAATCGACAACTTATTCCGATATAAAACACAAAAAATGCACCTCTAAATGTAACGGACTCTTAGGAGCAGTTTTTAAGAATCAAGATTAAACGGTGCTGAAGTCAAAAGAAATACATTACCTAAATCAGGTGTACACAAGTAAGTAAAATCTCCCCATGTCTTTTTTCATTTTTATCTCCCTCGTCTGCGTTCTTCACATCTTTCGAGAAATTCGTTGATTTTGAGCTTCACTATAAGCTTGCTTCGCAATTTTTCATAGAAATTATCTACCTCTGGAAACAGAAGAAAAGTGCCGCCGACGCGCTCACGAAACAGCCTGTTCATTCGTATCTTGTGACGTTTGCTTGCCGGTGGTATTTCAATGTCGTTGGTTTCTTCCTCAACTTTGCGTATTTTTGAGTACATCGCATCTGATAATGCGCGCTTGAAAAGCTCACGGTTCTCGTTTGACATACCCTCAAAAGAATCCTCACCGTTTATATTTTCAACATGTTGCTTTGTCGTTTTATCGTAATTGCTCATTGTTCTCCCACATCGGTGAGTTTCTTAAAATCAAAAAGGTGCGCCAACGTGAGTCAGCGCACCGAAAAACGCAAACTCCAAGCTGTCGCCAAACGAACTTATACGCAGATAGGTATTTTCATACTATCAAACGGGAGTCGCATTTTTACCAAATGGATTCGTTTAATAGTATGAGGAAAAATGGTATAGTTATCCCATAAAGAAAAATATACCTATTGATGCGATTATTAAGTTCGTTTGGCATGTTTATTATACCACAAAATATACAGAATATCAAGGCATTTGTAAGAAAAACAGCTATTATAAAGAAAAATAATAACCTTGACATAGTTTTACGTTGTATTTTTACGAGTATTAAGAGGAGCTTTATTATATCATGTGTTATTTCATAAGTTCGAGTAATATCGGCTTTTTGTTCAGTCCGGCACAGGAAAGAGTAAGTTTGTGAAAAAATACAGAAATTTGCTTAGGCAACCCAATGGCAATCTAAATCGAATATACTCGAAATATCCACGCACAGTGGATTAATATACTTCGCATAATATTGCAAGTTAACAGAATTTATGATATAATATCCACGAAAAGGCCTTATGGATTTATTAAAGGAGCTTAATAATGGGTAAATTTGACGGAATATTGATTTGTACGGATCTTGACGGTACGCTCTTGAGAAATGACGGCACAATATCTTTAGAAAATATAAGTGCGATAGAATTTTTCAAAAGTGAAGGCGGAACATTTACCTTTGTTACCGGTCGTATGCCGTTTTATACCTCTGATTTTTATAATGCCGTAAAGCCGAATGCTCCGTTTGGATGCGTAAACGGAGGCGGTTTGTATGACTATATAGCAGAAAAATATATATGGATGTGTCCTATGAAGGATGACGCGGTTGAATTAATCAGATGTGTTGATAATAAATTCCCTGACGTGGGAATTCAGGTTAATACCTTTTACAAGACTTATTTCTGTAAAGAAAATCCGACAATGGAAAATTTCAGAAAAGCGACAAAGCTTGACAAGATTGTTTGTGATTATACCGAAATAAATGAGCCAATCGCGAAAGTAATATTCGGAAGTGAAAGTAATGAAGAGATTTTAGAAATAGAAAAAAACTTGCTTTCTCACCCGATGGCGGAAAAATTTGATTTTGTTCGGTCTGAAAGAACGCTGTTTGAGATTTTACCTAAGGGTAGCGGAAAAGGCTGCGCTGTAAAAAAGCTGTGTGAGTATTTGAATATTGATATAAACAAAACTGTTGCGATAGGCGATTACAATAATGACATCTCGATGCTCCAAGCCGCAAGGCTGGGTATAGCAGTATCAAATGCCTGCCCTGACGTTCTAAAAGCAGCAGACCGTATTACCGTCAGTAACGAAGAGCACGCAATTCAAAAGGTAATCAATGATTTGAATGAAAAAATTTATACGCTTGAATGAATTTATAGTTGCGCATAAAGAATGGCAGAGACGCTGAAAATACAGTATCTCTGCCGCTGTTTTATATTTTTAAAATCAGTTTTTACAAGACTTAAATATATCCCTTTCATAAAGCTCATCTATTTTTTCATACAAAATCTTTTGATTGCGCTTTTCGGCAACAAAACCTCTGATAAATCTCTCAAAGACCGGTTGGCCCCAATCTTCGTCTCTCACCTTTTTTTCCATCATAGTCATTTTTTCTTCAAGAGGCATGCTATAGTCGTGAACTATCATATGCTCCGCTCCAAAAATCAAACGAAGCTTGTCTACATGTGCCGACCAATCTGAGAAATATTCAGAAATCGGTGCTTCTTTGTCTATTTCGAGCCCTTGATGCAAAAGGAAACACTTCGCTAAAAGATAATATCCATGCGATGTAGGATGTACTCTGTCGGGTGAGATGACGGGGCATAGATCTGTCTCAATCATTCTTGACATATAGTCGTGATAATCGCACAGCTCAATTCCGCGCTCTTTGGCGAAAGTGCGGATAAAGTCGGCATAGCCAAGCAAAAGCGCGTATCCGCCTTGAAAAGCGGAAGTCTCGCTTGGTGAATACTCATCATATGGCGAGGGAGTGCATATAATCAGCTTGATTCCGTGAGAAAGAACGAGGTCGCAATAAGCACGAACGTTTTCCTTGTATTTCTCAAAGGTTCGCTTCATACTTGAAAGTCTGGTATCGCTTCTGGGGTGCGTAAGACGCCATCTATCCGAATCGTTGATACCGAATGCGACAACGACGTGAGTAGGATTATGTGAAAGAACGTCATCATGGAAGAATTCTATCGCGCTTTTATACGTACCTCCCGACGTGCCGCAATTAAAAAAGCGCACTTCGCTCTCGGGGAAATATTTGTTATAGTGGTCTATAATTCTGGGGAGGGGAAGATTTGAGGCGACGAGACTGTCACCTACAAAGCATACTCTCGCTCGGTTTGGAAATCTATTCATAATTCTTCTCCTTTTCTAATCGAACATGATGTCGCGCTTAATAAAATTTTTGACATTTCCGTAAATTTCCAGAACAGGCGAAGACTCGCCCAGATGTATATCGCGCAGGAAAATATTATCGCAGTTCCATTATAATATAGAAAAATTTAAAAAGCAATACAAAAAAATAAAATATGTATGTACCGATAAAAAAAACGCATACTAACGAAAAAGGAAGGTATGCTTTTTATGTATTCTATATGGCGTCAAGAACCCAAAAAAACAAAGTTTAACAGCCTTGACGGAGACAAAAATGTTGACGTTTTGGTAATAGGCGGTGGTATTGCAGGAGTGCTTTGCGCATATATGATGAAGGAAGCAGGTGTTGACTGTCTGCTTCTTGAAGCAGACGAGATAGGTGCGGGAGTCAGCGCAAACACGAGTGCAAAAATTACGATGCAACACGGGCTTATATACCATAAGATAGTAAAGGAATACGGTCTTGAATATGCGGCCCTTTACGCCGAGGCACAGATTATAGCTATGGAAATGTACGATAAGCTTTGTGCCGAGATTGACTGCGATTATCAGCTTTGCGATTCCTATGTTTATTCACTAGATAAAAGGCATATTATCGAGAAGGAGACGTCCGTCTTGGACAAGCTTGGTATAGGTGCTGAATTTGTAAAGGATACGGAGCTTCCGTTTTCTATTGCCGGAGCTGTGAAAATGAAAAATCAAGCGCAGTTTCACCCATTGAAATTTCTTTACGCGGTAGCCGAGGGACTTGATATAGCAGAGAATACCAAGGTGCTGAAAATAGAGTCGGATAACTGTGTTATAACAGATAAGGGCCATATCCGTGCTAAAAAAATCATAGTTGCAACGCATTTTCCCCTACTTAATAAAAAGGGATTTTATTTCTTGAAAATGTATCAGCACCGTTCGTATGTTACGGCGCTTGAAAATGCGCCTTGCGTGCAAGGAATTTACGTTGACGAGGCGGAAGATGGAATGTCCTTCAGAAATTATAAGAATTTGCTTTTTGTCGGCGGCGGAGACCATCGTACCGGTAAGCAGGGCGGAGCATACGGTGAGCTTTCGAGCTTTGCAAAAATGTATTATCCTCACGCAAAGGAGGTATGCAAATGGGCAACGCAGGACTGCATAACGCTTGACGGCATACCGTATATAGGGAAATATTCAAAATCCAGTAAAAATATCTTTGTCACTACAGGATTTAACAAATGGGGAATGACTTCGGCTATGGCGGGTGCGATGATACTAAGAGACCTCGTCTTAGAGAACAGAAACGATTACGCCAAGGTTTTTTCTCCTTCAAGAAGCTTAAACATCAGAAAGCTTATTTCAAACGGAGCGAATGCCGCACTGTCTCTTATTACTCCGACAGTGCCTAGATGTCCCCATATGGGGTGCGCACTTAAATACAATAAAGCCGAGCGCACTTGGGACTGCCCCTGTCATGGATCACGCTTTGATGAGAATGGAAAAAATATAAACGAACCGGCAGTGATAGATATAAAAATTAATAATAAAGGGCGGTAAATGTAAACAAACATTTACCGCCGAATGCGTTTATTGCCGAAAATCAATATTCGTATTTCATTGAAGACCAAGGAATATCCTTCACGATATTCTCGGTAATAAGGGTGTATATGTGATTCATCAGAGGATACTTGTTTATATCAGTTCCGAAATATTCTCCAATGAGCTTGATGATGGCAACACTTTCAAGAGTCACTCCTGCGAGCATTTCCTTTGCCTTCTCAAAGTTTATACCCGAGCCGAGAATTGTACCGAGTCTGCGCGTTCTTCCGCCAAAGACGGTAACGTAGAGATCGCCTGCACCGAAAGCAACTGCATTTCTCTTACCGCCGAGAAGCTCAATTATGCACTCCATCTCACGCGTTGCTTCATAGAAAAGACCTGCCTGAGCATTGTACTTTTCGGGAAGTGCGGGGTCATTTTTAGTGTAAAGGCCAATTGCAAGGCTCACTGCCATAGCATATGCGTTCTTAAGCGCAACGGCGGTCTCGATACCTCTTATGTCAGTAGTAGCGGTGATGTGGTAATAGCTTGTCGTAAGCGCGTCTCGAAGCTCTCTTACCCTTTCAATGTCATTTCCGCAGAAAGCAACCTGGGTGTGAATTCTCTGTGTGAGCTCAAAGCTGATGCAAGGTCCGCCTACAGCATTGAAGCTTACGTCGGGACGCAGAGTTGAAAGATAGAGGGGGAAGGGAAGAAGAGAACCGTCAGGCATCTTTTGAAGTCCCTTTGTGATAGCAAGAACCGATTTTCCTGCTTCTATTTTAGGAACTACGTTTTCTGCAAACCAATCAACACCGAAGCTGGAAACACCGCAGATAATAAAATCGCAGTCGTTTATAGAATCGGTGATTTCGTCAAACTGAAAGAACTCGATGTTGCCTTCCATTTTTTCCTTAAGGGTGATGTGGTAGCCGTCCTTTTTAAGTCCGTCTATTATATGCTTGTCAAGAGGTGTGCCGACAAGACGTACGCTGTGTCCGTTGTCAAGAGCGGGTATTGCCATAGCAGAGCCCATCATGCCTGCGCCTATGATAGTAATTCTCATTTTTGTGAAAATCTCCTTGTAATTTAATGCTTTTTATGTTAAAATTAAGATAACATATTTTATCCTGCAAGTCAAGCGTGTTCGGAAAACATGTTAATCAAAATGAAAAGTACCATCAGGAGTTACATTATGAATAGCCGCCAAAATGAGATAATAGAGCTCATAAGAAATGAAAGTAAAACGATAAAGCAAATATCCAAATTACTTTACATAGGTGAGATGACCGTCAGACGCGAAATAAAGCTTCTCGAGGACGAGGGACTTGTCGTTAAATACCGAGGAATGGTAACACTTAATCCCAAAGAGAGCGATGCCTCTTACGACATAAGGCAAAATCTTTTACATAAGGAAAAAGCAGAGCTTGCTAAGCTTTCGGCTTCGTACCTTGAAAAAGGACAGCTTATTTTCATAGACGGTTCTACTACCTGCTCGAATTTGCTTTCCGAGCTTGGAAAATACAAGCCTATGTGTGTTGTTACCAATTCCTTAAATCTTGCTATTCAGCTTAGTAAAGCGGGGATAAATGTAAAAATCGTTCCGGGAGACGTGAACTCTTTTGATAAGTGCATTGTCGGATGCGATGCGGTAAAGTATATATGCGGATATTGCTTCGACGTAGCTTTCCTTTCGGCAAAGGGAATATCAAACGGAAAAATAACTGATGATGATGACGCGCAAACATACATAAGAAGAGCGGTTATCGAAAATTCCAAAAGGGCTGTGTTCTTACTTGACAGCTCAAAGACGGACAAGATGTATCCTTACGTTATATGCGATTCGTCAGAGGTAATCGTCATAACTAACAAAAACGATGGCTTTAGTTAACTAAATTGCACAATTTTTCAAAAATAAACTTGTATAAAAGCACGAATTTACAAATATAGACTTGACTGTAAAATTTTTGGTGCTTATAATATAGGCATGAAAAATATGAGCTCAGCTCAAAATTATGGAGGAAATTTATGAAAAGAAATCTGCTCAGAATACTGTTTCTTGCGTTGACAGTAGTTCTGCTTATGGGACTTGTATCCTGCTCGGAGCTTCTCTCTAAGCTGCCTTTTGATATCCCCGGACTCGGTGATGGCACCGGAGAAGGCGGTGGTGAAGGTGAAGGCGAGGGCGAAGGTGAAGAACTCGAGGGTCTTGTTCTCATATCAAAAGGAGTTGCAAAATTCCAAATTGTTTATACTTCCGAGGCGGGAGCGTCAAAT
>JAZRHO010000073.1:0-2443 GCA_045644805.1 Eubacteriales bacterium | reverse complement strand
ACAACATCGGTGCTCTTCTTCGTGGTATCGCTAAGGACGAGATCGAAAGAGGTCAGGTTCTTGCTAAACCCGGTTCCGTACATCCCCACACAAAGTTCGTAGGTCACGTTTACGTTCTTACTGAAAAAGAGGGTGGCCGGTCTAAGCCCTTCTTCGCAGGTTACAGACCTCAGTTCTACTTCAGAACAACTGACGTTACAGGTACAATTCAGCTTCCCGCAGGCGTTGAAATGTGCCGTCCTGGCGATAACGTTGATATGACAGTTGAGCTTATCACTCCTATCGCTTGTGAAAACGGTCTTCGTTTCGCTATCCGTGAGGGTGGTAGAACAGTTGGTTCCGGCGTAGTTTCCGAAATTCTTGAATAATTTAATTATTTAGAATAAAGCTAACTTTAATGGGCTGCTGCAATACGCAGCAGCCCTTACTTTTTTCGAGAAAAAAGTAGATAATATAATATTCTATTAGTAGAATATAGCATAAAATATCTTTGGGGATTGGTGAAATTCCATACCGACAGTATAGTCTGTGAACTCTTTTTAGAAAGAGCCGAGCGGGTGAAATTCCTGCACCGACGGTAAAGTCCGGATGAGAAAAGATAAAATATCGGATAGCGTAAGTCTATCCTTCTCCCCGACCTTTTTAAAAGTGTCGGATTTTTTTATCTTTCCTCTTAAATTTATTTTAAGAAGGGATTAAATTATGAAAACAACACAAAACAATTCACAAAAAGTCAAAAGATTGACTATAATCGCGTTATTTTGCGCGATGGCATTTATCGTTTCACTCATTTTTCCGATAAAAGTGATGTTTTTAACACTCGATTTTAAGGACACTATTTCCACTATTTGTGGAATGTTCTTCGGCCCCGTTTCGGGACTCTTTTGTGCCGTTGTGGTGCCTTTCATAGAATTTTTATATTCTGATACGGGTGTTTACGGCTTAATTATGAATCTTTTGAGCTCGATAACCTTTGTAGGTGTGTCAACGCTTATTTACAAATACAAAAAGACACTTTGGGGTGCAGTTGCCGGACTCGCAACCGCTGCGTGCGCTACTGTGGCGGTTATGCTCCTTGCCAATCTCTTCATTACACCTTACTATATGGGTGTAACACAGGGTGCGGTTATAGAATTGATTCCTAAAGTGATATTCCCATTTAACCTTGTAAAATCAATACTTAATGCGAGTATTGCAATGCTGATTTATAAGCCGATTTCCAAGGTGCTCAAGAGAATGGGCATTACAAAATCCTTTACCTCTGCGAAAGTAGATGTGGCAACCAACGGTAGCGAAAATGTGCCTGCAGTAAATAAAACACGTTCACTTGTGGTTGCTGTAGCGAGCGCGATTATAATGATAATTGCTTTCTTGGTGCTCTTTTTCGTGCTTGGCGGCAAGCTTGCATAAATCGTAGAATAATACAAGAAATACTACATAAAAACAATCTAAAAACTGAAGGGAAGTGTAGAAATGGGCGAGATAATTAAAGAATTTTTTCTTGATTTCGTAGGAGAAGAACTGTGCGTTTTCTTGTGCTCGATGCTTCCCATAATTGAGCTTAGAGGTTCAATTCCGATGGCATTTGCATTTGGTTTGCCTTGGTGGCAGGCATATCTAATCTCAGTGATTGGCAATCTTCTTCCCGTGCCGTTCATTTTGCTCTTGATTAATGTTGTTATCAAGTGGATGGCGAACTCCAAGGTGAAGTTTTTCAATAAGGTTGCAAATTTTTTGCTTTCCAAGGTTGAGAAAAATCGCGAGAGGATAGGGAAGTACTCTTTTTGGGGACTTTGTCTTTTCGTTGCGATACCCCTTCCTGCGACAGGAGCTTGGACGGGCTCGCTCGTGGCGGCAGTAATCGGCATGAAGCCGTGGCGCGCATTTTTATCCGCACTTCTTGGTGTTATGCTCGCAGGTGTGATAGTAACTCTTATAGTTTACGGTGGAATTGGATTTTTAGCTTGGCTGATATAAAACTTAAGAAGAGCTCCGGCTCTTCTTTTTTTGTCGAAAATTTTAATATTTTTCACAAAACCTATTGCAATTTTTTGTATAGTGTGTTATAATAACACGGTTAAAAAATTAAAGATAATATATGCCAAGATCATATATGACTTATCCAGAGTGGTGGAGGGACGAGCCCTGTGAAGCCACAGCAACCTACCGCAAGAAGTGCGGCAAGGTGCTAATTCCCGAGAGATGAGGTTATTTTGTACCCTCGCTCCGCGAGGTTTTTTTATTCTCTAAATTCGGTGATATAGGTTTTGGCTAAAAGAAAGGAATTACAAAAATGAAAAGAGTACTTTTTACTTCTGAGTCCGTTACTGAAGGACATCCCGACAAAATTTGCGACAAGATTTCCGACGCGGTACTTGACGCGCTTCTTGCACAGGACCCCTATAGCCGTGTTGCTTGTGAAACTTGCTGCACAACAGGTCTT
>JAZRHO010000072.1:0-22673 GCA_045644805.1 Eubacteriales bacterium | reverse complement strand
TGGTGCGGACGACGGGACTTGAACCCACATGAATCGCTTCACTGGAACCTGAAACCAGCGCGTCTGCCAATTCCGCCACGTCCGCATTTTAAGTTTTTCGTCCTCTATTTTTACACGGGGAGAACACCCGAGGCGGTGCTTACTATTGAGTCAGACTCTTTCAGCATATTCCGCAAGTTGTATAAAAACGCATTTCTGCGAATTTATCTGGAGTTACACAGAGGTGACATTGCCTGACACCAGCGCGTCTGCCAATTCCGCCACATCCGCATTTTGAGTTTTTCGTCCTCTATTTTTACACGGGAAGGACACCCGAGGCGGTGCTTACTATTGAGATAGACTTTTTCAGCATACTCCGCAGATTGTATAAAAACGCATTTCTGCGAATTTATCTGGAGTTACACAGAGTGTAGCAAAGATGTCACTGAGGTGACATCACCTGAAACCAGCGCGCCTGCCAATTCCGCCACATCCGCTTATTAAGTTGAAAATTATTTAGAGGAATTTGATAACACCTACCAAAATCTTTTCAAGTTAAGCACAATCTATTCGCAATGATAAGATTTTAGCATAAAAAGCATTCTTTGTCAATATTAAAAAATAAAAAAGCCAATAGGTATAAAACTTTTTTCAAAAAACGCTGACAATTTGCTGAAAACATATTGACAAACACAGAAAAAATTGATATAATAGTCGGGCAGATTAAAGAACCGCGGTCTGTGTTATACGGAGAAATACTCAAGTGGTGAAGAGGCGCCCCTGCTAAGGGTGTAGGTCGGGTTTACCGGCGCGAGAGTTCAAATCTCTCTTTCTCCGCCAAAAAGACAGTTGCCCAAATGGGCGACTGTCTTTTTGCTTTTTTGCGGAGAAAGAGAGATTTGCCGCGACTTACGACGCAGATCGCGTAGGGATGAAGTGAAAACATATTGACAATCATACCAAATTAATGATATAATGTAACAAAATTTAAACATTTTTATGAAGTATTGGGATACGGTATGAATAAGAATAAAAAATCCAAAAAGCGTATAGGGAAGATTAATCCGTTGCTTTACACAGCTGTTTATGCGGTTTTAAAACGTAAATACACGAAAAAGTACGGTATAAACTTTGATAAAAATATAGTTAATGATATAAAAGGTCCTGCGATTGTTGTTGCCACACATACTTGCGATGTGGACCATATTCTTTCCGCACTGACTCTCTATCCTGTCCGTCCTACTTACATAGTAAGTGAACACTTTATGCATAATCCATCTACCGCAAAGCTTTTGAAGCATATGCACGTTATCACTAAAAAGATGTTCACTCCTGATGTCTCGACCATAATGAACATTATGCGTGCGAAAAGTGAAAATGCAGTGATAGTAATTTTCCCGGAGGGCAGACTTTCCTGCTATGGTCATACTCTTCCTGTTGCCGATGGCACGGCAGAGCTCATTAAAAAGCTTGGTGTTGATCTTTACGCTTGGAAAGCAGAAGGAGCTTATCTCTCTTTCCCAAAATGGCGTGACAAGGGAGATGATAGAAGAGGTACGATAAATGCTTCTGTAAAGCTGCTTCTATCCGCTGATGAAGTTTTGGCAAAGGATGTAGACGAAATCAAAGAAATTACGGAAAAAGCTATACTTCATGATGACGAATTGGCAATGCAAGGTGTGGAATACAAGTGTGACGATATCGCGCGCGGAGTGGATAAAATACTTTTCAAATGTCCGAAATGCATGAAGGAAGGCGCTATTACCGCCGGAGAAAATCATATTCGCTGCGAGTGCGGACTTGATGCAACTCTTGATTCATTTTACAGGCTTCACGGCGCTCCTTTTACCCGCATAAATGAGTGGTTTGAATGGCAGCAGGCATCTATAGATACAGAAAATGAAAGTCTTGCTTCAAAAGCAAGGCTTGGATGCTGTAAAGATGACGGATTTATGGACGGGTATGCAGGAGAAGGAGACATTTATCTTGATAAAGACGTTTTCAAATTATCAGGAACATTACACGGAGAATCAATAGATTTTTCTATAAACCCAGAAAAAATAGGTGCTTTTCCGATAACGCCCGGAGACCATTTCGACATATACCATAACGGAAAACTTATATACGTTTATCCTGAACCGGACCAAAGATCAACTGTAAAATGGATTTGCTTCCTTGATAATCTCATGTCAAAGAAAAAAGCAGATAAAGCTGATACAAACACGATAAACGTTTAAATAAACAATAAAAGGCCCTCGAAACACATTGTTTTCGAGGGATTTTTATTTTCTTTTTTATTTTTGCAAAAGTTTTATAATTGCATCGCCGACCTCGTGCGTTGTTGCTGTTCCGCCAAGATCGCAGGTGAGAGTTGATCCCTCTACCATAAGAGCTTCTATTGCGTCTATGATGCGAGCTCCCCAAGCTTCATAACCGAAGAAATCTAACATTTGACTTACAGACCATATGGATGCGAGGGGATTGGCGATTTGCTTTCCGGCAATGTCGGGAGCAGATCCATGGATGGGCTCGAACATAGACGGGAATTTTCTTTCCGGATTGAGATTCGCTCCGGCAGCAAGTCCCATGCCGCCTGTAATGGCAGCACCGAGATCGGTCAAAATATCACCGAAAAGATTTGAGGTTACAACAATTTGTAAGCGAGCGGGGTCCTTTACAAAGAACATGCTTGCAGCGTCAACAAGATAAGAGGCAGTTTTTACGTCCGGATATTCCTTTGCCACCTCGGCAAACACACTGTCCCAGAACACCATAGAGTAGTTGAGGGCATTTCCTTTTGAAATGCTCGTGAGAGTTTTCTTTTCCTTTCTCGCAAGCTCAAAGGCATATCTGATAATTCTTTCGGTCCCTTTTCGTGAGAACACACCGGTCTGAAGAACGACTTCGTTTTCCTGACCGCGATAAAGCCAATCGCCTGCACCTGCATATTCGCCCTCACTGTTTTCGCGAATAACCACCATATCAATATCTTCGCGTGAAACACCTTTCAGAGGACATGGCGCACCATTCAAGAGCTTTACGGGACGTACGTTGACATATTGGTCGAACTCATGGCGTATTTTTAACAACAGATCCCAAAGAGAAATATGATCCGGCACTCCCGGATATCCTACCGCACCAAGGTAGATTGCATCATAACTCTTAAGGGTCTCAATGGCATCCTCGGGCATCATTTTACCGTTCTTCAGATAGTATTCGCATCCCCAAGGAAAATAAGTAAATTCAAATTTGAAGCCGCCGTCAAGCTCGGCAACACGCTCCAGAACGCGAACGCCCTCAGCGATAACCTCCGGGCCGATTCCGTCGCCTGCAATTACTGCTATTTTATAATTTTTCATAATATTCTCCTTTTTGTTTTTCTATTATTATAACACGGGATAAATTATTTGAGAAATACATTTTGCATTGACAATTATAGTTTTTTGCTATATAATAAGTTGAAGAAACATTTGAGGAGAATGAAATGAATATTACACAATTAAAGTATTTTCACGCGGTTGCTACTTATCATACGGTTTCTGTCGCTGCGCAGCATTTATATATATCTCAGCCTTCTCTTTCCAATGCGATAAAGGAGCTTGAGAGGGAATTTGCAGTAAGCTTGTTTTACAGACGTTATAACGGTATGTTTCTTACCCCCGAGGGAACGAAACTTTTTAATTCCACAAAAGAGCTTCTGCTTCAGTATGACGAGGTAGAGTGCATGATGCATAATTTAGGAAAGGATACAAAGCAACTGCGCCTTGGAATTCCTCCTATGATAAGTTCTTTTGTATTTGCCGATATCTATAAAAATTTTGCGCTCAAAAATCAAGATATCAAGCTTACAATTACCGAAAAGGGAAGATATGAGTTGCTTGACCAGCTCAATGACGGTCTTCTTGACATTGTTTTACTCCCAAATACTAAGCCGTTTGACAGCAGTTTTTGTGCGAAAAAAATAAGCTCGCTTGAGATAGTATGCACTACGGGCAAAAAGCATCCTCTGGCAAGTAACAAAATGGTTGATGCCAAGATGCTTGAACGAGAACATCTTGTGCTTTTCTCAGAAACGTTTTTCCAGACGAAAACAATAAGAAATTGGTTTGCCGATGCGGGCATCGAGCCAATTGTATCTATACAGACCGAGCAGCTTTCTACCGCACAAAGCATGATAGAAAATAATTTAGCTGTTGGCTTTATGTTTAAGAATTTAGCTGTAAAAAATTCCTTGCTAGAGACGATTTCGCTTGATCCTCCGGTCTACGTTGATGTTAGCGTATTGAGAAAAAAAGGCTCATATGTTTTTGACGGAATAAAGAAACTCGAACGGTATCTTGATGAGAGTAATCCTTTTGAAAAAAACAACATTGCTAGCACGGAATAGTAAATTCATCGCTTAAAAGCAAATAAATGTTAACATTTAAGTCCCCAGCGCGTTCACGAATTTTTGTTTCTTCGTGATTTTTGCTCTGGGGACCTTGTCTTGTTCAATAAAAAATCAAATAAAGCGCAGATGCTTTAATTTAATAAATACGTATTTCGGGAATTATTGCTTTTTGTGTGTCAACCGTTTTTAATACGGTAATTCTGATTGCCTTTGCGACCGTAGGCTCAATATCTATAACGGCAAGCCTTTGGATATTGTTTTCTACCGATTGAACCTCTATCCAATTATCACCTATGAGCAGCGAAAGCGAGAAATCGGTTACGAGTTCTTTAGGTGAGGGCTGCTCCATATAACCGTATTTATATTTATCAAACGGGATATCAAAGGTAACTCTCACTTGGCTGACCTTTTTAGGATAATCAAACTCAAGTGTAATACTCTGCGGTAAATCACCGTCAGACATCCAAGCATAGTCGTCGCCGTCTCTCTTGCACGTCTTGCCGTTTATAACGTTTTTCGGTGCACCGCCGAAAGAGTAGGACGTCGCATAAACTGTGGAATTTAAGGCAAGATCATCGGTATCGTGATGATAAACACCGGGAATATATAGGCCATCCTTTATTAATAGCTGCTGCAACTCATCAATATAATTATTTCTCACGCCTCTTGGATCTGTGACGTATTTTTTGCATAAATAAGCCGCAGTTGCTACCGCCTGTCCCATAATTCCTGCAGTAAGCTGAACTCTGACAGGACCTAAACCTACGTGAGTTGTACTGATGCAACGGCCAACCATCATCAAATTATCTATGTTTTTAGAATAAAGAGAACCGAAAGGAATCGGAGTAATGGGTATTTTTTTATTTGCAGTGAACTTTCCTTCTTGTCCTGAAAAGATTCCGCCGACGTGGTGAACGTCTATATTCCAACCGCAATAGCAAACTGAATCAAAATAGCTTTGATTTTCAACGTAGTCGTTTTCTGTCATGATATAATCGCCGATAATTCTTCTGGATTCTCTTTTGGCATTATATGTTCCAAGGAGTTTTAATTTGTAATTGCTTGCTTTTTCGCATTCGCTCCAGGAGTTTTTGAGCCAATCGAAATAACCTACCGCCATTCTGAACATTGAATCTCTGACGAATTCACATTCAAACACGTCGTCGTAGTCATTAGGCATTTCGAGCCACCAGGCGCCCATATCGAGTCTTGTCGGAGTTCTGCCGAGAAAATCACCTTCGGGGAGCTTGAATGCCCATGAAGGTGCAGTGAATTCAACTTTTGATGATGTTTCTTCCGCAAGATATCCGCATATCGTTTGAGTTAAACGCGTAGCAGTTCCCGTGGCGCAGCCACTCATAGTATTGCCGTCAGCAATGTTTGGTGCGAAGGATTCATTATGCTGGAATTTTGCTTCTCTTCCTATGCGGTATGATGCCCCGGCATAATATCCAAGCCAACCGTCTCCTGTTCCGTCAACGAACATATCAGCAGAAAATTTATATTCGCTCAAATCATGAGTATTGACGGTGAAAATATCCGTTATATGGTCATTTTCGGTTACTGCATCTTTAAGAAGCATATTCGCGAAAATATCTAGATTTTCTTCTTGATATGCAAATTTTTCAAATGCTGCCGACCAGCTTATTTTATTTTTTTCTCTGTAGTTTTTTAACTCTAAAACGACACCGGTTTCATGGTAACCGCGGTGAGCAGCACCTTCAAGCGTTACGTTTGCTTCCTCTGCTGCGTTGCCGCCAAGCTTAGGCCTATCGTTTATCAAGGCGGTTTTTAAACCGTGTCGTGCAGATGTGATTGCCGTAACGATTCCGCCTACACCGCCCCCGACAACAATAATGTCGTATCGGCCTCTATCAGTCACAGCGAGTGAAACACCCTTTATAGAAGCGCGTTGTTTTTTCAAAACGGCAAGCTCTTTTGACGGAGTGAAGTCGTAATCATTCGTTATGATTACACAGGCAAATCTGGCAAACCACCCTTTCGTGTCGTGCACCTTCAGCGTATGCTCACCCGCATTAAGCATAAAATCTGCACCGATTTCAAAGTACCAATCCCTCGCGTGTGCCTCGGAGCAAGTATGCTCGGATAATAATCCGTCTACCTCTAACACAAGACCGTCGGGATTGTGCTCGTGGCACCAGTTTTTCGTTCTTATATAAAAACGGTACATTCCGCCTTCGTTAACTGAAAATTTGACGGTTGACGGACTTATGGGATATCCCGTTCCGTTTGCCAAAAGATAGGGCTGACCCATTTCACGAACAAACTGTGTCTCCAATATAAATCCGCCGTAATCATCAAAATCCGTAGCATCAATCCAAAGCTTTTCCATAATAGACCTCCGCATGCTTTAATTCATTTTCAAAGAAAATATTGACTTTTCTCCATTATAGCACTATAATTAATTAAGAAACTTTGAATTTATGCTGTTTCACTTGAAAATAGTGCCATAGTGCGAAAATTTCCAATGCTAAATTTAGCATTGTGTGATTTTGCTTAGCGAAAATTATTGATATTTTCGCAGCCGCCTGAAATCAGAACGGAGATTTTATATGGAAAATTTACAGATCATAAGCGATTACATTGATATACTTGAAACTCATCTGGGACTTGATATTATTATTTATGATGAATGCAGACTGTTGTCTCTGACAAAGCTTGCAAATCTGCCGCAGATGGGAAAGTGGCATACAAACCATTACTGCCTCAAAATAAAAGAAAACAAAGATTTGCGCCACAGATGCGTACATCTGAAGCAGGATTTTGTTAATAAAATACTTAATGGCGAAGGAGTTGTAAAGAGCACGTGCTATTGCGGTGTAACGGAATATGTTTCACCGATAAAATGCGGTGAGCATTTGATTTGTCTTGTATCAGCGGTCGGCTTTTGCGGTGAGGTAAGAGACAGCACATACAAAATTTTGAGCAAACGCGTTGGTCTTACATATGAAAAATTCATGTCGCTCAGAGAAAGCGCGCTTTTAAAAGCGGATGATGAGCAAACGGTAATCAATGCCGTCAAAATCCTTTCTTTTATGTTGGAGCATTATATACTGGAAGAAACTTCAATTGCTGAATTGCTTAACACCGCCAGCCGTGTAAGCAATGAACATATTATTCGAGCGACAGAGTATATTGCGCAAAATTTTTCAAAGCCTATTGATGCGGCAGCGGTCGCAAATTATTGCCATATAAGTGAGTCGCATCTTATGCATTTATTCAGTGCTGTAATAGGCCACGGTATTGCCGAAGAAATTCGGCTTTGCCGTTTAAAATATGCAGAAGAGCTCTTGTGTACGACTGAATATTCTGTAAGATACATATCGTTTATCTGCGGGTTTTCTTCTTCGGATTATTTTTCTACGGTTTTCAAAAAACATTTTAAAGAGTCTCCACTTCAATACAGAAAACGGAAAAATATTTAAGGTACTTTATTAACTAAAAACATTTTCGATGTCTGTCGAATTATTAAATATTATTAACTTTATTAAAATACACTGTACACACTGACCGTTTTGTTATATTATTTAAATGAATAACTAACTATGAAATAAGTGGTACATTTATGAAAGAAATTATCAGAGAGTTTTTCGGCTTCGGTGAGCTTGGATATACGAGAGAGCCGGAAGGCTATATGTCTTGGCAGCATTTGACGTTTGTCACTGCTTTAATGATAATAATGGTGACCCTTGCGGTTTATTTCGGGGTTAAATATAAGCATAAAACCGACCGTGAGAAGAACAGGGTGCTGCTTTGGGCAGCAATCTTAATTGATGGCTTTGAGCTTTTGAAGATTGTGTTGCATTTAATTGACACCGGTGAGATTGTCGCAATCTTCGATGTTTTGCCGCTTTTCCTTTGTTCGATTCAACTCATAACGATTCCTCTTGCTGCACTTACGACAGGTCGCCTCAAGGAAGCAATGCTTGATTTCGTTTTTATTTTTGGATTACTCGGTGCGGTTATGGGAACGTATCTTGCGGGAAATAATTATGCGGCGTATCCCGTAATATCGTTTACCAACGTTGTGTCCGGAATAACTCATTCGATATCGGGCTTCGCATCGCTTTACATAGTTATTTCCGGAATGGCAAGCATGAAGAGGAAGAATATTCCGATAACATACGCGATTATTACAGCATTTGCGGTACTGGCATATATAGCAAACGCAATTGGTGACTATAATTACATGTTCCTTGTGCGCGGTGACGGAACTCCGTACGATATTCTTTATAATCTTGTCAGCGGAAATCCTGTGATTTATCCTATCGGTGTCGTACTTCTTTTCTTTATCTACATTTTAGTGTTTAATGTTTTGTTTACGGTTATAAAATCAGCAATTAATAAAAAGCGCTGACAAAAAACAGGCTTTCTTAATGCAAATCCTAAAGCATTAAGAAAGCCTGTTTTTTGTCATATATATTGTGAGATATAGAAAACAATTGCTTTGCAATATCCACACGCGAAACGAACTTTTAGAGGAAAGGGAACTTTAATAGATGCGATGCAAGTTTTCTCAGTTCGAGTTAAGGATTTCAAACTGCTTTGAACCACAAAGGAGTATGAATATTCCATACTTCTTGGTGGGATCTCCGACGAGGACGTGGGTTGCCACACCGACGAGTTTGCCGTCTTGTATAATGGGCTGCCCGACACGAGTGTGGTCAATAAAGGACAACAAAAATTATTTGATTTCTTGCTCTAAATTTTCAAAGTCTTCAGTATTGAAAAATTCAATTAAACTAATCCCAAATCCGTCGCAAAGCATTTTAATTGTGACAATTCCGGGGTTTTTGCTTTTTCCGTATAAAATGTTTTTTATTGAGGATGGGGCAACCGCAGACTCCATAGCTAATTTGTGTATAGACATCTTGCGTTCCCCAAGAAGCTCAAGTATTCGATTTTTCGTAGCCGTGTAAGCGTCCATTTTTCAAACCTCTAAAATATTTTTGGCAATTCAGGACTAATTATAGCCCATTTCTCTTGACAAAGTGGGCTATATATGATACAATACGAGCTATAAATAGTCTAAAATGACTTTTTAAAGTATTTGGTGCAAAAAAGAAGGATGAAAAAATGAAAAAGGTAGTTTTGTTTTTGGTATGGATGCTTGCAACTTTTTCAATGACAGCGTGCGCTGCATTTGGAAGTCTCGGACCCTAAGGTGAACAGGGGATACCCGGCGTAAACGGTTTGGATGGTAAATCGGCATATGAGCTTGCTGTTCAAAAAGGCTAATGAACAATTCGAGAAAATCAAACTTAATTTAACAAATAAAACATAGGAGGTATTATATGAAAAAAGTCAAATTGGCGGTAGTCGCAGTAATATTGGTGCTTTTTGCGGTGGTAATATTGCTAATGATGGCTAACCAAGAAGCATTTATGAATTACGAAATGAAGGATGACGGAACTTATGATTGTTACGAGGTATATACGAAAAAGCGATTTTCCAATGAGGTTACCATCCCTTCGGAATATAAAGGGGTAAAGGTAACATCCTTTGGTTGTAATAATTATAATGGACGTATTACAGCAGAGGGTGTAAAAACCGTAATTTTTTCTGAAGGAATAGAGCGCGTTAACATTGGTGGCCTAGGAGGCAGTGTTGAAAAAATCATTCTTCCGTCAACGATTAAATATATATCAGGAAGCATCAGATCGGAAATTGAGATAGTATTTGAGAACAATGAATATATGGAACTTGTATCCGGTTGCTTTATAGAAAAAGCAACTAAGACTGTAACCGGAGCTTTTAATAATGCAGAGATACCTGATGGAGTCGAGGTTATTGGTGCAAAGGCGTTTTGTTTATTAAACCTCGAAACTATAAAAATACCCAATTCTGTTAAAGTAATTGATGAATATGCATTTTATGGTGTTTCAATAAATCATCCCATCGATTTAATTTTATCTTCAAATATAGAGTTCGTCGGTGAATGTGCTTTTGATGCCCCTATAACAATCAATAAGTTAACTATATCGACAAGTGCACCTTTACATTGGAGAATGATGGGAGAGGATGCAGATAGTGCGACTATTAATAATATCGTTCTCGATGTTAAGCCATTTGTAGCTTGCGGAAATCTGGATAATTACGAAAGGAACTATGAGCAACAATTCACTATAGATGCAAAAAATCTTGACACCTTAAAATATCTCTACATAAACAACAATGTCGCAATAGAAGATCCAATAATGTTTGGCGAGGTTGAAAGTGATATGGATGGATATAAAAAATATGATTATGATAAATATCAAAATGAAGGCGGATACACCATAATCACTTACAGTGTTTCAGCTTCAGGATATTAATGGAGGTTTTTATGCGTTGTACATCTTGTAACACACCAATTGACGATAACGCTCTTGTTTGCCATTCGTGCGGAGAGCATGTGGCCGAAAAAAGGCAGCAGGAAAAAAATTCAAGCTATGAGTCGGCTGTGAAAAGCATCGTTTGTGAGAAATTCAAATCTCCGCTTTTCGTAATAATAACGGTGCTAATGGCGGCTGTCAGTGCGTTGTTTCTGATTGACGGCTTTATTTATCTTGGTAACGGCCATATTTTCTTCGGTATACTTAAAATATTGTTCGGTATTCTCCCCCTTATTGCCGCTTTTTCCGGCTTTCTCGGGATAATCAATAAAGGAGAATTAAAAACTCCAAGCATTAAGGGGCTTGATTGGTATCCGACCTTGATGGAAGGTGTTACTTATGTTCCCGGTTTGTTAGTTACTGTTGTTTTGGGTTATTGGGCGTACGTATTCATAGGGTTGTCAAGCTCAAGCTCTTCAGGACTGCCTGAGTTATTGAAGAGTGTTTATGAGTTCGTAGCTGCCATTTCGGGATTTGAAAAAATTACCTTGCTCATGATGGAATATGTTGAGACAGCAGAGGAGCCGATAGTGGTATCCTTTGTATGTCTCGGTATTATATGCGTGTTTTATGCAATATGCGCTTTGATATCAATATCATATAAGAGAATAGGAAAGTTTATAGAGACGATTACCAAAATCAACGACGAGGGCTCGTATTCACTCATTAACCAACCGTCAGATTTAATTTGTTTCATTTCTGCAGCCGTTGTAGCGCTTTTTGGTATAGTACTTGCTGAGTCCAGCACAATCAACACAATTTCATGCCTTATGCAAGCTGCAATTTTAGTTTTGTTCACATTCTGGAATAAATCTATTCACAACGAGGAGATTTCAAACCAAAGAAAGCTTGATGCAGAAAGAAAAAAGCTAATTGAGATTCGGGAAAAAACAAAGAACGTAAGATAGCAACAATCTGTAAGTGATTATATTTTGCGATCTGCAACAGCACCGATGAATAAATCAATCGAGATGGAAGCCAAAAGGCAACCCTCTCAAAATTTTCTTGAATTTCATAAGAGAAATATTGACAATTTAATCCGATTTTGTTAGAACAACTTTGAAAAAAGTCGACATGTAGATATAATATAAAGCCGCGAATCGATGAAAACGTAATTGTTAAAATGGGCATAATCAATTTTTTGCTTGACGGGAATAGCTTGGATTTATAAAATGCAAAATTCAAAATGCAGAATGCAAAATTAAAATGAAAAATGAAAATGCAGAATCCCAGAATTATAATTATGCATTATTAATTCTGAATTCTGCATTGTTTTTACGCCGCTTTTTGTAAACTATTATTAGCCGCATTCAGCATATTCTCAATAAAAATCCCATACCCCTCGGTGGGGTCTCCGACGAGGACGTGGGTTACCGCGCCAACCAGCTTGCCGTCTTGTATGATAGGACTGCCAGACATTCCTCTTACTATCCCCCCTGTAAGGGCAATAAGAGCATCATCTGTAACCTTAATCCTGAATGATTTAGTTCCGGTTGAAGAGCGGTCAATGTCCTCTAACCTGACGCTGTATTCGGCTCGTCTTCCGCTTTTTACAGTGCATATAATAGTGGCTTCGCCTTCATTGACTTCATCGCGCTTTGCGATAGGAATAGGGTCATACTGTGAGCTTGCAAAAGACGAGTCTTCAGCAAGATAACCGAAAACACCGCACTCCGTGTTGGCTGTGAGCTCGCCTAAAATCTTATCAGTGAGAACTCCCCGAAGCTCACCGGGCTTGTTTGTCTCACCCTTGGAAGCACCAGCTAAAACAACACCGGTAACGTCACCTCGTGTCATTTTTAAAACCTTAGCTCCGTCGGATGAGCATATTCCGTGACCTAGTCCACCGAATTCTTTTGTGGTAGGATCATAGTAGGTTATAGTACCTATTCCGGATGCTCCGTCAGAAAGTATAACACCCAGATGATATTCACCGCCCGCATCCTTCGGGGTTATATTTAATGAAAGTTTTTTGCCCTTTCGCATTATTTCAAAATTTAATTCTTTTCCGCCCGATGCATCGAGCATATCTTTTACGTCTTTTATGGATGAAATTTCTTTACCGTCGATGGATAAGATTTTATCGTCGACGTGCAGCATACCCGAAGAAATCTCGGATATAACCTTTGTTACCGTAACCTCGCATCCGCATATTTTAACCCCGAAGGCATCCCCTCCGGGGCATAAATACAATTCATCGCGAGTATCTTTATCATCGCCTTTTCCGAAGAAAAGGTCCTTAAGTCTTGATCCAACCTTAATATCTTCCTCATTTGAAACTGAAAGATAGGCGCATACCGTGTCATCTTTGGGTTCGGATTGAGCCTTGATGCCGCTATCAGCAAAGCATTGTATTCCGAGCGCAGAATATATCGCGCAAACGCTCAGAAGCAATGAGAGAATTTTTTGCGGCAGCTTTATATTTTTAATCTTGATTTGTTTTGTTTTTTTGTTTATCATCGGTGAATTCCTTTTTTTGCAAAGCTGGCGATAAATCACCGCAATATTAATTTGCCTTTTTTAAAAAATCATATGCGTAACAAATTAAACCAACATAAACAAAAACAAAATAAAAAAGAGGAGCAAAGCCATGCTCCTCTTTCACAGTTGATGTGCATTTAAAATACGAATATAAATTTAAAATCAAGCTCCGAAAAAGATATTTGATAGAGAATTGTAAACTTTTCTTATCGAAATTGCAGCAAAATGAGGTGCAATTTCTTTTGAAATTGGTAGCTTTAGGGTCAATGCCTCACTTGAAAATTCAATTTGTATATTAGATTTGTTTGCAGTCTCTTCAATCCTAATGACATCTTCCGGGGATAAAAACTCCGTTTTAAATTCTATTATAAATTCAAGCGTTTTAGGTGATAGAATGTCGCTTACTGTAATTAAACTTCTGCCGAAAACCGATTTGAAGATGAGCTTCAGAATATATGAAAAGCCGTCGGGTGAAAAATCAACCTTTTTATGAGTAAGCGCCGTTACTCTGTCAGCGTAAGCACCTTTAAAGTGATAGTTTAGAAACTCTTTTGTGTCCTTTATTACTTCATATGTTGTAAGTGTATGCGCTTTATAGCTCAGTGGCTCGGTGTCGGTTATTTCAAATGCTTTATTCGTTTTCTTCGTCATTGTTCACCATGGAAATTTCGGAATATTTGAGTGCCTCAAATACGGCAGTAGTTTTAACCGAATCCAAAAATGTATTTTTCACATTTAAGAGTGTTTCTCCGATTACTTGCGCAACATAAACGCTTTCTATATCGGCATAGTATTCATTGAAATATTTATCGTTTTTTGATTGCTTATAAAGTATCCAGTATTCCTTTGAGGACTCGGTGTTAACTTCGATAGGCTGACTGGTTTCGCGTTCGGCCAATGCAAACGCGCTTTTTGTGACCTCGGCGTAATATGCGTCATCCATACTGTGTGTTCCTATAACAACGCCGTCAAGTATGTCTTTAGGATTGCCCGCGGTAAACTGAACCGCATAACTTAAGGCGGCATCTGCCGATTCGTAGCTTGCTATCTTATCGCGCCTTTCCTGTATCTTTTCCGGACTCATATAAAGTGAGTTTATTTCAATAACGCTCACTCTTACGCAATCATCGCTATTGTAGAATTTATAAACATCGTCTTTCGTATATTTGAGCGCGCCTTCGGTCATATTTGTACTCGGGTTTTCCTCGTCAACCGTGCCCTTATAGTAGTTTATTATGCTGTTATACGCAATCGAATAACGCAGTATCAGAACCTGAACGGAGTAATTCAAATTCATTTCGTAAAGATGGGTAAGATACGCTTCATAGTCGCCGCCAAAGCCGTCTGTTGCTTCCTCGTCGTTTCCTTCTATTCCATCTTTAATATACTCGGATATCATTTCTTCCGCATCGCTTGAATACGGATCCAGTCCAAGCATTTTTGCATGATGGATTGTTGAGTAAATATCAGCGCAATATCTTGTTATTTTACTGTTGATTTCAATTTTTGCCGCAGCGGCTTGCTCCGAGTCCCAAAAGCTCTTGTCGCCGCCGTCATATTCAGGTGCAAATGTCAGAAATAGCGCGCGGTAAAGCTCATATCTTACTTCATAAACGCTTCCGTTCGCTTCAAACGTCATAACGGCTGCGGATTCCTGTTCAGTGCTTTCTACCGGAGGATAATCTGTATCCTTGCACGCGCATATTGAAAACAGTAATATAACAGCGAGCATAAAACATAGTATTTTTTTCATTAAAGAGTCCTCTTTTATTGTTTTCCATTATATTGTAACAAAATAATATTAACAAATCAAGTTTATTTTTTATAAAATGTTTGCAATTATGATTACAATATGATAAAATAATCTTATAAGTCCTAACAAGAAAGGAAAAATATATGGAAGAGATTTATAAGTTGAAGCTTTCATCTGTGATAGATGAGTTCAAGCTGGAGTCTATTTATTTGCCGGATCTTCCGGAAAATATAGATATAACCTGTCCGAGAGTAAACCGTCCCGGACTTCAAATGGCAGGATTTTTCGATTATTATGAAAGAGAAAGAGTACAGATAATCGGTAAAATGGAAAGCGAATTTATCGCGGGACTCCCGGAAGATGTAAAAGCAGCGCGTATGGATGCATTCTTTGCAACGAATCCTCCCGGAGTCATCGTAACCTCTTCAATTGAGGTGAGCGAAGATATGCTGGCGTCTGCTGAAAAGTATGGTGTGCCGCTTTTGAGAACTGATGCAAGAACGTCGGAATTTATGGCGGCGCTCATAGCTTATCTTAATGTTCAGCTCGGTCCGAGAATAACGCGTCACGGTGTTTTGGTCGAGGTTTACGGAGAGGGTGTTCTGTTGCTCGGTGATTCGGGAATAGGTAAGAGTGAGACTGCAATAGAGCTTGTTAAAAGAGGCCATAGGCTTATAGCTGATGACGCGGTTGAAATCAAGCGTGTTTCGGCAACTACGCTGGTAGGTCAGGCACCTGAAATGATACGCCACTACGTTGAGCTTCGCGGAATAGGTATTGTTGATATAAGACGTCTTTTCGGTATGGGCTCGGTAAAGCTCACCGAGAAGATAAATCTAGTTATAAATCTCGAAAACTGGCAGCAGGGTAAAATGTACGAGCGCTTCGGAATTGAGGAAAAGACCATGGATATCCTCGGTATACAAGTTCCGATGATAGTTCTTCCTGTTTGCCCCGGAAGAAACCTCTCCGTTGTTATAGAGGTTGCGGCAATGAATAACCGTCAGAAGCGTATGGGATATAATACAGCCGAAGAATTCAACAAAAGACTCATGGAATCTATGGGTGCTGCTCAAAATTAAGAATAAAATGAAAGTCCTCTGCATAGTATGAAACAAATACTGTTCGGAGGATTTTTATTATGTCAGATATTGAAAACGAAATATTTTCAAACGAGAATGCAGGCGGCGGGCGTGCAGATTCTTCACGTCTATATAAAAAAGAGACACGTATACAGGGTATAAGAGGGGATAGCGGTACTGATTTTTTGCTTCCCGACTATATGGGAGACGTAAAACGTCTTTTGAAATACCGTGCTGACGTTGGCGTAGCAAATAAATTTGCGGGAAACGGTGAGGTATCTTTCCTGCTACTTGTTACATACAGAGTTATGTATCTTGACTCTGAGGATAATTTGACGGAAGCTGTTTTTACATCGGATTACGAGTGTTCTCAAAAGGTGTCGGATAGCTTTATTGATGCCGATATTGAAAGTAAGGTGCAAAATTTAACCGTAAGATTGCAAGGACCGCGAAAAATATGTGCTAAGGCTTGCCTTATATCAGAGATGCGTATGTGCGAAGAGGAAAGTTTTGGTGAGACCCCTGATTTGTCAGATGCACAGTGCAAAAGCAAAAAAATAAAAATACACTCCGCAGAATACCTTAAATTCAATGAAAGAGAATATGCTGAGGAGATAGGTAAACTTGATGGAATAAGCGCTGATGAAGTTGAAATAATCAAGTGTGATGCAAAACTTTCTTTACATTCATGCCATAAATCCGATACAGAGCTTGTTGTTACAGGTGACATTGATGCGTTCTCTCTTTTGCGTATAGGCGATGATATAATAAGAGTAGAGAAACGGTTGCCTTTTGAGGAAAGCATGGCTCTTCCGGTCTCTAATACACCCTCATTCTATACTGCCAGAGGCTATGTCGGAAGTGTTTGCGCGAACGTCAACAACGCCGTAGGCGACTCTGCTGATTCGGGTGTATATGCATCGGTAGTTATGAATTTTACCGTTGATTGCTTTGCAGTATGCGATAATAATTGCGAAAAACATGTAGTTTGCGACGCCTTCGTCTGCGGTAAGAAAAACGAATGTACATATAGGAATTTTATTTATAGTGAGCTCGCGGGGGTACATAACGAAAAGAAAAAGCTTTCATTCACTCTTAAGCGCGATCCTACGCCTATACGCAACGTTATAGATTATGACGCTTCGGTGAAGAGCATGAAATTCAGTATAAACGATTCGGAGCTGACTATTAACGGAGAGCTTGAGTATAACATCATAGTAAATACAATGCAGCCGCTTGAATGTATGAGCATTAAGGGCGAGCGTGAATTTGAAGAAAAAACAAGACTTCCTTGGCTAAATGATAAACATAAAGTCAGAGTAAGTGTCGTACCGTGCGAGTTTTCTCCCAGCTTTGATAATGAAAATCTATATGTTTCAATGGCGCTTTTGATAAACATTTGTGCAGAGGAGAGCAAAAGCGAAAAAATATTGACGCACATAGAAAGTGAAGCGGAGGATAAAAACACGGGCAGGCGTGTAATAGTTTATTATCCAAAAGAAGGCGATACCTTGTGGAGTGTTGCAAAAAAATATTCAACGCCTATATTTAATATAGTGAAGCATAATGATATTGTAGATTTTTCTTCGGATAATCAGGATCAATGCGTTGCAGACGCAGGAAAAATAATTGTAGTGATGAATTAAAATAATATAAATAAAAAAGCAGAGTTGATTTTTAAAGTTCAACCTGCTTTTTTGCTTGGATATATAGGGAAGAAGTAATTGCTGGAATATAATTAAAAAAATATGTTTGCTTATTCTTGCTCAAGCCAGTTTTTGCCTGACGTAACGTCAACGGTCAGCGGAACGCTTAGAGATACCGCAGACTCCATTTCCTCGCGTAGTATTCTCTTAACAGAATCCACTCTGTTATCGGGGGCTTCGACGATAAGCTCGTCGTGAACCTGCATTACGATTTTTGCATTGGGTTCTTCTTTCAAAAGTCGGTTATAAACGCGTATCATAGCAAGCTTCATAATATCTGCCGCAGTGCCTTGTATGGGTGCGTTCATAGCAACTCTTTTGCCGAAAGCTCGTAAAGCAGCGTTGGCTGCGTTAAGCTCGGGAATATATCGCCGTCTTCCCATAAGCGTGGTGGTGTAACCTGCGGATTTGGCTTCTTCAACTACCCGTGTCAAATATGCATCTATATAAGGATAATTTAAAAGATAGCTCTTGATATATTTGGAAGCCTCTGCGGTGGTAGTTCCGATATCCTTTGCAAGAGAGAATCCACTTATTCCGTAAACGATACCGAAGTTTACGGCTTTTGCTCTTTTTCTCATTTCGTCGTTAACAGATCCTTCGGGGACTCCGAATACCGCAGACGCGGTTTTCCGATGAATATCAACACCCTCTCTGAATGCCTCTGACATGTTATAGTCTTCAGAAATATGAGCAAGAAGACGCAACTCGATTTGCGAATAATCCGCATCTATCAGCGAATAACCTTCGCGTGATATAAAATAGCGTCTCATCTCTCTTCCCATCTTTGTTCTGATAGGTATATTCTGTAAATTCGGATCTGCGCTGGAGAGTCTTCCGGTCGCGGTGAGAGTTTGCTTAAATTCGGTGTGAATTCTATTGTCCGAGTCTGCAACCTTGGGCAGTTGAGCCGCGTATGTTCCCCTCAGCTTGGTTACTTGCCGATATTCTAATATATCGTCAATAATAGGAGAATACTGACGCAGTTCCTCAAGCGTTTCAGCGTCGGTAGAAAAACCGTTTTTATTCTTTTTTGCCTTATGAGGTAAACCTAACTTTACATATAGGACCTCTCCGAGCTGTTTTGGTGAGTTTATATTGAACTCTCCGAGTGCTTGCATGTATATACGCTCTTGTAATTCCTTTGCAAGCTCTTCAAGTGCTTGGGCAAAATCCAACATTCCTTCGGAATTGATTTTGAAACCAACACTTTCCATCTGGGCAAGAATAGGCATAAGCGGTATTTCAAGCTCGTCAAGAATCTTTATCGTGCCATCAGCCTCTAATTTTGCGCGCATAGCCTTTTCAAGCGCAAACAGCATATCTGCGCAAGGCTCGTCTTCTCCTACAGACTTTGATAGAAACATTGACATAAGCGAAGGGATTTTTGCTTCACCGCTTCCGGGATTTGCGACGTATGCATAAAGGGAAATGTCAAGAAATCTTGTGCTTTGCGGATGCGTTATTCCAAGCTTGTGTAAAAGCGCTTTTCCGTCGTAGCATATAACGCTTTTTCTTGATTTAAGAAGCGATACAAGAGCACCCGTGTCACCTTTGTACATATAATTATTCTTTTCGTCGCAGATGTTAAAAGCGTCGCCAATCTGTAAAATCGCAACTGTTTGTGCGCTTATCTTTAATAAATCCTCGGCATTTGCGTCGATTGTTGGAATTTTCACCTCGTTTTCCGGGCTTTCGTTCTTGGAGCTCATGTTTTGCTCGCTCTGCGAGGAGGAAAAGTCTTGTACGCTATCGTCTTCTTTGGAAAGCTTGAATTTTGTTATAAATGAATTAAGCTCAAGCTCGGTGAATTTTTTATAAAGCTCGGACTTTTTGAGACCTGTGTATACGAGCTCATTGAGAGATTTTTCTATCGGTGCGTGCACTTCTATTCTGGCAAGATCTCTTGATAAGAAAGCATTATCCTTGCCATCTGCAAGCTTTGCGCGTACGCTTTTTGTTATTTTGGGGTCATCGAGATTTTCATATATTCCTTCAAGCGTTGAAAAATTCTGTATAAGTGATGAGGCTGTTTTTTCTCCTATTCCGCGAACTCCCGGTATATTGTCCGACGAGTCTCCCATAAGTGCTTTCATGTCGACAAACTGTGACGGAAGTATTCCGTATTTTTCAATGAATTCTTCTTTATGATACGGCTTTGTCTCCGCATTGCCCGCAAGAAGCACAGTGATCTTTTCATCTATAAGCTGTAATAAATCGCGGTCTCCCGAAAGAATATAGCTTTCGGTGTCTTCGTTTTCGTGAGCGAAATTTGCAACGGTGCCTTGAATGTCATCTGCCTCATATCCGGGAAGCTCCAGCACATGAATACCAAGAAGCTTCATGCATTCCTTAGCGTCGGGAAATTGTTCAAGAAGCTCCGGCGGCGTAGGATTTCTGCCCGCCTTGTATTCTTTGAACATGTTGTGCCTGAATGTCGGTGCTTTTAAGTCGAATGCCACTGCTGCATAATCGGGCTTGACGGCATCGAGCTGCTTTGATATTATATTAATCATTCCATAGATGGCATTTGTATTTTTTCCGCTTTTGGTCGTGAGTGGACGAACTCCGAAAAAAGCGCGGTTAATTATACTGTTACCGTCAATCACGAGAATTTTCTTCATTATAATTATATATACCTTTCTTAAAGGGTGTCTTCTTTGACGCCGGAGACTTCTTCTGTTTCTGTGTTCACATCTTTGTCTTTGGATAGGGAATCACCGTCTTCAGAATCGCTATCCGAGACTTGTGAGTCTTCATCCGAGATTTCGTTCATATCGTCATCGCGCTCGGAGTTTTCCGGAGCGATGCCTTCTTTTTCTTCTTTGGAAGTATCTTTGGCTTGTTCGACCGTATTTTCGTTCTTGTCGACTGCTTCTTTGGCATCGGAATCTTTTTCTGTGGGTTCCTCAGTTGCTATAAGCTCGACGAGATCCTCGTCAATGATGGATTCGTTTTCCAATGCTTCTTTTTTGCTCTCCAATACACTTGAGTATTCGTTTTCCGTCTTATCATCTTCTCCGAAGACTTCAATGTAGGCATTTAAAGTTTTTTCGTCGCTTTCTTTGACTGCTATGTCTCTTTCTGCGGAATATTCATGAATAAATCCGGTTATTTCGCTTTCTCTGTCCTCGTTTAGCCTGCTTGCAAGAATTATTCTTGACAGAATAAAAATGAAGATGCAAAATGAAAGTATGCTTTCATATACGCTATTTGAAATTGTTATACCTTTGGCAAAATAGATAACGAGCGAAGGAATTGAAGAGTATGCCGTAAGTGCTGCGGCTATAAAACCAAAGGCAATATAAAGATTCCAGACCTCTCTTTTAAGAGATATTCTCACTTCATATAGGAAAAATACTGCCGAAAACAAAAATGCCATCTGATCGACTATCTTGTTTGGCGCGTTCATTGATAGGGATGTATCAAAATACAGATAACTTGCGTACAGAGCAAGGAAAAGAACTGCGAAAAGTCCTAATGCCGCTCTCGGTGTAGAATCACGTTCGGTCAAAAGAGCTGTCATCACAAAATAAGCAATGGATACCGCGGCGAATATTAACGAAAGAGTGAACGTCGATCTCTCCATATTGCTGAGTGAGAACAGCTTCGAGAAGGGAAGGTTCAAGGTACGTATTTGTGCATATCCTTGCATAATAAATACCGAAAGCGATGTGCATACCGCGCCTGTGGGAATATAGGTTTCGGGTGTTGAAAAGCTTGCAATCAGTCTCTGATCCTTTGGTGCGGTAAATGCATAAGTGAAAAGAAGAATGCATCCTACCGCTGTAACTATTCCCGATGCCGTTATCCAGGTTTTGTTATCGAAATATCCGCTCATAGCGTTAAAATCTAAAAGTACCGCTGCGCATCGCAAAGCGACAGCGGATAATATAACGATAAATAAAATCGGCAGATATATCTCGGTGGTTTTCCTTTTTTGGTTCATTTTTCGTAAAGTTTCCTTCATTTAGTTATATATAGGGAATCCATATAAACGCATTTTGTATTTATTTTACAACATAAATGTTAACAGATTGTAAATAAAACGCATATAAGAGCAAAAATTCGTTTAAAAATACGCAAAAAAAGGTAAAAAAAGCTTATTTTGTGAAAAGTGCACAAAAAGCAAAAGAATTTTTCTCCATTTTTCTAAACTTTAAAAAATATTTTTTTTGAGGCAAGTATTGCAATTTTATTCTTTTTATAGTATAATTATTGAGCTTGATATGCGATGAAGCGGGAGGTGGCTACTCTTTGAAGTAGGGAATTTCCGTGGAGTATGTCCGATATTTAACCGGGCGGAGCAAGAATACTTGCGCAAAGCTATCGGTTCGTATGCCACTGCGGATAGGCACGCGAATCGTTTCTTAAGGGGTGTTAAAGAAACACCCGGCGCAGTGTGAAACCTCATTCGCCCTTCTTAAAACGGAAAGCAATTCTAATAAGGAGGACAACAAAATGGCACAGGGAAAAATCAGAGTTAGACTCAAGAGCTATGACGCAACTATCATCGATGCCGCAGCACAGAAGGTTGTAGAAGTAGCTAAGAGAAACGGAAGTAAGGTTAGCGGTCCTATTCCACTTCCTACCGACAGAGAGATTGTTACAATCCTTAGAGCGGTTCACAAGTACAAGGACAGCCGTGAGCAGTTTGAAATGCGCACACACAAGAGACTTATCGACATCCTTGACCCTCAGCAGAAGACAGTAGAGGCTCTTATGAGCATCGAGCTTCCTGCAGGCGTTGAGATCGAGATTAAGGCTTAATCGAAGGAAACTTCGGAATAGGGAGCTTCAAAATCCCTCGTCAAGCGTTTGACTTGACAAACACCACGACCTCGTGGTCACGTTGGCAGAATCCGAAAGGAAAAATCAAAGCTGTCA
>JAZRHO010000071.1:0-19494 GCA_045644805.1 Eubacteriales bacterium | reverse complement strand
TCATCAAGGGACTTCACGCGCGCGCTGATATTGATGCGGAGAAGAGATATATTTGCCATTTCCCTGAGGACAATACCATTTGGTCTGTTAACTCGGGTTACGGCGGAAACGTTCTTCTTGGTAAAAAGTGCTTTGCGCTTCGTATTGCTTCCTATCTTGGTAGAAAGGAAGGCTGGATGGCAGAGCATATGCTTATCCTTGGTGTTGAGACTCCCGACGGTGATGTTAAGTACATAAGCGCAGCATTCCCCTCGGCTTGCGGTAAGACAAATCTCGCTATGCTTATTCCTCCCGAAATTTACAGAAACAAGGTATACAAGGTTTGGTGCGTAGGTGACGATATTGCTTGGCTCCGTGTTGGTCAGGACGGCAGACTCTGGGCGGTTAACCCCGAGAACGGCTTCTTCGGCGTTGCTCCCGGTACTAACGAAAAGTCTAATCCCAATGCGCTTCACACCTCTATGAAGAATGCTATCTTCACCAACGTGTGTCACAACCTTGATGATAATACCGTTTGGTGGGAAGGACTTGACAATAATCCTCCTGTTAACGCGATTAACTGGAAGGGCGAGAAGTGGGATTATAAGAAGTATGATAAGGCTGATAAGGTTAATACCTCCGGCGCTCATCCTAACTCCAGATTCACTTCAAAGGCTATCAACTGTCCTTGCATTTCCGATAAGTTCAACGATCCCGCAGGTGTTCCTGTATCCGCTATCGTATTCGGTGGACGCCGTGCAAAGACTGCTCCGCTTGTATATCAGTCAAGAGATTGGCAGAACGGTGTATTCGTTGGTTCTATCATGGCATCTGAAACGACTGCAGCAGCGGCAGGCGCTGTCGGGGTAGTTCGCCGCGACCCCATGGCTATGCGTCCCTTCGTTGGTTACGATATGGGTGACTATTGGGCACATTGGCTTAACATGGGCAAAAAACTCGCTAATCCTCCTAAGATCTTCCACGTTAACTGGTTCAGAACCGATGATGAAGGTCACTTCATCTGGCCCGGATTTGGTGATAATATGCGTGTTCTCCTTTGGATTCTCGCTCGTTGCGAAGGCAAGGTAGATGCAACCGAAACTGCTATCGGTTACGTTCCCAACGTTGATGATATTAATATCGAAGGTCTTGATATAAGCAAAGAAACTCTTGCAGATCTTCTCTCTGTTGATAAGGATCTCTGGCTTGAAGACTGCGCAGGCATTCATAAGTTCTACGCAGAAGTAGGACAGAGAGTTCCCGGAGAGCTTTATGATGAGCTTGCAGCTCTTGAAAAGAGACTTTCCAAGTAATAATTAAAAATACGGGGCGTAATAATATGCTTTACGCTCCGTATAAAAAAATTCCTAAAAACAAGTGCTCATTTTTATGTGCAGAAAGGACTTGCTTATGAAAAAGCTTTTAGCGTTTCTTCTTGTTGCAATTATGCTGTTATCCGTAATGTCATGCGGACCGATGGTTGAAAGCGAGAATAACGAGGAGAATAAAGGCGGTGACTCCTCGGGAGATACTACCGGTGATGCCGATAATTCTTCCGATATAGAGGACGAGGAGATAACCGAAGGTCCTTTAGTTGACTGGGAAATAGACTGATAAAAAAGCAAAAAGTCTGCGTTCAAAACTGATGCAGACTTTTTGTTTTTTTACTGTGTTAAAATAGAAAATAATAGAATGTCATCGTCAATAAAGAAGACACAACTCCTTGTAATAATTTCATTAAAAAGTAACGTTTTGTTGACAAATCATAACCGGAAAGGAACGATAAAGCTTGCAAATGAACGGAAAATCCTGAAAATCCCACTGCAAAAGCGCTTAAAGAAATTGATGATATAGATGTAAGAAGTTTGGTTTTTGATAAAATACTCGTAGCGCTTCCTACCTCAAGAAACGGTATTAGCGATAAATAAAAAATATTTTCTCCGATTGCATTTCGAAGCAAACCGACGATACATGCAAAAAAAGTAAGATACGAGCAGATGTTAATTGTATTAACACCTGCATTTTTTATTGAATCGGTTATTGAGAATGAGTGCTTGTTACAGTAATCAATATTTTGTTCACTTTTTGATTTCCCCAGAGAAAAAACAGTACCCGTTAAAATAGCGGAAGCTACCATTACAGCGTAAAGCAGTATTCCTTCATAAATTGATCCTCGCAGTCCGAGTCCTACACCGCATACTAAAAATGCGGGACCGGTGTTATTACAAAAGCCTATGAGTCTTTCGGTCTCGTCTTTAGTTAGTTTACCGTGTGAATATAGCTCGGCAGAGCATTTTACACCGAGCGGAAATCCACATAAAATACCAAGCATAAAAGGATATAATCCGACTCGGTTAACTTTAAATAGGCGTTCAAATATTTCGCCAATGCAATTTAGTGAGCTGAAGTCTATGTAGGCATACAAAAAATCAGAAAGAACTATAAAAGGAAATACCGACGGAATGATAACGTTAGCGCAAAGCGAAAGTCCGCTTTTTACAGAATGCGCAATCTTATCCGAAAACACTATGGTAAGTACGAATGTTAATGTTATGGTGATAATTGAAACAAAAGCCGAAGCACTATTTTTATTAATTGCCTTATTCGTCATTTTTTCGCATCTTCCTCATAAATTGTATTAATAAAGACTTATGAAGGGAAGAAAAAAATAATGACCGATAAAAGCAAAAAAGAACGGGTACGTGAATTTGGATATAAAATATCTCCTGCTTTTCATATAGAAGCTGACGGAGGGGGCGGTTTATTGTCGGTACTTGTTTCGGGTGTTGTCGGAATAGGTGATTTTTCTGATAAGGAGATAAAGCTTATAACCAAAAGAGAAAGTCTGAAAATATCAGGTTATGGGATTAAACTATCGGTTTTTGAGCAAAAAACGGTAGAAATTACCGGAAAAGTCGAAAATATAAGTATATGTTTGAAGAAGCGTCGAGGTGAGAAATGAAAAGAATTGATTATTTTTTGCTTGGATACGTTGAAGTTAGAATTGAGCCTATTGATATGCCCAAGGCTATAAACGCGCTTTTGCGTGCGAATTTAAGTGCGGATTTTGATAAAGAAGGAATGTTTAAAGTATCTCTGCCCAGACTTAAAAAATATACAAGTGCTCTTATCGGCACAAACTATACAGTTTCCGAGGCGAAGGGCGCTGTCGGCTTTTTGATAAAAAACAGAAAACGATACGGTGCTTTTACAGCTCTTGCTTTGCTTGCGGTGTATTTCATTTTTGTATCAAATTTTATATGGGATGTACGTATTGAAGGCAATGAAAGACTAGCTGATTCGTTGGTGGAGGAGGAGCTTTGCGAAGCCGGTATATATATAGGAAGAAGCTGGAGTGCGCTTTCGCGAAGTGAAGCGGAACGCGCTTTACTTGAAAATTCAGATGATATCGGTTGGGTAAATATAAACAGGCGCGGAAATGTAGCTTACGTTACCATAAAAGAAAAGAATATCTATGATAATCCGGATGACATAAAAGGGTATTCCAATATTATAGCATCGTACGATTGCGTAATTGAAGAAATAACGGTAAAAAGCGGAATCGCTGTTGTAAGAGCGGGAGATACCGTAAAAAAAGGACAACTTTTAATATCGGGAATTATTCCTTCCGAGCTCGGAGGTGGCTTTGTGCGTGCAGAGGGCGAGGTGCTCGGCAGAGTAAGCGAAGATATTTCGGTAGAGGTATCTAGGGACGAAGATGTGATTTTTTATGAAAACGAAGTGCTGAGCGAAGCATATATAAATTTTTTCAATTTTTCCGTAAATATTTTTAAAAGATATGGAAAAAGCGATATTGATTGTGCTATAATAGAAGACGTAAAGGTGTGTGTCCTGTTCGGAAACCGCTTGCCGATAAAAATAGTGCGCATATATAATCAGCCTGTGAGTACCAAGCATATTACAAGAACGGATAAAGAACTCACATCGGTTGCAGCATACCGTCTGTCAAAGGTGAGGCATTTGAAATTGTGCGATGCGCAGCTTTTGCGAATGAGCACGTACGGTGAATTTACAGATGATGGATACAAAATGAGCTCATCCGTAACTGTACTGAGAGACGTTGGTGAAGAACGTTATTTTAACTGATAAGAGGAGAGAATATGGCGGAAAAAATAGTAATGACCAAGTCGAATGAGGCTACAATGGCTCTTTTCGGAGCTTTTGATATCAATGCAAGACTTATCGAAAAATCATTTGATGTACGGATTTCAAATAAAAATTCAGATCTTGCGACAGGTGATGCTATTGTTGTCGTCGGCGAAGCCGATAACGTGGAAAAAGCCGTATCTACTCTCGAATATCTTAAAAGAATGATAGGCGACGGTGAGACCATCAGTCAGGAAAGCGTGGAATACGTAATCGGAATTATACGCGACGGTGTTTATACAGAGGGTGAAAGTTACACGGGCAACGTTATTTGCGTAACTAACCGCGGAAAGCCGATTAAGGCTAAAACGATAGGACAGAAGAAATATATAGACGCAATTAAAAATAACACAGTCGTGCTTGGTATAGGACCAGCAGGCACTGGAAAAACGTTTCTCGCGGTTGCTATGGCGGTAGAAGCGCTCAGAGATAAATCCGTCAGCCGTATTATACTTACCCGCCCGGCAGTTGAAGCAGGTGAGCGTCTCGGATTTTTACCCGGTGATCTTCAAAGTAAAATAGACCCTTATTTAAGGCCGCTTTACGATGCTTTGTTTGAGATGCTTGGAGCGGAAAATTATCAAAAATATATTGAACGCGGAACTATTGAAATCGCTCCCCTTGCTTATATGCGGGGAAGGACACTCGATGATTCATTTATTATTCTTGATGAGGCTCAGAATACTACTCCCGAGCAGATGAAGATGTTTTTAACAAGACTTGGATATAATTCCAAGGCAGTGGTAACGGGCGACCTTTCGCAAACGGATCTTCCGTTCGGTAAAAAAAGCGGACTTTCGATTGCAACAAACGTGCTTGACGGAATAGAGGGAATCTCTATATTTAAGTTCAGTGACAGAGATGTTGTTCGCCATCACCTCGTACGTAAGATAATCGGAGCTTATGAAAAATATGAGAAAAATCAGCTTGCAAAAAAATATCGAGTAAAGGCCAAAGCTGATGAAGAAAATTGAAAAATAAAAGGATTTTTAAAGTGAAAAGAAGAGAACTTTTTATACATTTCAGCGCAACAGAGCATTTTGATGAAATAGGATATGATCTTAAAAGCGTCATTCGCGAAGCTGTGCTTCTTACTCTTTCATATGAAAATTTCAAATATCCCGCCGAGGTTTCCGTAACGCTTTGTTCTGAAGAATATATACATGAACTGAACAAGCGTTACAGAGGAATAGACCGACCGACCGACGTGCTTTCGTTTCCTCTTTATGAAGATGGTAATTTTGATGATGGCGAATGTATGATGGGGGCCGCCTTAGGCGATATAGTAATTTCCGTGCCCCGAGCGAAGGAGCAAGCCATGGAGCTTGGAAACAGTTTTCTTCGTGAGCTTGCGTTCCTTACCGTTCATTCAACTCTTCACCTTCTTGGTTACGATCACGAGAGAAGCGAGGAAGAGGATAAGATTCAGTGTAAAATACAAAAAGAAATAGTAAATTCTATGGAACTTTGAGGATAAAAAATGACAAAGACAGGATTTATAGCAATAGTCGGACGTCCGAACGTAGGAAAATCAACACTTCTTAACTCTATAATCGGAGAAAAGGTTGCAATAGTTTCAAAAAAACCGCAGACAACACGCAATAGGATAACAGGTATACATACCGTCGGAGAGGAGCAATTTGTATTTCTCGATACTCCCGGTCTTCATAGACCAAGAACGAAGCTCGGAGACTTTATGGTGAAGACAACTAATGACACCATAGGCGGAGTCGATGGGGTAGTTCTTGTAGTTGAGGCGCGCGAGGAGGTAGGCGATATTGAAGCCGATATCATAAGAGGAATCAAATCTAAGGGTGTTGGTGCTATTCTTGTTATCAATAAGCTTGATACCGTTCGCCCGGAAAACGTCGCAAAAACTATAAAAGCGTATTCCGATGCTTTTGATTTTGACAGCGTTATTCCAATATCCGCAAAAAACGGAAAGGGCGTCGATATTGTCGTTGATGAATGCCGTCGCTATTTAAGCGAAAGTAATTGGTTTTTCTCGGATGAAATAGTTACCGACCAGCCCGAACGTCAGATGGTAGCGGAGATAATCCGTGAAAAGCTTCTCAGAACTCTTGATGAGGAAATACCCCACGGTACAGCTGTTGTAATCGAGGAGTGGAAGGAAAAGCGCGGTACTGTATCTATTCGCGCTGAGATATATTGTGAAAAAGCAACGCACAAAGGAATTATAATCGGAAAAAACGGAGCAACTATTAAGCGTATAGGAACTTATGCTCGTGAGGATATAGAAAATCTTCTTGATACAAAGGTGTTCCTTGATCTTTACGTGCGAGTAAAAGAAAATTGGCGTGAGAGTCAGTTTAATATAGCAAATCTCGGATATACAGAGGAATAATTATGCTGACCGAAGTGACAGGACTCATTCTGCGAAGTGTAAATCTTGGGGAGGCGGACAGACTCATAACCGTTTTTACCAAGGAAATGGGTACCGTCAGCGCTCTTGTCAAGGGAGCACGTTCACTGAAAAATAAAAATATGTATGCTACTCAGCAGTTTTGTTATTCCTCAATGATACTTTTCAAAAAAGGAGACAAGCTCTGGGTACGCGAAGCAAATCTGATAGAAAGCTTTTACGGTCTCAGAGATTCTATTGAGTCACTGAGCCTTGCAGGATATATTGTAGAGGTGCTTTCGGATATTACAACGGCGGAGACGGAAGAAGACTTGTTGAGATTGGCTCTTAACTCGCTTTATGCGATATCTGAAAAAAAATATCCTTTGAAAAAAATAAAATCAGCCTTTGAAATAAGAGCTGTATCTATTGTAGGATTTATGCCCGATGTCCTTTATTGCTCTGAATGTGCAACCTCATCAGGGGACTTCTTCTTTGATATAATGGGAGGGCATATTACGTGCTATGCATGCCACGAAAAATCAACCCGCGAGCATACAAATCTGCCGGATGACGGCGAGCGCAAGATTGTCACTATATTGTCCGAAGGCGCTAAAATCGCACTCGGCTATCTCATTCATTGTCCTCTTGAGCGCATTTTTGCTTTTAATATTACTGATGAAGATATGGATATTTTATGCAAAGCAACCGAGGAATACCTTGTAAACCAGCTCGAACGTTCATTCAAATCACTTGAATTTTATAAAGAGGTTAAACGTTGATGCATTTTACCGCAAAAACATTGTCTGTACTTGAATTCGATAAAATAACAGATATTTTGGCAAGCCTTGCTCCGACCGCAGGCTCAGCCGCAAAAGCCAAAGCACTGACACCAACAGATGATTTCGAATTGATAGTTATGCGTCAGAGCCGGACAGATGATGCAAAAAGGCTTATAAACGCAAAGGGCTATCCGACGTTCAGTGCACCTGAAAGCGTCGTGCCGTCTGCCGACAGAGCATATAAAGGCGCAACGCTGTCTCCAAAGGAGCTTCTTGATATAGCCTCTCTTTTATACAGCGCCAGAATGCTTCGTGACTATATAAATACAGATAAGCTCTTTGATACTACGCTTGATGAGCTTTTTGAGAGAATTCTTGTATCAAGAACACTGGAAGACAAAATAAAAAAATCAATCATTTCCGAGGATATGATTGCTGACGAAGCAAGTGCCGAGCTTGCCGATATCAGAAGAAAAATCCGTCAGGCAAACAATAAAATAAAAGATACCCTGCAAAGCTACATCGGCGGAAATAAGCTTAAATATTTACAGGAAAATATCGTAACAATGCGTAATGGCAGATACGTTGTTCCTGTTAAAGCAGAATACCGTAATGAGCTGAAGGGACTCGTACATGATACCTCTTCTACCGGAGCTACTATATTCGTTGAGCCTATGGCGGTTGTTGATGCCAATAATGAGCTTAAAAGTCTTTCCGCTAAGGAAAAGCATGAAATAGAGCGAATACTTGCTTCTCTTTCAGCAGATTGCGCTGAGGCATCAACTCTTATTACGCTCAATTATCATAACATTACTGAAATTGCATTTATATTTGCGTGTGCCTCACTCGCAATTTCAATGAAAGCGGAAAAGCCTTCTATAACCAAGCAGCGTCTTGTGAACCTTAAGCGTGCGCGCCATCCTCTTCTTGATAAAGATAAGGTTGTTCCGATTGATGTTGCGGTTGGAGACGGATACGACACACTGGTAATCACAGGTCCTAATACAGGAGGTAAAACTGTTACACTGAAAACAGTTGGACTTCTGACGCTTATGGCAGGCGCAGGACTTCAGATTCCCGCCCTTGAAAATTCGGAAATAGGCGTTTTCGACGGAGTGCTTGTGGATATAGGAGACGAGCAGAGCATAGAGGCATCTCTTTCAACCTTTTCGTCTCACATGGTTAATGTAGTAAGTATTCTTGACGTTATAGGCCCGAATACAATGGTGCTTTTTGATGAGCTTGGATCGGGAACCGACCCGATAGAGGGTGCGGCGCTGGCTATCGCCATTCTTGAGAAAACCCAATCCCTCGGTGCGCTTTGTCTTGCGACTACCCATTATGCCGAGCTTAAGGCATATGCCCTCGATACTCCAAGAGTGCAGAATGCGTCATGTGAATTTAATATAGAAACTCTCCGTCCTACTTATAAGCTTGTTGTCGGTACTCCCGGAAAATCAAATGCGTTTGCAATTTCCGAAAAGCTTGGACTTTCCGATGACGTTATTTCTCGCGCAGGAGAGCTTGTCCGCGGCGATAATAAAAGATTTGAAAACGTTATCGAGCGGCTTGACGCAGATAGAATGAAGATGGAAGAGGCAAGGGAGGAGGCTGAAAAGCTTCGCCGTGAATATGAGATATTCAAGCAAAAGTCTGAAGAGGATTTGAAAAAGAAAATTGCCAAGAGCGAAGATGAAACTCAAAAAAACTTACTTAAAGCAAGGCAGATTTTAGACAGTGCAAGAGCATCAAGTGAATTTATTTTCAGGCAGCTTGAAGAAGTCAAGAAAGCCGAGGATAAAGCTTTGCGCGATAAGCTCATGCTTGAAGCGCGTGAAAAGGTAAGAGAAAGTCTTCGCGAGTGTGAGGATATGTATTCAGCTATAAGCGTCAAAGAGGTCTCGCTTGATGAGGATTATAAGCTTCCAAGGCCTCTTAAAGTTGGAGATAAGGTATATCTTGTTACTGTTGGAGCAGAGGGCGTTGTTACAGCGCTTGCCGATAAAAAAGGTCTTATAGCCGTCAGCTCTGGCATACTTCGTACTAAGGTGACAGAGGATAAGCTTCGCCTTATAGAAGGCAATTCAAAATTCAAACCAAAGAAGCAAAATATTCCCCCATCCGAGGGTAAAATAAAGAAATCTATCGTTTCCGAGTTCCGTATCGAAGCAGATGTAAGAGGAATGATAGGCGATGATGCTTGGTTTGTGGTAGATAAATATCTTGATGATGCGATACTTGCAAACGTTCCGTCTGTCAGAATTATACACGGTAAGGGAACGGGTGCGCTTCGTGCGGCATTGTGGAAATATTTCAAGGCTGACAAACGTATAAAAACGTACCGTCATGCTGAATATGGCGATGGAGATGCCGGAGTTACAATAATAGAACTAAAAAATTAATATGATAAGGAGCTTAATAATGAACTTTGAACCATTAAAGAATTTTCTTGATAATTACTTGCCGACGCTCTCAATACCCGGCTCGGATACCGTTGTATATAAAGGGCATGAAGAGGTTTTTCGTTATCAAAGCGGATATGATAATTTAGAACTTAAAACTCCTGTGCGTCCTGATGCTCTATATCATATGTATTCCGTAACAAAGGTCTCTACCTGCGTTGCCGCGACTCAGCTTATCGAGCGAGGAGAGATTATGATAACCGATCCTGTAAGCGCATATTTCCCGGAATACAAAAATCTTACCGTAAAAGTTAAAAATCCCGACGGAACAGAGGATATAAAATCCGCAAATAATGTTATGACTGTCAAACATTTGCTTTCTATGACATCTGGGCTTGATTATAATCTCAGCCGTGAGGGAATTAAACGTGTAAGCGAAAGAACTGCGGGAAGATGCCCTACTCTTGATATCGTTCGCACGTTTGCGGAAGATCCACTTTGCTTCGAGCCGGGAACGGATTATGCGTACGGTCTTTCTCTTGACGTTATAGGGGGCATTATTGAGCTTGTTTCGGGAATGAAGCTTTCCGATTATATGAGAAAAAACATTTTCGAGCCTCTTGGTATGAAAAATACATCATTTGGATTAACGGATACGAAGCTTGAAAAGCTTGCAACTCAGTATAGATATGATGAAGTAAGTAAAAGCGCCTGCGAGATTCCTAAGACTCAAAATCAATTCGTTTTCGGCTCGGAATACGACAGTGGCGGAGCAGGTCTTATATCTTCTGTAGATGATCAGATACTTCTTGCCGACGCATTAACTCACATGGGCTTAGGAAAGAGCGGAAACAGAATACTTTCATCCTATGGAGTAAATCTTATGCGTTCTAATATACTCGACGATGTTCAGTATAAGTCACTCAATAATAACTTTCATCACATAAAGGGTTATGGATACGGATACGGTGTAAGAACGAATATTCATCCGGAGACAGTAGGAAATCTTATGCCAATAGGTGAGTTTGGTTGGGACGGCGCAAAGCTTTCATACATATCATCTTGTCCTGAATCAGGAATTTCCATATTCCATGCAGAGCATATAGGTACTCATCACGCAAATGTTATTCCAAGACTCAGAAACATAATTTATTCATGTATGGATTACTAAATAAAAAAGACTTGAAATTCGTATGAGCTTCAAGTCTTTTTTTATTTGGTTTATTTTATGGTTATTCCAAATTCACTTGTTCCTTTAGGTAATTTGAAATCGATAAAGTATACTTTTTTGTTTTGGCTCTTTGTACCTTCGCCTTCTTTCACTTCGGGAGTGAGCGACGGATCATAAGTAATAGCGCAAGACTCAATATTTATAATACCTTTATCTATCTTTGGCTCGATAAGAGAGATAAATCTTTCGGTTATATCGCAGTCGCATACGAAAGAATCGTGCATTTTGACTTCATCCTCGAAAAGCTCAAATGAACGGTTTACATGGCGCACTCTTTCGTCTCCGTAAGCACCCGCCATATCAAAGGAGAGGTGTCCATTTTCATATTTTACGTCGCACGCCTTGTACTCAGCACCGACCTTTTGCGCGACATTGCCGTCAAAATAGGGAACCGAGTGCCCGAGAGAAGAGCATTCAAGTATACCGTATCTTGTTTCGGCTCTGAAATACTGACGTGTATAAAGGCCCGAACCTATATCGGTGATAAGCTGCTTTCCGTTTTTTGCGAATATAAACGTGCCGACATCGTTATGATTGTGATGTTCGTTATTATTACCAGCTTTTGCCGCAAAGCCGTACGAAGCAGTTCTTTTTGTCAGCCACATCGCGTTTGGCGCATAATATTCTGACGCAACCGTATCATCTGCAGGGTTTTTAAAGGTTTCTTCATCAAGCCATGTTGCCGAGCGTATCAGTTGAGCCATTCTGCAGCAAGAATCGTTATAGTACGCGTATTTTGGGTCGTATACCTTTACATCATCAGGATATAATTTCTTAACGTAATGAGTTGCAGCAATGTTATACTTGAGAGAAGTACCTCCGTCGGCAAATGAAACGCTCGCATTTCCGGTAAGGAACATTTTTTGCAGGAAGGTAGCAATTGCGTGTACTTTAGGTCTAACAAAATAATCAACCTCGCCGCTTGTGAACTCCTTAACCATATCAGCATAGAAAAGGAAGTATCCAAAGCCGTAATGCCAGTAGCCCGTGCCCTCAAGGCAGTATCCGTCATCGTAAATACCCGAAAGATAACGCTCTATAATAGCGTCAAATCTAGGTTTCAAGGATTCAAAAAGTTCCGGACGCATAAGCATTACAGTACAAGCAACCGAGCCTCCGCAAACTGCCGCCCAGTTGTTTGTGCATCTGACTTCCCACCAATGGTCTTTTTTATTTATAAAAGAGTTTACTATTCTGAAGTTTATTTCCGCCTTTATTCTTTCGCGAATTACGGGATCAAGTCTGTCTCCGAGCATTGTATATATCTCGGCGAGAGCAAAGCCGGTTTCTGCCGCAAAGAGATCTATAAATACATTATTGTTAACATCAAGATTCGGATGATGCGCGGGAAGGCACCAGGTATATTCATCACATATAGCAAATATAACGTCCTGAAGAGCGTCGATATATTTTTGCTCTTCGGGATATATGAGAGCTAATATTGCACTGTTTCCGAGAAGCAAGCGGCGATGATAATAATCCTTTTGATATACAGTTCTGTCTCCTGTTGTAAAGAAGAGCTTAAACTTGCTGTACGAAAGCTCAACCGTAGGAATATTACTGTATTTGTCCCACTCTGCGTGTCTCTCTTTGAGATATGCGCTATAACATTCGTTATTTCTTACTGTTTCAGACCAGAATTTTGGGTCTGTTGCTTTTCCAAGTAAATTCATGTGTACAGCTCCCTTCATTCAAAAGTGAAGACCGCTTTATTGCTGCCGTCGCGAAGGATAAAATCAATGAGATAAATCCTTATATTTTTCGAGGTAACAGTCTCAGTAACACTGACAGATGATATATCGTCACCGTAATTTATCGAAAGACCGTCGCAAAGGACCTTGCCGTCCGATAATTCGGGTTTAACTATACTGATGATCCTTTCGCTTATCTTCTCATCCCCTGTATAGTCAAATTCATCGGCAAGTGTGACAGTGCTGTCCGTAAATGAAAATGCGCGTTTTATGCTCTTTACGGACTCGTCACCGTAAGCTCCTGCCATTTCGAAGGAGAAGATGCCGTTTTCATACTTCACATCATCCGCCTTATATTCACTGCCGTATTTTTGACAAAGCTCACCGAAATGCGGGGTGGAGTGACCGAGAGAAGAGCATTCTATCATAGCATATCGTGTTTCAGCTCTGAAGTATTGCTTGGTGTAATTTCCTACTCCGGGGTCTGTGAGGATATGCTTGCCATTTTTAGCTATAATGAATGAGCCTACATCGTTATGGTTATGATGTTCGTTGTTGTGCCCGGCTTTAGCCGCAAATCCGTAAGATGATGTTCTCTTGATCAACCACTGAGAATCGGCACCGTAATATTCAGCGTCAACATCATCTGCAACGGGATTGTTGTAAAGATCCTCGTCAAGCCAGGTAGCCGCGCGTACAAGCCAGCAGAATCTTCCGCAGTCATCGTTTATGTATGAGTATTCCGGAGAATATACCTTAACATCGTCGTATTCACCGCGGAGGAAGTGTACCATACCAATATGATATTCAAGCGTATGACCGGCATCGGCAAACGAAACGCTTTTCTTTTCTGAGAGGAACATTTTTTGTATAAACGTTGCAATCTCATGCACCTTTTTGCGCTCAAAATAGTTTTCCTTGCCGTCTGTAAACTTACGAAGCATATCTGCGTAGGTGCAGAAGAAGCCGAAGCCGTAATGCCAGTAATGAGTGCCTTCTGTGCAGAAACCGTCATCCTTGAAGCCGGAAAGGTAGCTTTCCATAATTGCATCAAATCTCGGCTTTAAAGATTCGAAAAGTTCAGGGCGCATAAGCATTATAGTACATCCCATAGAACCGCCGCAAACTGCCGCCCAATTGTTTGTACATTTGTTCTCCCATCCCCATGTATTGTGCTTTAAGAACGAATTGATAACTCTCTTATCTATTTCAACTCTTATTCTGTCTCGAATAAGAGGATCAAGTCTATCGCCTAAAAGGGTATAAACCTCAGAGAGCATAAATGCGGTTTCGCATGCAAAAAGGTCGATATGTGTTCTGTTGTTCACTTTCAAAAGATTTGGAATATGTGCAGGTATAGCCCAGCAGTATTCATTACATACAGCGAAGATCATATCCATCGCATAATCAAGATATTTCTGTTCTTCAGGGTATATAAGAGACAAAATAACAGCAGTTTCGAGCTTAACCCTGCGTCGGTAATAGGGACCTTGGAAAACGGTTCTGTTTCCGTCTATTGCAAACATACGGAACTCGGTATACTTAAATGCTTTTTCCGACGTTTCCGTGCATAAATTATTCCATTGCTTAAACTGGAAATCGCGGTATGCTTTGTAGCAATCTTTATTTCTTACAGTTTCAGACCAAAATTTTGGATCATTGCCTTTACCTAGCAGACTCATATGTATACTTCCTTTTATTCAAAAGTAAATGTCGCTTTTTTGCAATCATCGCGGAGAACAAAATCTATAAGGTAAACAGTTGCTTTGTGTGAGTTTAAAGTTTCAGTAACGCTTACCGAAGATATATCGTCTCCGTAATTTATCGTAAGAGTCTCGCATAATACCTTACCGTCTAGTAATTCGGGTTTAATTCTGGTAACAAATCTTTCACTTATCTTCTCGTTTCCGGTATATTCGAATTCGTCTGTAAGAGTAATAGTGCTTTCTGTAAATGAAAATGCTCTCTTGATGCTCTTTACTGTTTCATCGCCATAAGCACCTGCCATTTCGAAGGAGAAGATACCGTTTTCAAATTTCACGTCACTTGCTGCATATTCACTGCCGTATTTTTGACAAAGATCTCCGAAATGAGGAGTAGAATGTCCAAGGGAGGAGCATTCTATCATTCCATATCTTGTTGCAGGTTTGAAATACTGATCGGAGTATACACCTGCGCCCATATCGGTAAGAAGATGTTTGCCGTTTTTTGCTATGATAAATGATCCTATATCGTTATGGTTATGGAATTCACGGTTATGTCCTGCCTTACCGGCAAAGCCGTATGATTTTGTTCTCTTTATGAGCCACTGAGTACCGGCAGCGTAATATTCGGAGCTGGCTGAATCTTCTTCGGGATTATTATAAGTGTCTTCGTCGAACCACGTTGCAGCGCGTACCAGAAGGCAGAATCTTCCGCACCTGTCATTGATGTACGAATAATTAGGAGAGTATACTTTAACATCATCGTATTCACCATGAAGGAAGTGCAAAAGACCGATATGATATTCAAGCTTAGACGGTGAATCTGTAAATGAAACGCCGACATTTTCAGATATAAACATTTTTTGTATAAATGTTGCAACTTTATGCACCTTATCGCGCTCGAAGTAGTTTTCTTTTCCACCGGTGAAAGTGCGTAGCATATCTGCATAGGTACAGAAGAAGCCAAATCCGTAATGCCAGTAATGGAGGCCTTCTGCACAGAAGCCGTCATCCTTGAATCCCGAAAGATAATTATCCATAATTTTGTCAAGTCTTGGTTTTTCAGAAGCAAAAATATCCGGACGCATGAGCATCAGCATACAGCCTACCGAGCTTCCGCAAACGGCGGCCCAGTTTTCTCTGAGCTCATACCAATTATATCTAGTACCGCTCAAAAATGGCTGAATAACCCTTTTATCTAATTCAGCTGTTATTAATTTGCGAATAAGCGGATCAAGTCTGTCTCCAAGAAGAGTATATACCTCCGCCAGCATAAACGAGGTCTCGCAAGCGAATAGATCTAGATGCGTTCTGTTTATTTCTGTCAAAATATTGGGAATATGCGCAGGTATAGCCCAAGTATATTCATTGCATACATCGAATATCATATCCATAGCAAAATCAAGATACTTTTGCTCTTCAGGATAAATAAGGGATAGTATAACAGCGGTTTCCAGCTTTATTCTTCTGTCAAAATATGACCTTTCAAAAATAGCTCGGTTACCATTAATTCCAAACATACGAAATTCGGTATATTTTAAAGCTTTTTCATCATCTTTGATGCAAAGATTATCCCATTGCTTAAACTGATAATCACGAAATGATTTAAAGCAATCTTTGTTTCTTACTGTTTCGCTCCAAAAATTAGGGTTATTACCCTTACCTAATAAATTCATGTAAAGCCTCCCAAAAATTTATTTTACATACTTTTATTATAGCAATAAGGAGAACAAAAGTCAAGCGTGGTAAAGAAATATATAAAATAATCCACTGCCATAAATATTGTTTTATTTTTCCTGTTTGCTCTTGACATTTTTATAGTTCTTTAGTATAATATTAAGGAATTGATGTCCGTGAACGTATAAACGGTCAATAATCTAGTACGTTAATAAACTTCGGGATGTAGCGCAGTTGGTAGCGCGCCTGCTTTGGGAGCAGGATGTCGCAGGTTCGAATCCTGTCATTCCGACCAATGTGAGTGTCCATAAGGGCACTCGCATTTTTTGTAGGAATAATTCGAACCTATGACTCCCTTATAACTAACTAATAAACAAGTCCGAACTTCAACTCTTTAAGAGTAAGACGCTCGGACTTGTTTATTTAATTTTCTTCCACAGTTAATCCTTCATATAGAGACGGGTCGCGATAAATATTATAGTTGCGTCCGCTCTCGGTGACGATGTTTTTTATGGAGAGCTTATCGGGAGTGCCGTAAGGGAAGGGCTTATCTTTGGAAAATTCTTTGTCGTAATTCGGAAGAATGTATATATTCACGTCTTCAAAATTTCCGTCGAGAATTTCAAGACCGTCTATGACTATATTGTGAGGCATTGTGCATGGATATCCAAAGTTGTGATTACCGTGGCAAGATGAGAGAATAACGTCAATCTTATCGCTTGCGGGCTGCCATTTGCATCTCTTAATTGTAATATTCCCGTCCCAGATTGAACCGTAATCAGGTCGAAGTGCGACAAAAGATTTGCCGAAAGCATAAGTATCCTCAATAACAGCTTCTCCAAATCCGATAAGATTCAGGCATTGATGCCCAAGCTTGCAGCCCTTAATGGTAACATTTGTAACGCCTTGATGTGCATCAAACCTTGAAAGAGTACAATTTTCAAGATAAAGATTTTTGCAGAAATTAGAGGTATAAATGCCCCAATATCTTTTATCCATAATGTCTATCGTCTGGGTAACGTTCAGACATTTTATATCGATGCTTGCCGAAAAGTTAATATCGTAGGAACCCATAGAAACAGATTTTCCGGGGATTTTACTTGCGGTCTGGTAAGTGAAATGCGGAGTGAGAAGTGAATTCTTTAGCGTTACATCTACTACTTCATTCGTGCGTATAAAACCTCCGTAAGGAGCTCCGTGCTCGCATTCACCGGTAATATAATGGGTAATATTATCGATTGTAACGTGTGAGCGTTGAATCGAAATGCCTCGCCTGTGATAATTATAGAATGACTGCGCTTGATTGGCGATTGTTGTAAAAATACCGCCTTTTATGGTGATAGGCTTATCATCAGTGCATTTTGCATATGCGCGTGTTACCTCGGTGTAATCCCAGTTAATTGAAGGTGAAATATTTCCATTTGCATCAACTGCGAAGCAATCACTAGTTGGAGCACCTGAATTCATATTAAGACCTTCTCTGATGAATATCTTATGATTGTCATTAAAAACTCTGACGTAAAGATTTTCGCCTTCGTGAGGTATGTCGATTCTTTTTTGATTCTTCGAGAGTGAGGGAATACTGATATTATAACTGTTGAAATCTGAAGAAACAATAAAGATGTTTACATCCTTGTTTTCAAGATTCGTATCGTCTATAATGAATTTAGACGTTCCGAAATCAACGTCAGTTTTTATGATTGCGCTAAGCGCTTTTCCTCCTATGTAATAAGTTGCCTCATCCCTCGTTTTTACATATGCACCTGTGCGGTTAGCTTCTTCGTGGCAGGCAATTATAGCCTCGAAGTCATCTGTTTTTCCGTCGCCTTTTGCGCCGAAGTCTTCATAACATAAGTAGTTTGTGTCCATAAATATTTACCTTTTTAGTTTATATAAACCTTTACTGCTTTTTTACAGTTAGATTTTTGTATAGCTCCATGTTCTTGGATATGCCGTAACCGTCTCCCGCTTCAACCTCAAAGTTTTTTACGATAAGCTCTTCGGTTGGATAATACGGATAAGGCTTTCCAGAAAAATATTCTTTATCATAAACCCCCAGAATATTTACCAAAACGTTCGGTGCGTCCTTATGCTTTCCGTTAAGAACTTTGAATCCGTCGATTTCTATTCTGTGAGGCATATAGCAATCGTATCCGTAATCGTGATCGCCTGAGTTCCAGCCGTTAATCAATGAGCAATCGGGATTGCTCGGAATCCATGAGCAGTTGCGTATTGTAAGATTTCCGTCCCATATTGAGCCGTAATCTCCTCTAAGTTCAATAAAGGTACCGCTTCCGTGGAGCATCGTGTCTTCGATCAATGCCTCTCCGAAGCCTATAAGCTTTATTTGCTGGTGTCCTATTTGGCAACGGCGGATAGTGGCATTGGTAACGCCTTGGTGTGCATCAAATCTTGAAAGAGTGCAATCTTCTATCAGGAGATTTTTGCAGAAATTGGAAGTATAAATACCCCAATATTTTGTGTCCAGAAAATCAATAGAATGCTTGATGTTTATGCAACGAACGTCAATACTTGCGTGGAAGCTTAAGTCATACGAACCCATGGGAACGTCCCTTCCTTCAATTTTACTTGCGGTATAGTAAATGAAGCGCGGGGTGAGTATGGCGTTTTTGATAGTTACGTCTATGCAGTCCTTAACGTAGTAGAAACCGTGATATGGTGCTCCGTGATCGAGTTCACCTGTGACGTAATGCTCAACGTCTGTAACAGTTACGTGTGAGCGATTAATGCAGAAGCCTCTTTTGTAATATGTATAGAAGGATGCTGCTTGGTTTGCAATAGTAGTAAAGATACCGCCTTTTATCGTAATGGGCTTATCGTCTGTCCTTCTGGCAAACGCGCGTGTGATGGTGGGGTAATCCCAGTCTACGGAAGGAGAAATATTGCCTTTTTCATCTATTATAAAGCAGTCCGACGTTGCCGTACCGTTGTTCATATTAAGACCTTTTCTGATAAAGATCTTTTTATTGTCATCAAAAACTCTTACGTAAATATTACCTTCATGAGGGAGATCAATGTGAGTTTGTCCTTTTGAGAGGTTTTTTATATCGGGCGTGAAACACTCGTAATCCGAAGCAACCGTAAAGATATATGATGTAATCTCTTCGACGTTTCTGTCATCTATAACTATTTTTGCTTTTCCAAAATCAACGTCGGTTTTTATATAAGCACACTTTGCCGACGGACCTATATAGTATGTGGCATCATCGTTTGCCTTAACGGGAAGACCTAGTCTGTTCGCTTCTTCATGGCAAGCAATGATAGCTTGCAGGTCATCGTTTTTTCCGTCGCCCTTAGCACCAAAATCTTCGTAACGTAGATAATCCATATTCATATCTTTTACCTCACAAATTATATAAAAGGTCTTCTGTCAAGCACAAGTCTTAGCGGTTTTTCTGTGTTTATCACTCCCGGAAGAGCGGACTGAAGCTCTGCCAGAGCACATGCGGTTCCGAAAAGCATATGAAGATCGTTAAAGC
>JAZRHO010000070.1:0-2394 GCA_045644805.1 Eubacteriales bacterium | reverse complement strand
GAAACTGACATCGTTTCTCATACGGTGTCAGTTTTGTTTTTAGTTGAATACGTTCGTAATTGTAGAAATGAATGTATTCACCAAGGAGGAGGCGCGCCTCCTCCTTGGTCGCCGGCGTATACCGATGAAGCCATTCGGATTTAAGTGTGCTAAAGAAATTTTCAGCACAAGCATTGTCAAGTGGGCTTCCCGGACTTGACATTGACGGCGTTATGTGGTAAGATTTTGTTAGCTTAAAATACCCGTCTGAAGTGTATTGAAAGCCTTGGTCACTGTGGAGCTGCAACTCTGCGGTGACCTCTCTTTTTGCCGATTTAACCGTTTCATAAACAAGGTTGTTATTATTTTCGGTCCCTACCTTGTATGCAACGATGAAATTGTCGTACAAATCTTTAATTACCGAGAGATATACAAAACCCTCTTTTGTTGGTATGTAAGAAATGTCTGTGCACCATTTCAGATTAGGACGTTCGGCATAAAAGTCCCGTTCAAACAAATTAGTGTATTTATGTATACTATTTGAGTTTTGTACCCATTTGCGTTTCCTTCGAGATTTAGAGAGCAAATTGTACTTATTCATTACACGTAGTACGGCTTTATGGTTCATTACAAGTCCGAATTCACGCAATAACCATATCTGAACACGGCGGTATCCGTATGTTTGCCGTGTTTTCTTTTGGCATTCTCTTATTAGTTCACCTATCTGCTTGTCCGGATCTTCTTTATCTGCTTTCTTCATCCAAGCATAGTAACCACTTCGAGATACACCGAAGAAGCTGCACATATCTCGCACACTGTATTTGTTCTTAAAACGATGAATTACTCTGTATTTTATGCTTGCTCTCACTTCCTTTCCAATTCTTGAAGAAAATTTCGCAGAAGCTCGTTTTCCATTTCAAGTCGTTTAACTTTCTTCTCTAAATCCTCCGGCTTGTTTGTTGGACGCCCTCGTTTTAGTGGCATCATTTGACGCCTGTTTACTTCTGGTCTGCTTCCACACCACGATTTTACAGAATAGGTGCTTATTTTGAACTTGCGAGCTATGCTTTCATAACTTTCTCCCTTTTGATGTGCTTCTATTACTAAAGCTTTGAAACTCTCTGGATATGCTTTCGTTCCTTTTCTATTACCCATACAAAAAACCTCCTGCAGTAGATATCTCTATTCTACTACAAGAGGTTTTTTATTTCAATGTCCGTTTTTACGGGTTCAGTTCAAAAATCAGTCATTTTTAATAATATTAGTACTCGATAGCCGAAGAGACAACGGCACCAATCTGCTCAGCCAATTCCTCAGCACTGGTCTTTTTGCCATCCTTAAGCCAATGGTAAATGGTGGTGGCAACACCGCCGGCACAAATACTTGCGGTTACCTCAACCGATGCGCTGAGCTTCATACCCGAGGCAACGCTGACATTAAGTCTTTCGCAGGTGTCCTTGTAGTTCTGCTCTACGATAGTGAAGAGAACTGCGGGGCAAATATTGCTGTTTATGATATGGTCAACGGCAGTCTGATTTTCATTAATAAAGGTAACGATACGCTTAGCATAGGTTACGTAATAATCAACGGTAAGGGTGGGCTTGCCCGACTTTATCATAATTTGGTCAAAGCTGTCACGCAGGAAAATCGTGTACGCAGTAAGGAAATCGTATTTATCCGAATAATGCTTATAGAATGTAGCGCGTCTTATTCCTGCCCTGTCACAAAGCTCATTTATGGTAATGTCGTCAATTGTTCTTTCGTTCACGAGCGCAACGAAAGCCTCAAACAACGCTTTTTTTGTTCTTCTGACTCTAAGGTCTTCTTTTCCTGCCATTTTCTTATCTCCTAACAGTAATTTTTATAAATTATACAACTTTATTGAACTTTTGTCAAGTATTTTTTAAGTAAAAAGCATATATTTGCTAATATTTTGTAAAATAAGGAAAACATCATTGATTATCTCGTTTTTTTGTGATATCATAATTATAATGGTATTTATTTTTATATTTTTCTAAGGAGAAGTAAATATGGCACTTAGCAATACTAAAATTGTTGAAGAAATACTTGGCATAGCGATGTCTACCGGCGCTGACTTTGCCGAGGTATATTGGGAGCTTACCAGAAATGGAAATATAACCCTCCTTGGCGGTCAGATAGATGCAATATCCGATAACACCGTGTCTGGTGTTGGCATTCGTGCTTTCCTTGGCACGAGAACGGTTTACGGCTCAACCTCCGATCTCTCGAGAGAGGGACTTATCAAGTGCGCAAGATCTGTGGCTGAGGCTATGAGTGAGGGCAGAGCAGAGGTTAATATCATTCTTAAGCCTACCGAGGTTAAGGATATTCATCCCGTAAAGCTCAATCCCGTTACCGCAGAGAATAAGGCAAAATGCGACCTTATCCGTCTTG
>JAZRHO010000069.1:0-49517 GCA_045644805.1 Eubacteriales bacterium | reverse complement strand
TGCGGTCCTCCGAATCCGCCTCCGCGATGACCGCCGCCGAAGCCTCCTCCAAATCCGCCTCCGCGCGATCCTCCGCCAAATCCTCCGCGGCCTCCGCCGCCACCGGGTCCCGGCATAAAAAAATCCTCCTTGAAAAAAGTATGTATTTTAGTTTTGCAATCTTCTCATATTAGGAGAAGATAAAATCCCCTTTGCCATAAGATGCAAAAGGGGATTTGTACTGAAAGTCTTAAGCTTTTTCGCAGAATAAAAAACATCTCTGCGGTAAGGTCATTCCCCAATTAAAGGTTTTTGATAATAAACCAAAGGAATATGTATACAACGATAAGAAGAGGAGATGCCATAAGTAAAATAAGCAGTCCCGTGGTTAACTTATCTATAATTTGCTTGCGTTTTCTTTGCTTGTCGGTAAGACCGGAAAGCTCATATTCTGTGTAATTATCGGTCAGATTGTTTACTTCATTTGCAGAATTGCCGGCTTCTTCGTCAGTATTGTCTGCTAAAGCCACCTCTAAAACCTCTTCGGATTCTATTGCTGTTTCTTTTTCTTCTATATTATTCTTGAGTTCTTCCATAATAATGAGCCTCCTGAATGAATTCGTTTTATATTATTTTAGCATATAAAAGTCTTCAAGTCAATATAAAATTTAGAAAATAAAGGATATTTACGATATAGTAATCCTTTTATATGCGCTATTTGCTGTTTCTGATTTTCATTGGTGAGGCTCCGGTCATTTTCTTGAAAATTCTTGAAAAATAATAAACGCCGGAATATCCGCATTTTTCGGCAATTTCCGATATTGTTATATCTGTGTCAACCAGCAGAGAAATCGCGGCAGATATCCTTATACGATTAATATATTCGGATGGCTTCATGGATAATTCTTCATTGAAAAGACGAGAAATATACGATTCCGAGAGTGAAAATCTTTGGGAAAGGGAAGAGAGTTTTACACACGACGCGTAATTTGAATTGATATAATCCAAAATTTCAAGGAATTTCTTGTTGCGTATATGCGATACATCTCTGTTTGATAAAAGAATAAGAAGCTCTCTGACAAGGTTATCCAGCAAAAGCTTGTCGGAAAAAGCTCTGTCCGGTCGAAGAGCCGCTCCTCTGTCAAAAATTTTTTTGATATCAAAGTGGACGTTTTCAGTGTATATTTCTATTTTCACCCCGGATGCATAGATTCCCGTGCAGGTGTAAGCAAATCCGTTTTCAAGATTCATATGTGGAGCGAGTGCTACACTGTCGGGGATTTTCTCTGTTTCTGGAAGAGTGGATGCCTGAAAATGGAAAAAATAATATTGGCATCCATCGGATTCCAATGGTTTGTAAAAAACACCTTTTGGAATAAGTAATATGTCTCCTGCTTTTGCGTTGCATGTTTCATTTCCGATTTGCATACTTACTTTGCCTTCTGTCAGATAGAGTATCAGATGGCTTGTAAGCCTTTTACCGCTGTGCCAGCAACCCTCCGATTGAGAAACCTTGCCAAACATTACAGCATTAACCGATCTATCAAGATTATATATCATTTTTTATAATCCTTTTTGCTTTTTTTATATTGTAGCATAAAATTATAAAAAGTTCAATATAGTGCAAAAAATAATAGTATTGTGTATTGTAACATGGTTGTTTTTTTGCTAAAATATAGTCAGTAATAAACAAAAAAGGAGCTAGCCATGATTTATAATATTAAAGACTTCGGTGCGATAGCAGACGCAAAGACTCTTAATACAAAAGCAATTCAGAGCGCAATTGACAAATGTCATAATGACGGCGGCGGCAGGGTTCTTGTCGAAGGCGGTACGTATATGTTCGGAACTGTTATTATGCGTTCTAACGTTGAGCTTCATATTGCTGCGGGAGCAACTCTTTTAGGCTCTCCTAGCTGTGAGGATTATCCCGAAAGAGCAGACGTTAAGCACGTTAACTCATCTCTTCTTCCGAGGTGGAGAAACGCTTGTTACATATACTGTGAGGAAAGTGAAAACGTTTGTATCACAGGTATGGGAACAATTGATTGCAACGGTAAGAGCTTCGTTAAGCCTGCTGAAAATTCAAAAAACTGGAAATACGAAAGAATAGATGCTCCGACACCGCCGAGAGTAGTATTCTTTACAGGTTGTAAAAATGTAAAAATTGAAGATATAACAATGGTAAATCAGCCTGCAGGTTGGTCTTATTGGATACACGACTGCGACTTTGTAACCTTTGATAAAGTTAAGATTTTTGCCGAGGTAGAATATCCGAATAACGACGGTATTCACGTAAACAGCTCAAGGAACGTTACAATTTCCAACTGCGATATTTCCTGTGGAGACGATTGCATAGTAGTCAGAGCCAACAATGTCTCACTTAAGGAAAATAAAATTTGCGAAAAGGTTTCTGTAACGAACTGCAATCTTACAAGCTACGCCAGTGGAATCAGAATTGGCTGGATAAACGACGGAGTAATAAAGAACTGTACGTTTTCCAATATTGTAATGACCGATACTTCGGTATGTATAGCTATTGTTCTCCCACATCTCAAATATAATCCTAAGCTTACCTATACGTCAGATATCGGAAGGGAAGCTACTCATATTGAGAATCTTTCATTCAACAATATCATTATGTCGGATGCATACGGTCCGCCTGTTAAAATAGATATAGATGCAAATCCCGATGTCAAGGTAGATACTATCAAGAATGTTTATTTCTCGAACATTCATGCGGTAAGCCCTGCGGGAATTCTGCTTAAGGGAAGAGAAGGAAACCGCCTTGAAAATATAAGATTTTCAAACTGCACCTTCGAAATAATCGATTACTCCGTTTTTGGGGACAGAGATTATCATGGCGGTCAGAGCAAAGAAAAGTCACACGGCGATTATCCCAAAATAGTTTATTGCGACAGAGTGAATTTTGAAAACGTAGAATTTAAAAGCTCAAAGAATAAATAAAACGGAATATGTGAAAAAAACGCGACCGAGCCTAAGATAGCTTGGTTGCGTTTTTTGCTTGCAATACCGAGCGAGGAAAGTATACTGAATATTTTGTATGCAAAAAAACATTTTGTGCATAATATAAATGTGACAACAAATGAAAAGGAGATGTACCCATGAATCCGTTTAATGAACGCCCGATGAATATTGAAAAAGCCCTACAAAACTGGGAAAAGATGTATCCGCAGCCATATAACAAAAGAGAAGTAGACCCATATACCAAGACCCGTGTAATACTTATGAACGGTACCGAGTTTGAGGCTAACTGGTTTTCGCATCAATTTGCGCGTCACACAGACGATAACGACCTTCGCCGAGATCTTGCACTCACCCGTGAAACCGAAAAGCAACAACAGCTCAAGCTGTCATTACTCAAACCATCGAACGAATCAATACTTGAGCATACGATAGGCTACGAGCAGCTTGCGGTTGACCTGACGGCAGAGCTTGCGCAGCGAGAGGGAAACTGTAACGTAAAAAAGGCGCTTGATTTTGCGCTTCTTGAGGATTTTGACCATCTTTACAGATATGCAAATCTTCTTGAAATGGAGCAGGGAATTGCCGCTGAATATCTTGTGGGAAGATATACCGAAATAATGCCTGCAAGACCAACAATAGCGCATCACCGTTATCCTATGGATAACGTTCGCAAAAATATAGATTCAAAAAACTCGGATACTCAGACGGTGTTAAACACTATGATAATCACCGCAGCCGAGCAGCAGACGATGAACTATTATATGAACGTAACACCGTTCGCGCTCTCGGATATAGGCAGACGTCTTTACCAGGAAATTGCGCTCGTCGAGGAAGAGCACGTTACCCATTACGAAGCTCTTATGGATCCTAATGCTACTTGGCTTGAAATGCTGCTCTGGCACGAATATTGCGAGTGCTATCTGTATTGGTCTTGCTATATGACCGAAAGCGATATATGCATAAAGAAGCTATGGGAAGCGCACCTTATGACGGAAATATCCCATCTTCACAAGGCAGCGGAGCTTCTTCGGAAGTATGAGAAGAAGGATTGGTGCGAGGTTATTAAAAATCCCGATTTCCCTGCGCCTATATCGCTTCATGAGAACATCAATTATGTTCGTGATATACTTGCGACTACCGTTCAGTATACAACAGGAAAGGATGATACCTACGTAAAGGTGGAAGACCTTTCGCCAAACGCTGATTTCTTCCGCTTCCAGGATATAATTCAGCCTACTGTGGAAATGACGCCGTCGCACAAGGTTATAGAAGCCTATTTACGCCGCCACCGCATGGATTACCGCTATCAGATAGCTGAGAATCCCATTGAAGGTCTTCGCAACCGCAGAGAAGACAATACCTCCGTCGGCAGAGTGCCGGGCGCTGCATGCTCTTCCGAGTTCAAGTGCAACCGTTGCTGATGCGTTGGTTTTCCGGCATTTGGTAATATAAAGTCAAAACGGAGACGATGCGAAATACATCGTCCCCGTTTTTTATTGTATAACGAAGCCTTTTTACAATGTATTCGTTATACAATAAAAATAAGAGACCGCGCTTAAAAAAGGTCTCTTATGAGTTCCAAATTTTTCTTCTTTCTGCAAGAAAAGAATCCACAGCTTCTGCGGAGTATTTTTCAGTATTATTATCATGGGAATTATTGAGATCGGCAAGGAATTCAATCCAACCGTATCCCCATTCGCGTTTGTTTTTACTCCAACCACAAGACTCAACTGCGTGTCTGAAAAGGAAGTCTCTGGCCTCGTCATACAGACGTTTATAGTCAGGTTGCTCAAGCAATTCTTTGTGTTCTCTTAATGCGTTGAAAATGTGTCTTATATAATAGTAGTCACTACCCAAATGTTCCATCGAGCCGGCGGTAATTTCTATAGGTACAATATTTGCTTTTGTCATTGCAATACCCTCAAATTTTTTTGCCTGATATATTAAACAACGGCTTCTTTTTGCGTTGTGCGTGTCTGTATGCTTGGTAAGCTCCGCGCCAATCGTGAGTTTCTTAAAATCAAAAAAGTGCACCCCCGAAGGAATGCACCGAAAAAATGTTTCCCTCGAATGTTGCTACACAAACTCTCCCTGATACGGTACGAGAAAAGAGAGAAAACACTTTTTACCAAAGTATTTTCCCGTAACAGAGAAAAAAATATGCAGTTTGTGTAGCGTGTACATTATACCATATTTGACTCAATTTGTCAATATAAAGTGGAGAGGAAGTCTTCCTTATTTTGCATAAATTTGAGGACACATATTCCCTAAAAACATATTTTTAGGGAACATGATAAGGAGAGGGGTCAAATTGCCATCACTCCGACAATTCAACTCCTCTCCGAGGGTTTCGCAAAGTAGGAAACCCACCTTGCGATAATTATAATTATGTGTTCAATCGTTAAACGGTATGTCAAAATATCCGAGCAACGCCTTGTAGGTGTCTTGACCATCAAGGCAGGTTTCGATAAGAAAGCCCTGCTCACTGTTCCATTCCTTTAACCCACGGTAATAAAACATCTTTTTGCTATCTTCGATAATAAACGGAACAATATTAAAACGCAAGCATTCCTTGAACGCTATCAGTCGTCCAACTCTGCCGTTACCGTCTTGGAAGGGATGAATTTTCTCAAATTTATGATGGAATTCGATTATATCCTCGATAGTTAAATCTTCTTTTTCGGAATATTCGGCAAGAAGTTTTTTCATTGTGTTTGGAACCTTAGACGGCGGTGTGGTCTCCTGACCACCTACAACATTTGGTCTTGACTTATATTCCCCTACGTTGAACCAAGATAAATTAGAGTCCTTTGTTCCGGTCTTTAAGATTTTATGCAATGTCTTAATAATATCTTCTGTAAGCGGTTCTTCGGCACAGTCGATAATATAATCAATAGCGCGGAAGTGATTTGCCGTTTCGATAATATCGTCTAGCGGGAGCGCGCCTTCTCCTCCAATGGTGTTTGTTTCAAATATAAGTCGGGTCTGGTCCTCCGAAAGCTTACTGCCTTCAATACGGTTGGAATTATACGTAAGGCGCACCTGCGTTTCGTGATAAATTCCGCCGCTGATTTTGGCATATTTTTCTTCTCTCAATGCCTGCAATATTTTATTGTCGCATACCTCAGTAACGATATCTTCTTTTTCACAACCGAAAAAATCGCACAAGCGAAGGATAACATGATCAGCGATTCTTTCACCTTTTCCGATTTTTGCAATTGTGCGAGAAGAAATACCAAGCTTTGCAGAAAGCTCGGACTTTCTCATGTTTTTTGCTTTGAGTAAATTGTTTAAGCCATCATATGAATACATACCGCACCTCCGTTTTCTTTACTTATTATAACATATCTTTGGCAAAAAGTAAAGATATTATCACGAAATAATCATAAAAAGTAAAGAAAGAGCACGCCTTTTAGCGTGCTTGGCACCGGCAGTCGGAAATCAGCCGCAGTCGAGTAAGGAAAGCAACAGGAATTTGCTGTGCGGGGTAAATTTGTGCAAACTGTTCCTTGAATATGAAGGGAAGCTTATTGCTCCGCACGACGCAAGATACCGCGGGAGCTGAGTGCCACAATAAAGCTCTGCGGCGGCGGTATGCGAACCGCGCGCCTTCGGGCGCGTTCGTTCCGTAGGAATGCCATAAAAATAAGGTCTACCGCAAGGGCAGACCTTATTTTTATGGCACCCGCAACAGGAATCGAACCTGTAACTAACCCTTAGGAGTTTTCATAGGTGTTCGCGCCTATCTGCGTGTGGGTGATTTTCTTGCAAAATAAGCGTAAAATCCACCCAAAAGGCAGATTTTACGCTTGGTAGGTTGTGTGTTTGCGAGTGGTTTTTGTGGCGTTTTTTAATGTGCGGGTGTACAGTGGGTGTATTATTCATCTTGCAATTCGGTCATTACGGGCAACTGAAAGTAGATATGCCGATTTTGTTGTATTGCAATTTTTTTAGAGTTTCCTTATCCTCAAGCATTAGCCACAATACTCTTGCAAGACAGTTATCTACTATATGGCACAAATATGAAATTATCCATGTTTCTCTATCAAATTCTGTATAATCAAATTTTTGATTTTTCATAAATTTGTCGGAAAATTGATCACACAAAGATTCGTATTGTTTGAAAGCACCATGAGCTATTTTGTTTCTGATTCTTTTTACAAAATCAGAAATTTCGATCTTTTCTTGATGAGTAAAGGGGAGTTTCTTCATAAAAAGAGGAAGTTTTTTTACAAGTTCTCCCAAATCCCCATTGTTTTTTGGATGAACTAATAATAAAGTTAAAAGGTTTACAGTATTCATAAAGTGAACAGCATTATAATCGCGCTCATGATATGAATTAACTGACGAAATAATATAATCAATCTTTTTAAAATCAGTAATATCTCCTATATAGTTGTCTACTCGGTTTCCCAGTAATTGCAAATCACTAATTGCTTTATTAACGTCATTAAAGGAGTGAGAAGAACTTATACAATTAAGTTCGGACAAAATCTGAATTAATTTTGTGTCGTGGAAAAAATGAGTATCATAGATCACATAGGGTAAATAACAATTTTTTTCGACATTTTGATAACATATTATATAAGCAAGAAATTTGATGAATTTTTCTCCATATTCTATTTGGTCAACGGGGTTACAAAAGCTATTTTTCTTTTTTAACATTGAAGTGTTAAAATTTCTCGAACGGACACAAATCATATTTTGAACGAGCAAAGAAATTTTATCGTCATCAGAAACACATAATGATAATTTTCTTTTTGAAATAAAGCATTCACATATATGATCTAAGTTTGCATCTATGCCACGTGCTTTTTTGCTTAAATACTCAATTCTTATTGCATCAGTTATTTGTTCTTGGAAACGTTTAGGTATATTTGATATACAAAGTCCTAATTTTTCCGATATCATTGTTGTTTTTATTTTTCCATACAAATTAAGTATCTGCATACATAAGTTCTCCATTCAAACTGCTTTTGCCATTGTAACAATTAAATTATAGCATAAAATGCTGATAAATTCAATATAAACACAAAGACAAGAAGCACTTGAATTTTTTGCTTTAGGGAACAGGATAAGAGGAGGGGCTAAATTGCCGTCACCGCGCGAATTTAGCCCCTCCTCGATTGCTCAAAAGCGGGATACCCGCCTTTAGTTAATCGTACAGTATAGTAACATCTGTTGATTCACAGGACACGGGTCGTGATGTTGTGCTTATTCCCGTTGCAGAATATACCCATGTCTTGCCTGCGTTTAGACCTGCTTGATTCGCAATTGCAGTACCAACAACATTACCTGCACTATCGTACAGCGTAAATGTGATACTAACATAGCTCATTGTTCGACTTGTTGTGTTCTTTGCAGAACCTGTAATGGTGACATAATAATACCCGGCAATTTCTTCTACCTGCATAGAGGATTTTTGAACAGGCTCTAATTGACTTCCACTACTTCCACCGCTTGGTAACAAAATCCAAACCATAAGACCAATAAACAATATAATTGATATTACAGAAATGACCGCAACGGCAGTTTTGTTATTTTTAGATTTCTGTTCCGTATATGATGGTGTATATGTAGTATGTGGTGCCGTTTCAAATCCACCAGTCGAGGGATTGGACTGTTGTCCACCATTGTAAAAAGTATTTTGTGCTATCGTGTTCAATGATTTAATGTGATATACGGAATTTAGTGGGAGATTATTTAGGTTTTTGTTACCAACATCTACAATTCGCATGTTATCATCAAAAGAAAATCCGTGATTTTCCGAGTATAATTTTCCACCACATTTTTCACACATACACGTCATGGTTGCCGTAAAACCTGATTGTAAATCTAATAACCAATGTGGATGTTCTCCGCAAAAAGGACACTTGGGAAGACCGTTATCCATTTTCTTTTGTGGTGCGCTTCCTACAAATCCATCGTATCTTTGAAATGCCATTTTTAAATCCTCCAAAAGTAAAATAAAAAAAGTGCGCCCCAATTAGAGACGCACGAAAAACGCATCTCCAATTGTTGCTACACAAATCTTTACCACTAGCCAGAGCACGCAGAAAAGGGAGTATGCATTTTTACCAAAGATAAAAATGCCCACTCTGGACTAAAGGTATTCGATTTGTGTAGCGCAAATATTGTACCATATATTTGAGGATTTGTCAATGGGAAACTGTATTATCGGCCACTTATTGCCGACATTGCCATTTTCAATACAGTTTGCTTTCCAACAAACTCAACAAGCTCTGTTGCAGCTCTTGGTTTGTTGATTTCGGACAATTCAGCAAAGTCTCTTTCTAATTCCGCCAAAGAGCGTTTGAATTTGTTGATAAAATCCTGATACTTTTTTTCTTCTTGGTTCAACATAAAATTCTCCTTTCTATGAAATTGTAATTTAATTATAGCACATATTTTGTTAAATGTAGGGTGACAAAAGGTGGAGAATTTAATTTTTTAGATATAAATGGTGATGAAAATTAAAAGGGCAGCCCTAATTGACTGCCCTATGGCACCCCCAACGGGAATCGAACCCATAACTAACCCTTAGGAGGGGTTTATTATATCCATTTAACTATGGAGGCGTGCTATTTAATTGTGATTTTCGCTTGGGTGTACAAAGGGTGTACAAAATCGTGCTTGGCTCTTTGGACACACAAAATCCTTGTAGTGTTTGAATCTATTCCGATAGTGTTTCGCTCTATCTTCTCGGATATACTCACCACTTAGGAGGGGTTTATTATATCCATTTAACTATGCAGGCGTGTTATTAAATTGTGTTTTTTACTTGGGTGTACAAAGGGTGTACAAAACTGCTTTTCGTAAAGATAAAGCGATTACGCAATATATTCTACCATAAAAAACAAGGTTTTGCAATATGTTTTCTTAAAGAATTTTTCTTTTCGGACTTTAGCGTTTCTTTCGCCTTCTAAGGCATTGATTTGAATAGCATTTTGTGCTATAATAATATAAAAAACAACAAAAAATGCTCCGCGAAAGGAACGGATATAACTATGACAGAAAAGGAATTAAGAGAAATAAAAAGGCGCTTTCGTCCTGAAAAGAATAACATACCGCGTATAGTCGGTTGCTTTGTAAATTCCAACAAGCAGATAATAGCGAATATTTCTCAGCCTATCGAATTTTCGGATTCGATTGTAAGCGAAAAGCTTCTTGGCGTTATGAAAAAAACACTTTCGGGAAGTCTCGGAACGAATCTTTTTGATATTTCCTTCACCACAAAGCAGGTAACGGATAGTGAAGAGCACAAGCTTCTTATGAAGCTGCGCGACTCGTCGCTTAAAGACAGCGAGGCGCTCTCGCAGTTCTTTTCAGCCGTTATTGAAAGTGTCAAATTCGAGGGAAATTACGTAATACTCCTTGCGAACGACGTCTACGACGTATTTGAACGCGGGGCAGAGGGAGAAGAGCGTGATTCAAGTGAGCGTTTTTCTTATATAGTGTGCGCTGTATGCGAGGTGAAAAACGCGTCAGACTCGCTTTGCTTCCGAGAGTCGGACAGCCTGTTTCATCTTGCCGGGGCGTCATCGTTGCTTTCTTCAACAGAAATGGGATTTATGTTCCCTGCGTTTGATGATAGAAAGACTAATATATACGGTGCGCTTTATTATAGCAGGAGCGTTGCGGACAATCATCCCGATTTTGTATCGAAAATTTTCGGAAACAAACCGCCCATGCCCCCGAAATCTCAAAATGCGACTTTTAATCAGTGTTTAAAATCCGCACTTGAAGACGAGTGCGATTTTGAGGTAGTGCGTTCTGTTCATACGCAGTTTTCCGAAATGGTCGAGGCGCATCGTGAGTCAAAGAACCCCGAACCTCTTGTTATCACCAAGGCAACCGTCAAGTCAGTGCTTGCTGGATGCGGAGTGGCTGAGGAAAAAATTGAAAAGCTTGAGGCAGAGCTTGATGAGAATTTTGGAACAAATGCGCCCCTTTCACCTAAAAACATCGTAAATGTCAAGAAATTTGACCTCACGCTTCCCGATATTACAATAAAGGTAAATCCCGAAAAAAGGGAACTCGTTTCCGCTCAGACGATAAACGGTGTGCAGTATATAATGATACGCGCGACCGAGGGTGTTGAGATAAACGGTATTAACATAAAGATAGATTGATGGTAATTGTTCTTCCGCCATTATTAAAAAAGTAATCTTTTGATTTAAATTTCATATAATTTTATAATGAGACTCGGTGTCAGTGCATCTTTTACATCTTGTTCAAAAACGCGCAACTGTTCGTTGCTTGACTTCTAACTTTAAGTGTATTACAATAGAGTCAAAGGGAGGTGAAAACGTGATAGATTTCGTCAAGGTTGGCGGGAGAATCGCTGAATACAGACGCTCTGCGGGCATGAGCCAGGAAGAGCTGGCTGAACGGCTTTTTGTAACACGTCAAGCACTTTCCAAATGGGAAAACGGAACCAGTGTTCCGTCAATTGATACTCTTTGCGAGATAAGCAAAATTTTCGCGGTGTCCTTTGAAGAGATACTCGGGCTTTTTGATAATGAAAACCTTTCGGTAGATGAAGAGGACATATTTCGTGGCCACGACCGCAGTTTTGTTATCAGCAAAATAGTATCGTCGCAGGTGGATGTAAAGCTTTCGGACGTCTTCTATCAGATGTCGCCTGCTGAGCGTATGTACATATTGAAGCATATAAAAGAAGGAAAGTTGAAAACCGATACAAAAGAGCTTTTCGCTAAGCTTACACCGTCAGAACAGAAATTTTTAGGAGGAAATTTATATGAAATTTGTTAAGGTTATTATAGATGGAAAAGAATATTATCAAAAGGTAGAAGAAACCGTTCCTGAAGCTGAAAGTGCAGAGCAGCCCGAGGGCGAGCTCGATACCGAGCCGGAGATAATCGATGCCGTAATAGAAGATGGCGAAGAACCTAATTGGACTGAAAAATTCAACAGAGAAGCCTATGATTTCTTCGAAAAAGTCGGCACGGGTGCCAAGGATCTCGGTGAAAAAATAGTTGCCGGAGCAAAAGATCTCGGAGAAAAAATTAAAATGGGGACAGAGCGCCTGTTCAACAAGGATAAGTCTTGCGATCCTACATCAACCGAGGCAAAGCTTCTGCGTCTTTTGCCCTACATGAGCAAGGAAGAGGCGCACGGTGTTGCCGTGAAGCTCCTTGCCAATGACAAATCTCTCAAAAATCTCGATATAGCTACCATAATGCCGTTCTTATCCTCGGAAGATTGCGATGCGGTCTTTGTTCGTTGCATAGAGCTTGGTAATGAAAGCTACGATATAGCGAAAGCTACACCGTTCGTCAGCGAAGCTTGCCTTTCGGCTGTCGTAGATAGCTACATTGCGGGTAAATACCCTGAGCTTGATATTGATTCTCTGTATCCTTTTCTCAAGGATTCGGATATAAAAAAGATTTTTTATCACATACTCGAATCAGATAATAAAAAATAATATTTCTTACGTATAAATTCCTTGATTTTGCACAAAATGAAAACATAACATCACATTTTTGCCACAAAACGCAAAAAAGAAAGGATGATTATATATGCAGAACAAGGATAATAAAAGCAAAAACAGTAACGGTAGTTTTGACGGTGACCCCAGCGAAATGCGCAAGGCACCGGGATATGAAAATGCAGTTCCCGGAGTTAACTCTCCTACGATAGAGCTCCCTCCCATAAACCCCACAGTTCCAAACAGAGCGTGGACTGAAATGAAAAAGGGCATGGATATTGAGTCTCTTTCCGAAGAGGAGCGCCGTGACCTTTATGTTGGCCGCGACCGTTTGATTTAAAGATTATTTGCTTTGATATACAAAAAAGCGACCGGTGCGAACCCATTTCGTGCCGGTTCTTTTTATTTTTCGAGAGAGGGATAGAGCGGAGAGCGAAGTTGTTTTATAAAAATATTTAAAACTCTTGCTTTTTTCTATATTTTGCGATATAATAAATGAGTAACGGTATAGGGCAGTGAAATGCTGTAAAAAGGGATTTGTGCTGAAAAGCATAATCACTAAGAATTGTAACTATTTAATTTTAACACATATTTTGGAAAGGATGTCTAAAATGGAAAGAACCTATATTAAGGACATTACCCCCGGTATGCGTAAGGTTTGCGGTTTTGTTGAGAATTTCCGCAATAAGCGTACCATGGCTTTCATCGTAGTAAGAGATATTACGGGTAAGCTTCAAGTAACGGTTGAAAAAGAAAAGTACCCCGAATTTACCGAGATGCTCGACAAACTTACCATTCATTCCGTCGTTACATTCGAGGGAGAAGTAGTTGAGAGCGAGTATGTAAAGATGGGCGGCAAGGAGATGTATCCTTCGTCGATGAAGATAGAATCAATTGCCGACGCGCTTCCGATAAAGGATGACTCGGATATCGACTGCAAGATGGATTACCGTTGGATTGATCTCCGCCGTGAAAAGAATCATCTTATGCTTCAGATGCAGACAACGCTTACAGCTGCACTCCGCGAATTTCTTCTTAAGAATAATTTCGTTGAAATACACACCCCGAAGCTTATCGCGGCTGCCAGTGAGTCAGGCTCAGACGTGTTTGAGGTAAAATATTTTGACACTCACGCATATCTTGCTCAGTCTCCCCAGTTCTATAAGCAGATGGCAATGGCGTCGGGCCTTGAGCGAATTTTCGAGACGGGTCCCGTGTTCCGCGCGGAGAAGTCATATACAAATAAGCACGCAACCGAATTTACCGGCTTCGACCTTGAATTTTCGTATATTGACAGCTTTGAAGACGTCATGAAAATGGAAGAAGCGATGCTTGCTTATGCTCTCTCTGCCGTTAAGGAAAGGCACGGAGATAAGATAAAGGAGCTCTATGACAAAGAGGTTATAGTACCCGCTTTGCCTTTCCCGAGAATGAAGCTTGCCGACGTATACGCGGAGCTGGAGGAGAGATACGGTTATACTGTTCCCGACGAGCTTAAGGGTGACCTTACCACCGAGGCTGAAAAGCTTACCAAGCAGCTTTGCGAGGATAAGTACGGTCACGAATTTCTCTTTATTACAGACTATGACGCGAGCGAGAGAGCCTTCTATCATATGAGAGACGAAAACGGCGTACCCCAGGGCTATGATCTCATATGGCGCGGCGTTGAGATTACAACCGGAGCTCAGCGTGAGCACAGATATGAGGTGCTCAAGAAGCAGGCGGAGGAGAAGGGACTTGCGGATGACGTTAAATTCTATCTTGAATTCTTCAAGTACGGATGCCCCCCTCACGGCGGCTTCGGTATTGGAATTGACCGTATAACCATGCTCTTCCTCGGACTTTCGATAAAAGAAGCAGAGTTCCTCTTCAGAGGTCCGAACAGACTTACACCTTAAATAAGCAAAACACGAAAGGATTTTATGTTATGAAAATTGCACTTATCAATGAAAATAGCCAGGCGGCTAAAAACGCTCTTATCTGTGATACCCTTAAAAAGGTAGTAGAGCCTATGGGACATGAGGTTTACAACTACGGTATGTACTCCGCAGAGGATGAAAATCAGCTTACTTACGTTCAGATCGGAATTCTTTCCGCCACACTCCTTAACTCCGGCGCGTGCGACCTCGTTATTACGGGATGCGGCACGGGTGAAGGCGCTATGCTTGCATGCAATGCGTTTCCCGGTGTTCTTTGCGGTCACGTTGTAGACCCCACTGACGCATATCAGTTCACTCAGGTAAATAACGGTAATGCTATCTCTATGCCTTTTGCTAAGGGCTGGGGCTGGGGCTGCGAGCTCAATCTTCAGTATGTATTTGAAAAGCTCTTCGTTTCCGAATGGGGACTTGGCTATCCTCGAGAGAGGGCAGTTCCCGAGCAGAGAAATAAAAGAATACTTGACGAGGTTAAGAAGGTAACGCATAACGATATCGTGTATATACTTGAAAACCTCGACCGCGAGCTTGTTGTCGGAGCTCTTTCCGGTAAGAACTTTAAGGAGTATTTCTTTGCAAACTGCAAGGACGAAAGAATTGCAGAGTGCGTAAAGAAGCTTCTCGCATAAGAAAAAGTGGACAAGAAAGAAATAAAGAAAGCATACAGCGGTGAAGTGAGGATGCTTCGCTCAGCGTACAAAAGCGCGAAAAATGATGCTAAGGAGCGCAAGCGCGCCGAGCTTGGACTTTTGAAGAAGATTTCTCAGCATCCAAACGATCCGCCGAAGCGCGCTGTAATTGATGAGATCGGCAATGCAGTAACGCACGGTATAGGCGCACTTCTTGCACCTGTAGGATTTATATTTATGCTCTTAAGTTCGCAGACGGTATTTGATTACGTCGGCGCCGGTGTTTATTTTGTCGGACTTTTTATCATGTTTTTATCAAGCTGTCTGTACCATTCTTTTCCGCACGGCAGTGCAGTAAAGCGATTGTTCCACAGATTTGATTATTGCTCTATATATCTCCTTATCGGAGCGACCTTTGCACCTGTTCTTCTTTCGTTTGTAGGAGGGGCTTTAGGCTTTACTTTTTTTGCTATTCAGTGGGCGATAATCATAACGGCTATAACTATGATATCGGTTTTCGGACCGAAAAAATTCAAAAGGGTGAACACCCCTCTGTTTCTGATACTCGGTTGGAGTGGGCTTTTGCTTCTGCCGAAGCTGCTTGAAGCGGGAATCGGATTTCCGCTATGGATACTCGGGGGCGGTGTTGCATATTCTCTCGGTGTTATTCCCTTTGCACTGAGGCGAGGCCCCGCGCATTTCATTTGGCATTTCTTTGTACTTGCCGGCGCGATAATCCATTGGTTCGGAATTTATTTTTACGTTTATTGAATAAGTTTTGATATTACCCGAAGTCAAGAGAAAGGACATTTATATGCAAATACTTTATTGGTTTGAGAAGATAAGAAATCCTGTTTTTGACTTTTTCTTCTCGACGGTTACCTATTTCGGAGATGAAATCCTGCTTATGATAATAGCTATAATGCTGTTCTGGTGTACGAATAAACGCGCCGGATATTACATGCTGGTATCGGGATTCTTCGGTATTCTTGCAAATCAGACATTGAAGCTCGCTTGTAAAGTGCCAAGACCTTGGGTTAAGGATCCTAACTTTACGATAGTAGAGTCGGCAAGGGAAGCGGCTACGGGTTATTCATTCCCATCGGGTCACTCGCAGAATGCTGTGACTGTGTTTGGCTCACTTTTCTTGACGTCAAAGAAAAAATGGTTCAAAATACTTTGCATTGCCGGCGCAGTCTTAGTACCCGTGTCAAGAATGTATCTTGGAGTGCATACGTTTTGGGATGTGCTTGCAGGCTCGGCGTGCGCTGTTATGATACTCTTGCTTCTTGAAGAAATTTTCAAGAGTGATAAGCTTTTTGATAGGCTGATGCCTGTTCTTATCGGACTTCTGACGCTTGGAACGGTTGCTTTCTTCTTGTATGCCGTTGTTTTTACTCCGCCGTCGGGAGATGTAAATGCAATCAGTGCGGCTAAGAATGCAAAAACGCTTCTCGGATGCTCTGCAGGACTTATTCTTGTTTATCCTCTCGATAAATACGTGATTAAGTTTGATACGAAAGCACCCTGGTATGCGCAAGTTATAAAGGTATCCGTAGGCTTTGTTGTAGTTCTTTGCATAAAAACCTTTTTAAAGACACCGCTTTATGCGCTCATGGGAGAATATGAAAGAGCCGTTCGTTACTTCATTATAGTTGCGTTCGGAGGCGCGGTATGGCCTTTGACATTCAAATATTTTGCAAAAATGAAAGTACCCGTGCTTGACCGCTTTGGAGAAAAGGTTAAAAATCTTTTTGCAAGAAAAGAGCAGACAAGCGAAACTAAATAATTAAAAATACAAAAAGCACCGAGAATGGTCGAAAATGCAAAGTTAAGCTTGCTTTTCTGCTTCTCGGTGCTTTTATTACGGTGTGGATTTTCGGTATTTTCCGGGAGATACCTTAAAGAAGGATATAAACACTCTGTTAAATCCGGATATTTCATTATAACCGGTTCTCATAGAAATATCTAAGACGCTGAGATCTGTCGTTGTCAGCAGATATTCGGCATATGCCATTCTCATATGAGTTATATATGTTTTTGGACTCATGCCGGTAGCTCGCAAGAAACGGCGTCTTAAAGTAGAGATGCTCATTTTGCAGCTTACACCCAGCTCCTTCTCGCAAAGCTTTTTGTTATCGTCAATATTCTCGCTGATAAGATTTAAGGCTGGACGAATACTGTTATAGTCATCTCCCTCAGGGAAATGCTCACTCTTAAGATTTTCATCAAAGAGACGTCTTGATACCCGTTTTGATTCTATAAAGAAGTCCGCAATTGCGAGAGCCACCGAAATATCGGTGTTTTCATCTTTTATGTCGGCACGTTCTGCGATACGCTTAATCGCTTTTGTGAGATCGGGATATTCATCTTGTGAAAAGATACCGCTGAATGCAAGCCCGTCGATTATAAGAGCAAGTGCCGCGTCCGGATCCGTAAGTCCCACCTTTCTCATAACCTTCGACGGATTGAATGATATGTATCGCCAAGATGCCCGTTCGCCGCTGCTCGAATTTGAAAGATGCGGCTCAAAGGCACGTATTATTTGTATGTCGCCTGCTTTGAAATGATAGACTCTGTTTCCTATATGGCACTCGCCGCTTCCGCGAAGACATATTCCCAGCTCCGGTGTGTCATGATAGTGAAGCGCGAGAATCTTATCCTGCGGAAGCTGAAAGCTGCCGTCTCCGATGTAATAAGGATGAACGTCAAACCTTCCGTATGTGGATTTTAAAATTCTCGGTAATGCGGCACGGTTCAGTATATATTCCATAAATGCTTAGTCCTTGACCGTTTTTTGTACTATTATATCGCGAATAAGGGTAAAAGTCAATGATTTTGACCGAAAAGTACAAGTAATGGAATAAAAGTATTATTAATACTTACTTTAGGTGTGGTAAAATAAAAATACAACGATATCCGACGTGAAAGGACGGGTTTTAAAATGCGGGAAATTATAACGAAATATAAGGTAGAGTATAAGGTAAAAAACAAGATACAAGCGGCAAAGCTTTCTGATATAAAAATACTCGGCACGGTTGCAGAGCAGATGGATATATTCTTTGAAAAGAGAATTTTTTCGGATTTTGCCCAAAATGCTATATACGGTGAAACCGAGAAGGCTTTCAGGGAGAGACTTGACGGCATCAGTGAATTGAAGGCAGGTCTTTGGCGCGGTGAATTCTGGGGAAAATGGGTTATAAGCGCATGCCGTGTTGCAAGGTATACGTGTGACGCTTCGCTTAAAGAATTTTTACATAACGCAGCTCTCTCGCTTATCGCGACTGCAGACAGTGACGGTTACATTAATACATATCATAATTCTAAGGACGTGTTCAAAAGAGACGGTGAAAAATTGCGTGAGAGAATTGGCTGGATCTGCGAATGGAACTGGAATATGTGGTGCAGAAAATATACTCTTTGGGGCTTGCTTGAGGTCTATATGCTCACCGATGATGATAAGATACTTACGGCGGCAGTGCGCCATGCGGATAAATTTATCAATGACCTTGAAGAGCTTGGATGCAAGCCTTACGATACCGGTATGTTCAACGGATTGCCTACCGGCTCCGTTCTTAAACTCATGCTGATTCTTTATCGACTGACGGGCAACAAAAGATATCTTGATTTCTCGGTCAGTGAAATAGCCGACGATTGGGAGAGGGAAGACGGAAGAATTCCGAATCTTATTTCAAACTCATTGGCTAATAAACCCGTGCATGAATGGTATCCTAATTCGAATGAATGGGCAAAGGCATATGAGATGATGTCCTGTTTTGACGGAATAATAGAGCTATACCGTGTAACCGGTGCGGAAAAGTATCTTACCGCGGCAAAGAATTTTTATGACAATGTTAAAAAATATGAGTATAATGCCGTGTTCGGTGTGTCGTGCAACGACCAGTTCTATAATGCTGCGAATTATCAGAATAATTGCACCGAACCGTGCGATACTATCCATTGGATGAGACTCTCATTTGAGCTCTTCTCTCTGACGGGTGATATAAAATACATGAACGATATGGAAGAATCCTTCTATAATCCCTTCCTTGCGGGATCATTTTCCGGCGGAGATTGGGGCGCGCGTGCAGTGAGAACTTCGGGCAGGCACCTTACAGCGTACGGTCAGGCACAGATGAAATACAGCCATTGCTGCGTAAATAATATGCCGCGCGGTTATATGAATTTTGCCGAAAGCCAGCTTATGTCATCGAATGATACGGTTTATATAAATACATTTACAGACTTTGAGGGTGAGATTAAAAACGCATGCGCAGTTACTCACGTTCTTGTAAAAGGAAGTTATCTAACAGACGGAAATGTAAATATTTATATTCAAAATGACGCAAAAATTAAGTTAATGGTGCGTATTCCTGACTTTAGTACAAACACAAGTCTTTATTGCCTTGGCAATACATATTCCCCGATTTCAGGTGAGTATTTTGCACTTGAATTGCCCGCAGGCAATACAAAAATCGGAATAGAATTCGATATGAATGCCCGTATTGTTGATTTTGAGGGAGAAGAGGTTAATCCGAAGGAGAAGGATTATGTAAGTAACAGGTTAATGTATTCAACCGTCGTTCCCATTCCTTTTGAAGAATTATTCTTCGGAAGGAGGAGCACTCTTCTCTACGGACCTTTGCTTCTGACACGAAGCAAAAAATGCGGAAATACCGAGAGTGAAATGTATGAGAATAACAAGACCGTGTGCGGTAAGGGATATTCTGCTAAGGTAGAACCAGTCGAGGCTAACGGCACCCGTGTTAAGTTTAACGTAACTCTCAGTGGAAACGGAGATACGGTAAAAACAGTCATGTGCGATTATGCCACAGGTTCTAATGAATACAGCAGTACAGATTCAAGGCTGTTCAGCATTTGGATTTAATTAAAATAAAATATAAAAATTTCGAAAAGACTTTACTTTTGCGCATTCCCGTGTTATAATATATAATATTTAAAATCATTGGGCACGCGTAATGTGTAAAGTCTTTAATTTTGTTCCGCTTCCCAAACTTAGAAAGGCTGTTTTTTGAAACTATGAAATGTCCCGCATGTAACTACATAGATGCAAGAGTTCTTGATTCGCGTCCCGTTGATGACGGCGGAAGCATAAAGCGCCGCCGCGAATGTCCCGCTTGCGGTAAGCGCTTCACAACCTACGAGGTTATTGATACAGTTCCGATAACCGTAGTAAAAAGAAGCGGCAAGCATGAATTCTTTGATAAGCACAAGCTCATGCTTGGAATCGAACGCGCATGTCAGAAAAGACCTGTCGACGCTCTTGCCGTAGCGACCGAGGTCGAAAACGATCTTCAGAACTCTATTGAAACGGAGATTGCGAGCAAGGATATAGGCGAAATGGTGCTTGCCAAGCTTCGTGATATTGACATTGTTTCTTATATCCGTTTTGCCAGCGTTTACCGTGAATTTAATGACATTGAATCCTTCATGTCTGAAATAAAGGCGTTAAGCAAGCCGCAAAGGCGACGCTCTCGTTCGAGTGCCGGCGGAAGTGAGGAAAAAAATGATTAAGAGTATGACGGCCTTTGGAAGAGCTAAGCTTGAAGGGGAATCAAGAGATATAATCATCGAAATGAAGAGCGTCAATTCGAGATTTTTCGATTGCTCGGTAAAGCTTCCGAGAACTCTTTCATACCTTGAGGAAAAGATAAAATCTTACGTTCAAAAAAACGCTGTATCCCGCGCTAAGGTAGATGTTTTCGTAACTGTCGAAAACCATGCGTCTGATATTGGTGAGATTAAGATTGACACTGTGTATGCTGAGAAGTACATATCGGCGCTGAGGACTCTTCGAGATAAATTCGGTCTTTCAGACGATATTACCACTATGCAGGTAGCGAGAAATTCGGATATATTTTCATACGAAAAGCCGGATGAGGATACGGACAGGGAGTGGGAAATCATCCGCTCGGTGCTTGATGAGGCGATAGCGAGCCACAGCGCGATGAGAAAAGCCGAGGGCGAACGCGCGAAGGCGGATATCATTGGCAAGATAGAGCATATACGCGCTATGACAAATGAGGTAGAGGCTATATCTCACGAGGATACGGTAGGCTATCGTGATAAGCTCGAGGAAAGACTGCGAAAGATACTTCTGGACAATGCTGTGACGGTTGATGAGAATCGTCTGCTTACCGAGTGTGCGCTATGGGCAGATAAAATAGCCATTGACGAGGAGCTTGTGCGTCTGCGCTCTCACTTTGATGCGTTTTACGAGATAGCCGAGCTTCCGGAGCCTTCCGGCAGAAAGCTTGATTTCCTTATACAGGAATTTAACAGAGAAACCAACACGATTGGCTCAAAGGCGAACAACGCAAGGATAGCAAGAATAGTTGTCGATATGAAGGGCGAGATTGAGAAAATACGTGAGCAGGTTCAAAATATAGAATAAAGAGGCTGATACTATGAAATTTATAAACATTGGCTTTGGAAATATGGTGTCCGCGGGCAGAATAGTTGCAATTGCGAGCCCTGAATCGGCACCGATAAAGCGCCTTGTTCAGGACGCCAAGGAAGAGAACCGCGTCATTGACGTATCATGCGGAAGAAGAACGCGCTCTGTCATAATAACAGATTCTGAGCATGTTATACTCTCTGCAATTCAGGCGGAAACGATTACGAACCGTCTTGCAAACGACCTTACCGATGATACTGACGGTGAAGAGGATGAAGCTGAATAACGAACTTCAGAAATCCTTATAAAAAAAGTGATTATTATTTGAAATGGAGATACAAAATGATTTACCCAACGATTCAGGAACTTACAAACGGAGATTTCAATCGCTATGAGCTCGTTATAGGTGTCGCTAAGTGCGCGCGCATTGTAACTGATGAGTACGTAGCAATGAGAGCAAAGGCTCAGAAGATGATTGATAACAGAGAGACGGAAAAATCCCTCGCAGCTCTTATCGATCCCGAATATAAGGATCAGAAGGCTGTTAAGATAGCAATAGCAAAGCTTAAGAATGGCGCCTTCCAGATGCTTCATCCTGACGAGGACTGACGTTTTTTCGGAACTAAGTGCCGAATTTATTCATTAACAAACACTGATTTGCAAAAAGGGTGATACGGAATGTTTTGCGAGGTATATCTTTTGGACGCGCCGTATCATTTGGACCGCCCCTTCGACTATGAATGCCGTGAGGGTGATTTGGTCGGAACTCTTGTAAAGGTTCCCTTCGGAAAGGCAAATAAGCTGCGCCACGGCATAATAGTCAAGCTTAAAGACTTTGCCGAAGGCGAAAACATCAAGCCCGTGCATTCGTCACTGGATGGGCGCTTACGCCTGACCGAGCAAATGTGCGGGCTTTGCCTTTTTTTAAAAGAGCATACTCTTTGCACCTTTGGAGAAGCGGTACGTTGTATGCTGCCTCCCGGTGCGCTTTCGGATAAGCTAAACGTCAGCGTGCATAAAACGTGCACACTTTTAAAATCGAGAGAAGAGATAGCCACTCTTTTGGCTGTTGCTGGAAGAGCGGGCATAAAAAGCGAAGGCCAGAGAAAGGTTCTCCGTTATCTCTTGGATATAAAGAGTGCCGATTACGAGCTTGTGCGAGCATTGAATGGTGTTACCTCTGCCCATATTTCCGCGCTTCGTGAAAAGGGAATAATTGAGGTATCCGAATTTGAAAATATAAGAAATCCGTATTCGGATTATGCGTCTTGTCGCGACGTATCGGAGATAATTCTGAGCGCGGCGCAAAACGAAGCATATAATAAAATAGAGTCGCTTTATCTTGAAAATTCACCGAAGTGCGCTCTTCTTCACGGAGTTACGGGCTCGGGAAAAACAAAGATAATTCTTAAAGCGATAGATAAATGCATCGCAGACGGCAAAAACGTCATAATGATGGTGCCCGAAATATCCTTAACACCCCAAACCGTCGGTATATTCTGCCGCAGGTACGGAGACAGGGTTGCCGTTATTCATTCATCACTTTCAAAGGGAGAGCGTATCGATGCTTTTAGGCGCATAAAGCGAGGAGACGTTGACTTGGTTATCGGAACGCGTTCTGCGGTATTTGCCCCTATTTGCGATATCGGAATGATAGTTATTGATGAGGAGCACGAGCACACCTATAAATCGGAGAGCGACCCGAAGTATCACGCGCGCGACGTGGCGTCTTACATATGCGGAAAGTCAAATGCTCTTTTGCTTCTCGCATCTGCGACTCCATCGCTTGAGAGCTATTATAAAGCAAAACGAGGTATATACACACTGATTTCGCTGAAAGAACGTTACGGTGGAGTAAAGCTTCCTGATGCCGTGATAGTTGACATGCGTGAGGAGCTTCGTCTCGGAAATACCTCTCCGATAAGCGAGCGCTTGGTCAAATCGCTTGAGGGTGTCTATGAGAGAGAGGAGCAGGCGATACTCTTCCTTAACCGCAGGGGATACAGCAGTCAGGTAAGCTGCAAGGGCTGCGGAGACGTTATCACCTGTCCGCGTTGCTCTGTTTCGCTTACCTACCATTCTTCGGAGGGCGGGGGCAAGATGCTCTGTCATCTTTGCGGATACACCTCATCCGTGCCTCATACTTGTCCCTCATGCGGAGGTGATAACCTTTCGTTTCTCGGGTACGGTACTCAAAAGGTCGAGGCAGAGCTGTCAAAGTTTTTGCCAAGCATGTCTGTTATGAGAATGGATGCCGATACTACGTCGGGTAAGCTTTCATATGACAGAATGCTTGAGGATTTTCGCTCATTTGGCTCTGACGTGCTTTTGGGCACGCAGATGGTGGCAAAGGGCCATGATTTTCCTAGGGTAACGCTCGTTGGCATCGTGCTTGCGGACACATCGCTTTTTGTGAGCGACTTCAGAGCGTCAGAAAAAACCTTTTCTCTGCTTACCCAAGTTATAGGCAGAGCGGGAAGAGCAAAGGACGGAGGTGTGGCTGTAATTCAGACCTATGCCCCGAAAAATGAAATAATACGTCTTGCCTGCCTTCAGGATTATGAAGCCTTTTACGAGGGAGAGATAGAGCTCAGACGGGAGCTTCTCTATCCGCCGTTTTGCGATATTGCGGCGCTTACCGTAACCGGTGAGAATGAAGTTGAGGTAATGCGTGAGGCAAAAAAACTGTCAGATTCAATACTTGAAGAATTAAAGGGTGACATAGGAAAGCAACCCTTTGTGGTCTTCGGTCCTTTTGAAGCGAGTGTATACAGAGTAAATGAAAAATACAGAATGCGCATGGTGGTAAAATGCCGTCTTAACCGCGAGAGTCGAGCTATGTTTTCAAGGATACTGTCAGGCTTCTCAAAGGGCGCGAGGAATATAACTGTTTCGGTGGATTTTAATCCTATGACAGTGTGATGCCGTATGTACTAAAGTATAAAAGAAAAAATGGAGATAAAAATGGCAAAGCTTAAAATAGTTAAATTCGGTGACGAGACTCTTCGTAAGGTCTGCCGTCCCGTTGATGAAATAACGCCCAAGATAATAAGACTTCTCGACGATATGATAGACACTATGCGTGATGCCAATGGTGTTGGACTTGCCGCGCCTCAGGTAGGCATTTTGCGTCGTATTGCCGTAATCGAGGTTGAGGAGGGCGTGGTTTATGAGCTTATAAACCCGAAAATAATTGCTTATTCCGGCGAACAAACAGGAACGGAGGGCTGCCTTTCCAATCCGGGAAAATGGGGAACGGTAAAGCGTCCTATGGAGGTTACCGTACGCGCTATAAACCGCAAAGGCGAGGAATATGAGCTTTGCGGCAAGGAGCTTCTTGCAAGAGCCATATGCCATGAGTGCGATCATCTCGACGGTAAGCTATATACAGACTTTCAGATAGAAGAGGTTGACCCTGATTAATGAAAAAGGAGTTCTTTTTATGAAAATTCTTTTTATGGGAACGCCCGAAATATCGGCAATCGCGCTCAGTAGGCTTATTGATGACGGCCATAACGTTGCCGCTGTAGTAACGAGAGAGGACAAGCCAAGAGGCAGAGGAAACGTTATGACTCCTACTCCTACGAAGAAGCTTGCTCTCGAATACGGAATCCCTGTTTTCGAGCCTAAAACGCTCCGTGACGATGATTTTGCGAGCCTGCTTGAGAAAATTGACCCTGATCTTATTGCGGTAGTTGCTTTCGGTAAGATTTTACCTAAATCGGTACTTGAATACCCCAAATACGGCTGTGTAAATCTTCACGTGTCGCTGCTCCCTAAATACCGCGGAGCTGCCCCGATGCAACGCGCTATAATGAACGGTGAGAGCGAAACCGGTGTTACGGTGATGTATATGAATGAGGGTCTCGATACGGGAGATATAATTTCGGTAAGAAAATTCCCAATCGGAAAAGAGGATAATTTTGAAGACATTCACGACCGTTCGGCGCTTGTCGGCGGAGAACTCCTCTCGCAAACGATAAATGAAATATTTGCAGGCAAGGCATTACGTATTCCGCAAAATGAAGCGGAGGCTACCTATGCTGCAAAAATAGAAAAGGCAGATTGCAAAATAGATTTTTCAAAATCGGCAAATGAGCTTGATTTTATGATAAGAGGAACAACGCCTATTCCGGGCGCATTCTGTTATCTTAACGGCAAAATGTTGAAAATAAGCAAGGCATCTCCAATAGATAAAAAAGGTGAAGCCGGAGAGGTTATTTCCGTAAACGGCACGGGAGAGGGAGATTTCGTTGTCGCATGCGGCGAGGGAGCTTTGCGTGTTGTGGCGGTTATCCCCGAAGGAAAGGGAAGAATGAGTGCCGGCGATTTTATCCGCGGCAGAAAGATTGCACTTAAAGATAAACTTGAGTAATCGAATATCACCAATCCTTTCGGGCGACAAGTCCAGGAGAAGAATATGAATAACGTAAGAAAAATAACACTTGATTTGTTGCGTAGCTATGAAGAAGAGCATAGATACGTAAACCTTCTCTTATCTTCGCCGAAGCTTCGTGCGTTAAACGCGCAGGAGCTTTCGTTTGTTACTGCGCTTCTTTATACTACTGTCGAAAAAAAGCTTACCTACGATTATCTTATTTCGGCGTTTGCAGGCAGAAGCATCTCGGAGATTGACCCCCGCGTGCGTGACATTCTGCGCATAGGTCTTTGTCAAATACTTGATATGAACGCAATTCCCGATTTTGCTGCTGTTAATGAAACGGTTAAGCTTTCTCGGCATAAAGGAGAATCGAGTTTTATAAATGCGCTTCTCAGACGAGCTATCAAGGAAAAGGACAATCTTCCGTTTCCTAAAAAGGATAAAAATCCTTACCGTTATTTAAGTATCATCTATTCTGTTCCGCTTTCTACTGTGAAATTTTTTGCGTCTGTTTTCGGTCTTGACGAGTGCGAAATGCTCCTCTCGGCATTTTCGTGCGAGAGCCCGCTTTCTGTTACCGTAAACGAAAAGAAAATAGAAGCAGAAGAACTTTTATTAAAGCTTGAAGCCTTCGGGGCGAAAAAATCCGCCCTTACATCGAACGGAATACTGTTTGAAAAGAGCGTATCTCCTAAAGTGTTGCCCGGCTTTGATGAGGGTGAGTTCTTTGTTCAGGATGAAGCGAGCCGAATTGCACTCGGAGCTCTTTCGGTATGTGAGGGAGATACAGTAATAGACGTATGCTCGGCTCCCGGCGGCAAGAGCTTTGCCGCAGCTGTTAAGACCTCCTGCAGAGTATATTCCTTCGACGTTCACGAAAGCAAGCTTTCATTGATACGTGACGGAGCAAAGAGGCTTGGACTTTCAAATATAGAGGTACGCGTACTTGACGCAACCGTCGCCGATGAGTCACTTTTCGGTATGGCTGACAAGGTGATATGTGACGTTCCTTGCTCGGGACTCGGTGTTTTTGGAAAGAAGCCGGACCTTCGTTATAAAGATATTGGCATGCTTGACGAGCTTCCCCCTCTTCAGTATGATATACTTACAAAAAGCGCGTCTTACCTGAAAAGGGGAGGCGTGATGATATATTCAACCTGCACTGTGAATCCTGCTGAAAACGAATCGGTAACCGACAGATTTATAAAAGAGCACCCGGAATTTTCGTATGGAGCATTTTCCGTCGAGAAAATCGGGTTTCTTGGAGAGAAGCTGACACTTTTGCCTCATAAGCACGGAACAGACGGATTTTATATAGCAAAAATTAGGAGAAATAAATGATACAGAAAACAGATCTGGCATCAATGACGAAAGAGGAGCTTTGCGATTGGTTTAAGAGCATCGGCGAGCCTAAATTCCGCGCCGAGCAGGTGTTTTCTTGGATAAGCCGAGGAGTATGCATTGATGAGATGACCAATCTTTCAAAGGCACTTCGGGCAAAGCTTTCGGATATGTGTCTTGACACTCTGCCCCGTGTCGAGAAAAAGCTTGTATCGACGATTGACGGTACTATTAAATATCTGTTCCGTCTTCATGACGGAGCTGTAATAGAAAGCGTTTTTATGCGTTATAAGCATGGAAATACTCTTTGTATATCAAGCCAAGTCGGCTGCCGTATGGGTTGCAAATTTTGTGCCTCGACCATAGGCGGCAAGATCCGTGACCTTTTGCCATCCGAGCTTCTCGGTCAGGTGATCGCAGCGGAAAAGGATAATGGTGAGCGAGTATCCAATATTGTTATGATGGGCATTGGCGAGCCTATGGATAACTTTCAAAATGTAATCAAATTTTTACATTTAGTGAACGAAGACGGCGGACTTAATATCGGTTATAGGCATATTTCACTTTCGACGTGCGGAGTTGTTCCGGGGATTTTAGCTCTCGCGGAGGAGAAATTCCCCCTGACGCTTTCCATATCTTTGCATGCGGCAAACGATGAAAAACGCTCTGATATAATGCCGGTAAACAAAAAATGGAAAATATCCGAGCTTTTATCTGCGTGCGTTGCGTACTATAAAAAAACGGGAAGACGCATCTCCTTTGAATATACGCTCATATCAGGTAAAAATGACAGTGCGGATGATGCCGACGAGCTTGGCAGACTTTTGAAAGGCGCATTCAAGGGAACCGGAGCTCCTATTCACGTTAATCTTATCCGTGTCAACGAGGTAGCCGAAACCGGCTTCAAAAAGGGAAGCGAAGCATCGGTAAAGGCATTTGCTTCGCGTCTTTGTGCGATGGGAATAACCGCAACCGTGAGAAGGCGGCTCGGAGCAGATGTTAATGCGGCATGCGGTCAGCTCAGAAGATCAAACATGAAAAATCAAGAAAATGAGGACGAAAATTGATAAGTGAAAAATTCGGTAAGGTAATTAAAGGTCTTGGAGGACTCTATAACATCAGAGTCCTAGAAGATGACGGCTCAGTTAATATTTACACCTGCCGTGCCAAGGGCTCTTTGCATAAGGATGAAGAGAAGCTGCTGATAGGTGATAACGTAAGCCTGACGGTGAACGACGAAACTCCTGACGGTATAATCATATCTAAGATTTTCGACCGCAAAAATTCTCTTATACGCCCGCCGATGGCGAATCTAGACTATCTTTTTATAGTTTTTTCGGCGAAAAAGCCAACCCCCGTTTTAGAAGTTGTGGATAAGCTCATTGCCATTGCCGTGCATAATGAAATAACGCCCGTGGTCATAGTTACAAAGATGGACCTTTCCGACTCTCTTGCTTACGAGTATGCGGGAATTTACACGAAGGCGGCAATACAAAGCTTTGTTACTTCATCAGAAAGCAAAGAGGGAGTATCTGAGCTTTCCGATTATATAAAGACTCATATAAAAGACGGTAAAACGGCTGCCTTTGCAGGAGCATCCGGTGTTGGAAAATCCACGCTTATGAATGCTCTTTTTCCGGAGCTTTGTTTGTCAACCTCCGAGATTTCCCATAAAATAGAACGAGGCAGGCACACCACCCGCCACGTAGAAATATTCGATATAAACAAAGAGGAGAATTCCTCAGGCTTCCTTGCCGATACTCCGGGATTTTCACTTATTGATTTTGCGAGATTTGATTTCTTTTCTCTTGAGGAGTTGCCTAAAACCTTCACGGATATTCTCCCATATGCCATGGGATGCACGTATTCGGATTGCTCGCATGTAGGCGAAGGAAGAGATGAATGTGCCGTAGCGCGTGCGGCGGAGGAAGGAAAAATATCTCAAAGCAGACTTGAATCTTACAGAAGCATATATAGAATCTTGAAGGATAAGAAAAATTATTAAAGCTGTGGTTTTGAAATGAAAAACATAGAAACCGAACGTAAATTTATAATAAAAAAGCCTTCGGATGCATCTCTTTTAGCAGCCGAGGACTTTACAGAAAGCGAAATAGTTCAAATTTATATTTCTGACGACAGAGCAACTCACAGAGTAAGAAAGCGCACGTTTTCGGAAGGAAAAATAGAATATACCGAAAACACTAAGGTCCGTATCAGCGGTATGTCCTCAGTTGAGACTGAAAATAAAATAACAGAGGACCGATTCCTTAGTCTTTCTCAAAGCATAGAAAAGGGGACGAGGGCTCTGTTGAAGATGCGCAAGACTTTCAAATACAATGATAAGACCTTTGAGCTTGACTTTTATCCCGAATGGAAAGATACCTGTATTATGGAAGTAGAGCTTGAGTTTGAGGGCGAAGAGATCGCTTTTCCGAATTTTATAACGATAGTGCGCGAGGTCACGGGAGAAAAGATGTATTCCAACCATTCGATGGCTCACAGAATGCCGGTGGAAGATGGGGGAGCGTGACGTTTATTTATGATAACGCTTTCCTGCTATAATTGTAAACGAGCGGTACAGCGCTTCCATAAGTATAACTCGCATGAGCTGATGAGGGAAAGTCATTTTTGATACAGAAAGGCGTGTTTTGCATGCGGACTTTACCTTTTGTGAAAGTCCGTGAGACGAGCCTATAACGAGTGATATTTTTCCCGATGCGTCAACAGCTTCGTTCAAAAGAGATGCAAGCGCGGGTGAGTCGAATTGACTGCCTTCAACGCAAAGGGCAATTTTGTATGAGTCCTTCGGCATTGCGGCGAGTATCTTTTCTGCTTCCGTGTCAAGCGCGCGTGCGATCTGTGACTCGGAGTCCTCGTTGTGTATCGGCTCTTCCTTTATATTAATTTCATCGACTCTTGCATATTGCGAGAGTCTTTTTTTATACTCTGTCACGGCATCTTTAAGGTAGTCTTCTTTAAGCGTGCCGACGGTTATAATAGTAATCTGCGTCATTTTTTCATCCTCGCAAGTCTTGTAAGTCCGGAACGAAGTCCCTCTGCAAACGTGTCAACATCATCCTTTTCGTTTGTCGGGCATAAGCTTATTCTTATCGAGCAGTCCGCCTCAGTGGCACTCCTGCCATATGCTATGAGAGCCGATGATAGGTGAGATGAATTAGAGGAGCAAGCAGAGCCACTGGAAACGTATATGCCGAGCGATGAAAGATAGTGAAGCATGGTTTCGCTCTTTATGTTAGGAAGAGTGATATTGAGGATATGGGGCGCATGCTCACTCGGCAATGTTATGCTTACGCAATCAAAGTCTCTATCCGTGCTAAGCTTTTCTATGAGATACGAGCGAATCGAGTTCATTTTTTCAATGTTTTCCTCGCGGCTTTTCATTCCTGCTCGGATTGCCTCACCGAATGCTGCGGCTGAGGGTACATTTTCAGTGCCAGAACGGAGTCCCTTTTCCTGACCGCCTCCGAGAATAATAGGGGAAATGCCCTTCGACGTTATAAGAGCGGAGTCTATAATCAACGCGCCAACGCCCTTCGGACCTGCTATTTTGTGTGATGATACGGTAATCATATCAGCTCCTATTCCTTTTTTGGTAAAGGGAACCTTAAGATAACTCTGTGTTGCATCGACGTGCAAAACTGCCTCGGGCGAATTTTCACGCATGAGCCTCGATACTTCCTTTATATCGTAAAGCGCGCCAGTCTCATTATTTACCATCATCATAGTTACGAGAATAACGTTCTTTGTGAGTGCGTTTTTCAGAGCTTCAAGGTCTAATATTCCACCCCGTGTCGGAATTTTTACTATTTCAAAGCCCATCTTTTGAAGCCTTTCAAGAGGCTCTGTAACAGATGCGTGCTCACCTTCGGTCGTTATTATGCGCGAGCCCCTCATATAGCGCTCCTTTGCGGTTGCACGGCCTGTAATGGCAAGGTTGTTAGCTTCCGTGCCCGAAGCGGTAAAAACTACTTCAGAGAACTTGTCCGCCATCGAAAGAAGAAGCTCGCGTCTTACCGCATCAAGCTCCTTTTGCGCGAAAACACCCATTCCGTGAAGAGAGGAGGGATTCCCAAAGACTCCCTCCGAAACCTCAATATATTTTTTAAGTGCCTCGGGGCATATTTTAGTTGTAGCGCTGTTGTCGAGATAAATACTCATTTGAGTTCAACCTTTTCCGCAACCTTGAGTACCGTATCAAGGTGCTTGTAATAGTTTTCTTCTGTAGCAGTGTAGGTAAATACAAAACCGTTAAAAGTAGTCACCGCGCATACTTGATATACGTGATATGTTGTTCCGTTGTAAACAAAAGTGTACTCTTGAGAGGCTGCCGAGCTGGCGTTACCGAATTTAGCATTTCCGTTTACTGTCTTAATTTCACCGTTTTCGTCTTCAAATTCAACAGGAGCTATGTCGCTGACGATCTTTGACAGCTCATCTAATCTTGTCTCAAAATATGTTCCTACGTCAACGCCTGTGTTAGTTGCCTTTGACATTGTTATATTTGATCCGTCAGAAAGTGTTGCCGACGTGATACCGCTTGAATAATCAACCGTAAAGTCCTCGGGAAGGTAGAGAGAAAATTTCGACACAGATGCGTCGGATACGAGTCTGTAACCCTCTGCGTCTGTTTCGTATTCTGACTTATTGCCGGCGCTCTCCCCAGATTTTGTAACAAACTTGAAATTATCTATAATTGACTGACGCTTTTCCTCGTAGAAATCGTATTGAGTAACCGATTCGTCTTCTGCGGACTTATGCTCAAGCGGTGAAGTAAAGGTGAAAATACCGAAGCGTCCCTCAAAGCTGACGAATATTTGCATAGTTCTGAAGGTATGCTCGGAATATATATGGTCATAAACGTACATTATCGCATTTTCTGCGTTTCCGAAGCTGGTCGGCTGATTTTCATAAACCATCTTCGGTGGCGTCGGAAACTCATCGAGCGAATTCTTAAAATATTCCGCAACCGTACAGTCGGGGTAAGCAACCTCGACGTAAGAGACCGATGAAGAATCTACGTTTGATGCATATGCTGATGCAATTTCGCCAAGATTTGCAACAGTCCATTCCTCGGGTGCATAAAAATAATATCCTACTCTGTCTCCTCCTCTGACAAGCTGCATCCCATCCGGGACACCCTTATCCGAGCAGGAAACTGTCGTGAATAATGAAGCTAAAATCAAGAAAAGCGCCAAGAATTTTTTCATTTTTTAAGTCCTTTAATTTAGTTTTTCGGGCAATTTTCTTTAAAATCATCGCCCCTTTGTTCAAAATTTTTATATTTATCAAAGCTGGTAGCCGCTGGAGAGAGAATTACCGTGCCTCCTCTTGTAAGCAGTGACGAGGCAGCTTTTACGGCATCTGTCATATTATCTGCGTGTCGGATTTTATACCGCGGTTCTTCGACAAGAAGCTCTGAAAGCTCTTCGCCTACCTCGCCCATAAGGCACGCGCCGACAGTGAGATGCGGAAGCGCGTCTGCCAGTGCCTTAAGCGATAGGCCCTTTCCTTTTCCGCCGATTATCACGGCAACGTCGCCGCGGAGCGAAGAAAGCGTGCTTAGCGTTCTGTCGGGGGTTGAGTCTATGGAAGAATCAATATAAGTAATACCGTTTTTTGTAGTTACCGTCTCAGCTCTGTGCGAAAGTCCGCAGAACGTATTTACGGCGCGCTCTATTGACTCTTTATCGCAATCGCCTATAACGGCAGCAGCGGAAAGCATATAGTTCTTTATGCTGTAGCTTTCTTTCTTTTTCGCATTTTTAACAGAGAAATATTCATTTCCGTTAAGGTAAACCGTATCACCGCAGAGAGTGACGTAATTTTCTGCGTCGATATGAACTTTCAAATCCTTATATTCAATGGATGATGATACTGCGCAGAAAAGAGGATAACCTGAAGAATTAATACGGAGTAGCTTGCTGTCGTAATCAATAACAAGACCGCCGCACCTTTTTGCCGCATTGAGCTTAGCGGATATGTATTCGTTAATATTTTTATGCCAATCGAGGTGATTTGGGGTTATATTCGTTATCACCGCTCGGCGGCACTTCGGGATAAGATGCATAAGCTGAAAGCTTGAAAGCTCAGCGGCAACTGTTTTGCCCTTTCCGATAAAAGGCGAGAGTGCAAGCCCAAAATTGCCCGAAGGTATAGCGTCATGACCCATACCCCTTAACATAGAGGCTATGAGATATGAGGTACTGCTCTTTCCGTCAGACCCTGTTATTACATATACCGTATCTCGGTTAAGCTCAAAAAAGAGCTCTGAGTCTGAAGAAAGTATAATTCCTCGTTCGGATGCTTTTTTGAAAAAGTCTATGTCACGCCTTACGGTCGGAGAGAGAAAAATAATTTCCTCCTCGGGAACGGTATAAGCATCTTTTCCAATAAGCAGATGAGAGGTGAACGGGGGAACTTTTTCAGTAATCGGTGAGTCCGAGCGAACTGTAAGAGTAAAAGGCAGATTTGTTTGCCTTAAAAACTCTACGACACCGAGATTAGATTTACCTAGCCCGAAAATGCCGATTTTAGGATTTTTTGTAAGCAGTTCATAAAGTGTCTTACTCATAGCAAAACCTCGGATAATATATTTTAATATTATGTTATGATTTTTGCAAGAGTAATGCGATAAAGTTTACAAAAGGTTAATCTATGTAAAGCTTTGAGGCAGCGTGTTCACTGCAAGATTCATCCGCAGATTTCCGCGTAGGTCTTCTTCATATATTTTTTGTTCAGTACATGCTTTTCGCCGTGCTTTTCAATATCTTCGAAAACCCTTTCAAAGAAAAGCATAGTTTTTTCATTGCCGGGTACCTTTCTACCGTATTTATTCCAGTGGATAAGGGGAAGAGACTCGTTGTAGCTCCCCCTTGCATAGGTTTTTGTGGCAGCAAGCTTATCGCAAACGCATTCAACAGCATATTTATACGGCATGATCGGAAGTATTGAGCACTCTGGGTCATACCAATATTCAATATGATGTCTGTTTCTGCCCTTGTGGTGAAGCCACGCATGGCTCATACCGGTTGCTCTGCGGCATGCGCCGATAGGCGAGCGGTCACCCTGGTAATAACGCACGCTTTCAAAAAATTCTGTTGGTGAAAATTTTGACATGTCATGCACTATACCCTGAAGGGGAATACCGCATTTGCACGTATGTATAAATACGATGTATTTATGCTTGAAAACAAGAGCTGTGTGCAGGAATATGTTTTTTAACTTTATTTTCATTTTTATAACCTTAAATTCTTTGGTAATTATATTTTACACTAAATAAAATAATATGTCAATTAAAATAGAATGAATAAAAGAAAAAATTATATTTCAGTTTAAAAATCAGCAGTTCTTTCTTTGATAATTACAATTTCTAGAAGAAAAAGGAAGGGAAATGACGAAAAATTAAAATTACATTTTTTATCGGGTTATTATACTCAAAACCTTTGAAAAATAACATTTTTGAGAAAATTTGAAAACTTATCAAAAAAACTTGAAAACTTTTACCAAATATGATACACTATATCTAAATAAAGGTTTTTAATAATAAATGTTCAAATATTATAATTTGATAAAATGGGGGATTTTTTCTTGAAATTTGTTGAATCAAAATGGAACGTTGACTCATATAAGCTTGATAAAACCGGTGTCGATTTTACGTCTGCAGATGCGGCACTAAAGGCTGTTTTCGATGATTGCGAGGCTTTGAGCCTCAAAAATCGCAAAGCATTCGGAGATTACGAGGTGCTGATAGAGGGCGCGAAATATAATGGTGTCTGGCTTGAAACGCAGCCTATGGGCGGTGAAATGTACGCAAAGCGTGATCTGCGCGTGGCTCTTGCCAATATCCTTATCTTTTTGCGCAATCAGCGCCGAGACGGTAAGCTTCCCGGCATGATATCGAATCGCGATCCCTGGGTGAGCGTTGCCGTGCATTACGATTGGATGCAGGGTTGCTTCCTTCCGTATGCGGCGTTGAAGCTTTATTACCTTATCGGAAAGGACCGCGAATATCTTGAAATGGTTTACCGTACTCTTTCCGATTTTGATGCGTATTTATGGTCCTGCCGTGACAGCACAGGAGACGGATGTCTCGAAAGCTGGTGCATATGGGATACTGGTGAAGATAACTGCACAGTCCAGATGTTGCATGGCTTGAGGCAGCCTGATCACGGAGCATGGGGTAAGGATACTCCGCCGACGGACCGTGCACCGTTCCCCTACAAATCACCTCAATATATGGGATATTCATATGCGATGCGAACGACTCTTGCAAAAATCTCCGAAATTTTAGGAAACGGAGAAGAGAAGACATGGCTCGCACGTGCCGAAGAGGTACGTGAGCGTGCAAAGGCTCGCTTATGGGATGAAGAGCGTCATGCGTTCTTTGTTCGTGATGCGAGCGGAGAATTCGTTCATGCGCTGACGCAGGAAAATATAAAATGTATGTACTGCGGACTGATGACTCCGGAAATGGCAAATCAGTTCGTGAATGAGCATCTCTTTAACCCCGACGAGTTTTGGACTCCCTATCCTTTCCCTTCGATAGCGGCAAACGACCCTTACTTCCACGTCAATGAAACGTGCTCCAACTGCAACGAAGCATTGGAAAAGCTTGGTCCTGTCGCACATGATATCAGTGACAATTCATGGTCAGGTCCTCTTAACGGCTTGACCTGGCAGCGAAGCGTTGACGCTCTTTTGAATTACGGTTATCATGCAGAGACTGTCCGTGTGGGAAAACGTATACTTGAACTTCTTAAGACACACAGACGCTACGTGCAAAACTACCACCCATTCACAGGAGTTCCTTCAAAGGGAGAAAACGGCTACGGCCCTACCATGCTTGCGGCACTTGAATATATCAGCTTTCTTTGCGGTGTGAATTTGCAATACGACCGTGTGTATTGGAGCGCGGCAGAGGGGATGGGCGAATTCTCCTACACTCAGAAAATGGGCGAAAAGACCTATACTCTAAAATCCGACGGCAAGAATATGTATGCATATATTGACGGAAAAGCCGTCTTCTGCGCTTCGGTAGGATCACGCATCGTTACGGACACCGACGGTAAGCTTCTTTCGGCTTACGGTATTGCGGATGAAGAGACCGAATTTTCTTGCACTTTTGGAGAGAAGAAGATTGCTTGCGACTTAAAGCCGAACGAGGAATATAAATTTTAAGATAAAACTTCTTCAAAAAACTTGAAAAATGCCATAAGATATGGTACACTATACTAAGTTAAAAATATTACATAAAGGAGCTTTTAGCTATGAAAGAATTTTTGGGAAATGATTTTCTCCTCGATTCTCCTGCGGCATCCGAGCTTTACAATAAATATGCCTCAAAGATGCCTATTTACGATTTCCATTGCCACCTGAATCCTAAAGAAATTTATGAAGATAAGAAATACAGGAGCCTGACTGAGGTCTGGCTTGGCGGCGACCATTATAAATGGAGGCTTATGCGTCAGTTCGGTGTTGATGAAAAATATATAACGGGCGATGCCTCCGATGAGGATAAATTCCGTGAATATGCAAGAACAATTCCTTATTCGATAGGAAACCCCATATACTCATGGACTCACCTTGAGCTTCGCCGCTTCTTCGGTATTGATACCGTTCTCACTCCCGAAACTGCCGATGAAATCTACGCGGCGGCAAACGAGAAGCTTAAGACTCTTACCGCAAGAAAGCTTATTACCATGTCAAACGTTCGTGCTCTTTGCACGACTGATGATCCAGTTGATACTCTTGAATATCATATCCTTATAGCAGATGACGAGACTTTTGACGTTACGGTACGTCCTTCCTTCCGTCCCGATAAGGCGATGAAGATAGACCAGGCTACCTTCCTTCCTTGGATATCCGACCTCGCAAATGCGGTAGGTTATCCGATAGACAGCTTTGCCACGCTCAAAAAAGCACTTCTTCAGAGAGCGTATTTCTTTGATAAGGTTGGCTGCGTATGCTCTGACCACGGTCTTGATACCTTCGATTATATGCCCTCAACTCCCGAAGAGTGCGAAGCGATTTTTGCGAAGGCTCTTCGCGGTGAAGCTCTTACCGCTGATGAGGTTGAGAAGTATAAGGGCGCGCTTCTCGTTGCTCTTGGAAAAATATACAATGAGCTTGGCTGGGTTCAGCAGTATCATATAGGCGCGCTTCGCAACAACTCCGAGCGCAACTTCAAGCGCCTTGGTCCTGATACCGGATATGACGCTATAAATGACACCAATTTTGCGCCTAAGCTCTCGGCAGTTCTTGACGAGCTTGATAAAACAGGAGAACTTCCCAAAACCGTTCTTTACTGCCTTAACCCCAGAGATAACGAAACTCTGGCAGCTATGATGAACTGCTTCCAGGGCGGAATCCCCGGTAAGATTCAGTTCGGCTCGGGCTGGTGGTTCAACGACCAAAAAGACGGTATGCAGCGTCAGATGGAAGCTCTTATGCAGGTAGGTCTTATTTCTCAGTTCGTAGGTATGCTTACGGACAGCCGAAGCTTCCTTTCATATACACGTCATGAGTATTTCCGCCGTATCCTTTGCTCAAAGCTCGGCGCTCTTATCGAAAACGGTGAGTATCCCTGTGATTTTGAAACTGTCGGAAAGATAGTTGAAGATATCTGTTACAATAACGCAAACCGCTATTTCGCTAAATAAAAATCGAATATTAAAAACTCCGATCGGTGCGCTTCGTTTTGCATCGGTCGGAGTTTTTTATTTGTGATTTGCCGTTAAATTTTTACGTTTCTGCATATAGCCTTGAAGTCGCAATAGGTGCAAGGGGATTTTCCGCCCTTTTCCTTCAGAGCCTCGGCAGGGATATCGCCGTCAAGTATCCTTTCGCATATATCGGAGACAACACCGTTGACTGTTTGGCTGATTTTATCCCATCCGTCATCAGTGTATACCTTTGCCTTAGACCTTGAGTCAAGCGTACCATCAGCCTTGTACTTGACGGGAATAAAATTCGGATTCATAGCACCGATGCTTTCCTCGTCATCAAGAAGAATACCCATTCTTGCCTGGTTCTTCTTGACCGCGGTAAGAGCGTCTTCTATATTGTTGTGCGCAATTTTAGGCTCGGAGATGTCGGTCTTTACGTAAATTACGCCGGCAGGAATAAGCCTTGTATCATCGCTTGCCCCAAGACTTTTTCTGAAAGTCTCATCATTCGATTCCACAACTGATTTAAGGTAAAGGAACATCTGAAGATTGAGACCTTTTTCGATATCGTCAGGGGAGAAAAGTTTACTTCCTGATTTGTAGTCAATAACGCGCACGTAAGTCTTTGCATCCGAGTTATAGACGTCAACTCTGTCTATTTTTCCCGAAAGATATACCTCTTTGCCCGAATCCGTGTTAAAAACGGAAGGCTTAAGAGCGGCATTTTTGCCGTTGTCAATTTCAAGCTCAAAGAAGGTAGGCTCATATTTGCAGTCGGAAAATTCATCGCAAAGTGAATCTATAATCGGCCTTGCCGAACGGCAAAGCTTATCCACCGTATTCTTTATTCTAGCGGAGGTTTTTGGTATTCCAAAGAAACATTCGCTTACATATCCGTCGGCAACACGGCGTATAAGCTCTTCTCTTTCTTGGTCGCTTGTCTCGGCAATTCCCATTCCGCGATTTTTAAGCTCACCAAAAAAGTTTTCGAGCACAGCGTGAAGAAAATTACCGATGTTTCTTGCGTCAAATTCAATTCTTTCCTCACCCTTGATTGATAGGTTATAAGAGCAAAAATAGCTCATAGGACATTTTACGTACTTTTCAAGCTTGCTCTGTGTCATTCGTACTTTTTTACCGTAAAGCAATGAAAGAGAGTCTTTTGACAACTTTAGTTTGCTATTTTGTATATTTTTCTCGCTTATATCTAGCCTGTCCTTGAGTCCTGCATCTGCAATTGCAGACTTGAAAGCATCACGCTCAGCACCTGCTTCCATAAGGTGCTCAAGCGCATATTCAGGAGCGTATGCGCGCTCTGACAAAGGTAAAAAGGCTATTTTTATCGGAGAAATTTTGCCCTCGGAAAGCTCTTTTATTCTGATTATCGCATCTGAGGGCGCGGTTGCCTTAAAGGAGGTATCGCTTTCGTGATAGGTTATTGTAAGCGAGTGCGAAGCGTAGGATACAGCACGTGTAAATAAGTAAAGTTCACGCGCACTTCTAATTCCCGTATCTGCTTCAAGCGAAAGTCCTATCGAAGATAGCGCTTTCTTATCGCTGTCTGTAAAATACGAGTCGTCGGCGGCAGATGCGGGAAATTCTCCAGCGTTTGCGCCCATAATGTATATGTGTTTTTTACCGCTGAGGCGTGCCGTATCGGCATTTGCTGCAGCGACCTGCTCGGCAAAAGCGGGAATTCGTCCTATATCAGTCTCGGAAAAGGCTATTTTCAAAAGATTCAGATAGGTTGAAGGGGTGGTATTCAAGTCTCCGAGAATATCGCAAAGCGAGTCAAAAGCGTCGCATATAAGCTGCCAAAGCTTCTCTAAGTCCTCCGCGGCATTGCTTCCGAGAAGTTTCTGCGCATCGCGGCTTTTTTCAAGAAGTCTTTCTTCAATATTGAGTCGCGTAAGGAATTGCACCAGTGATACGGTGTACTCCTTTATAGTTTTTGCATCGGAGAGCGACTCTTCAAGCTCGACGATAGGAGATATTATAGCTTCTCTTGCTTGATCTATAAGCAAAAGCTTCTCCTCATCTCTTTCGGTGCGTATTGCGGTGTAGCCGTTGGGATTCATATTCCAAGTAATGCCGTCGGTAAAGCGATTTCCGTTTATCTGCCACTTTTCTGTGTAAAGCTCAAATTCATCTGCCAGGGAGTCGCTGACGCCCGAAAGAGAGCATTTTGAATATGAGATGACGTCGCGTCTGTCATATCCGCCTGAAATTATTGAAAAGGCGCTGTATATGAGCTTAATAACCTCGTATGAGGCTATATCCGAGCGAGAGGATATGAAAAGGGGAATGTTTGCCTTGTCAAAGGCGGTTTCCAAAATTCCCTCATATGGGGAAACAGAGCGCGCTATAATGCCGAACTCCGAGTATTTTGCGCCCGCCATAACGCGTCTTTTTATATCTGCGGCAATAAAATCACATTCCTCATGCGGATTTTCTGCTTCAAATATTTTCACGCTTCCGTCGGCTATGCCTTCGTTCAGAAAATCCGAGTCAAGCTTGCCGAAGCTTCTCCAAAGAAGACTTGATATATCGCATATAAGCGGTGTGACGCTTGTATTAATACCGCCTATTTTTTCAAGCCTTGCGTCTTTGCCGTAAGAGGAAGCGAGCTTTAGAATTTTCTGATGAGTACTTCTGGTCTCGGAAAACTCGTAAGCCTCCAGCGCTTCCATCGGGAGTATAAGGCTTAGCGTTACGTCGCATCTTTTGATGAGTTCTCCTAAGATTCTGTACTGCGGCTCGGTAAATGACGTAAAGCCGTCAATGAATATTTCTGTATCGGTTAAATAATCGCGTTCCGCGAACGAAAGCTTTTCTGCCGCTAGCATAAGCTCGTCTTCGCTATCGGAGAACTTTTTTGAAAGAAGCTCCTTGTAAAGCGTCATTATCTTTGCAATGTCGCGAAGCTTGGCGGTGAGTCTTCTGTCGGATAAATTTCCCGTAGCTGCTTCGAGCTCGTCTGCCGCGTCGGCGAGTGAGGAGGGGAAGAGGGCTGCATTTTGCATCTGCCCAACCGCGCCAAGCATACGGCTGACAGTACCCGCGCTTATCTCTTTACTGTTTCTGACCGACTCAAGCACGGGTGACAGTTCCGTAAGAGTTCTCCACATAATAAGCGCGCGTTTTGATGAATCCGCACTTTCCTTGGCAAGTCCTCCGAGCGTGCGGAAGACCGTGTTCGCAAATCTCGTAAAGTTGGTTGCCTCAAAGCAAAGAGACGCTGAGGGAGGCAAAATATCGGTCATTTCCCGTTCGGCATTTACCGTCTGCTGCTCGGGAACGATAAGTATGGATTTTTTGCCAAGCTTCACACGGTCAGCTATAAGATTTTTGATTTTTTCTTTGCCGCCGGCAAAAAAACCGCCTTCAATAAGGGTTATCATACCGTTTGACCTCCCAAATATTTCTCATTTATCTTGTAACCGAGCTTCCTTGAGGAGAGAATAATCTTTTCTCCTCCTGACTCAAGCTTTTCACGAAGATAATGGATGTAGATATTTATAAGTCCATCTGCCGCGCTTTCCCATACTTCACTAGATATACGTTCGCGTGATACGTAGTTATTGCCTCCGGAAATGAGGAGTTCTAGCAAGGCATATTCGTGAGAGGTAAGCTTGATTTTTTCACCGTCAAGAAGCGCGCATTTTTCATCTCCTAAGAGTGAAAGTCTGGGGGAGTCTGTGTTATCTGAAAGAATACTCTTAAGTTTTCCTAGGGGAAGTGGAAGTGTATACGAGCCATCACCGCCCGTTCGCGAGAGCCGTATAATTCTTTTTGGGAAATTTGGAAGACTTATGCCCGAATCCGAGTCGTATATCAACGCTTGGGCGTCAGGTTCGCATGCATCGGAAACGACCGTATGCTCCGGCAATAGCTCAAGCTCTGCTTTTCTGTATAAATATTTGTCGTCGGTAAGCATAATTATCTTCATAATAGTGACTCCGGGAAGTAAAATTCTAATTTATTAGTAAAACTATTATAAACCTATTTTCTCTGCTTGTCAACCTTAAATATTTGTATTAATGACAAGATTTGCAATTCTGGGAGCAACTTTTGCAATTTTGTTAGTTAAAGATATATAGTATAATAAAAATACAAAATAAATCAAATTAGGAGACCGACTTATGAAAAACAACGATATGATGTCCGAGCTTTATTCTATCGGACTTATCCCCGTTATCAAAATCGAAAATCCCGATGATGCAGTACCGCTCGCCAAGGCTCTTATCGACGGCGGACTTCCCGCAGCTGAAATCACTTTCAGAACAGCTTGCGCTGCAGAAGCGATTAAAAACATAACAGAAGCATATCCCGAAATGCTTGTAGGCGCAGGAACTGTTCTTACGACTGAGCAGGTTGACGCGGCTATCGCAGCAGGCTCAAAGTTCCTGGTTTCTCCCGGACTTAATCCCAAGGTTACCGCATACGCACTCGAAAAGGGAATTCCCATGCTTCCCGGATGCTCTAACCCCTCAGACGTTGAGGCAGCGCTCGAGCTTGGTCTTAAAACTGTCAAGTTCTTCCCCGCAGAAGCGGCAGGCGGACTTAAGATGCTTAAGGCTATGTCAGCACCCTACGGTCAGCTTACATTTATGCCGACCGGCGGTATCAGTGCGGATAATCTTCTTGAATATCTTAAGTTTAACAAGATAGTGGCATGTGGCGGTTCGTTCATGGTTAAGGACGAGCTCGTTAAGGAAAAGAAATGGGATGAAATAACCGCTCTTACTAAGAATGCGGTAAAAACCATGCTTGGCCTTGAATTTGTACACATGGGAATAAACAATGATAACGCAGAGGAAGCAAAGCGCGGAGCAAAGCTCTTTGAGCTTATGTTCGGTATGCCTCTTCGCGAGACAAGTAAGTCCATATTTGCAGGCGAAGCATTTGAGTTTATGACAGGCAAGGGGCCAGGCAAGTGCGGTCATATCGCTATCCGCACGAACTTTGTCGACAGAGCAATAGCATACTTCACCAGAATGGGCTTTGCTATTGACGAGTCTACTATTACCTACGATGATAAGACAGGTAAGCCCAAGTTCGCTTACTTCAAGGATGAAATTTGCGGATTTGCTATCCACCTCGTTCAAAAATAAATAGCTTTTAACATTGGCTGCTTTTGTTCGGTTTTTCGGCTTAAGCAGCCTTTTTTATCTTAGGTAGATGTTTTTATCTGAAATACCGATGCTTTTCCACATTGTGGATACCTTTTATCTAAGGAGTATTCTACAAATGGAGTAAATGACAGCGTTAATCTTACTAAGAGACAGTATGATGACCTTGTTGAACGTCTGGGCGAGCGTCGCCTGGATTATTATATAGCTGTTCTTGAAACTTATATAGCGTACGGTATGTGCGAAGACACTGATAATTATAAAGATTATGCTCAAATACTGGCACTCGCCAGAGCAGATAAAAAATAATAAGTTCTTTTTCAAAAAACTTCCTAACTTTCGACAACAAATTCTTGCAATTTACTAAAAGCTATGATAAAATATACATGTAAAAATATATTGTAAAATAAAAGCTATTGATGTGTGGCTTAAGGAGGTTGAAAATGACAGTTGATCTTTTGCACAATGAGATCGTCAAAGGAACTATCACGGAAGGCTTTACTAAGAGTATAAACGAAAATCTTATACCGAAGCTTTACGCCCTTTACGGAACGTCCCTTGTAGGTATTCAGATGTACGAGGATTACATAAAAGACGAGTTTGTCAAGGACGGATATATGTATTATCCTATGACCGTAAATCTCGGAGGTGTAAACGCTGTTATATGGATAAAGTGGGATATATCCGATTCTTCGCTTTTTTCCGGCGGTGTTCCTTATTCCTACCTAGGAGAAGAAAATATAGATTTTATGATTGCGGAAGACGTTCCCTCGGCTTTTAAGCAGGCAATAGAGGAAAGAGCCAATTATTTTGAGGGCGGTCAAATAAAGACTCACGTTTCAACCGATGCGCCCGGAGCTACCATTCTTGCGGGAAAATATTCGCAGACGTTTGTTGATGAAATGGCGCGTCAGCTTACGTCGGCTATTGCCCGTGCTTGCGGTGTTACGGGGCTTGCCGAGAGCAGTATAGAGCTTAATATGGTCTTTGCTCCCAATACTTATATGGAGCATACGTCGGAAAACGTGACCTACCGCCGTTTGCTTATCAGTGCAAAGGGCTGTGCTCCGCGCGATTTCTGGGTTAAGTGGACAAGGCTTGACGCAAACGTCGCGTTCAGTGTTAACGATACGGTAAACTCGGATAATATACGCTTCGAAATAGGCGAAGACGTTTCTCATAAGATTCGTGAAAAGGAGTATCGTTTCCTCGTTTACGGCAATTCGGATAAATACAGAGTTGCTATGGGAAGAAAAAACATTACCGAATGGCGCGAGATTATAAAGAGAGCGCTAAAAAGAGGAGAGCTTGAAAAGACCGCAGGTGAGCTTGAAGAGGATGCCCGCGTTGCAGAGGTTTCCGATAAGCTTTCTCAAATTCTTGAAAAATGCGGAGTTGCGGTTCCCGCAGTTGCTGATACCTCTGTCCCATCCGGAGCGGATATCGCAAACGAAGCTCTCCGAATGGCGGTTTTCGGTGATTCGTTGCCTGTCGACGAAAACGAAGCTGATATGACCGCAGAGTCGGAAGATCATGATGAATTTGATTTTAATAAGGAGAATGAGAACATCGATTTTATACTTAAAGATGGTATAGAATTAACTCTTTCCGAATCGGATGATATGCCGGACATTGCCGAGCTTATCGAAAGCGCGGAATCTCAGAACGATGAATCCGAAGGAAAAAAATTCATATACGAGGAAGTGAAAGACGTATCTGCGGAAGGCGCAGAAAATCTCGATAACTCATACGAAGAATCTGCAGAAACCGAGGAAGCTGATGCAAAAGCTTCTTCACCATCGGATAATTTCTCTGACGAAATCCTTGCAAAAGAGCTTGAATACGCAAGGGAAGAGGCGGTTCGTCTTCGCGCTGAGGTTGCATCGGCAAGACGTGCTGTTGAGGATGAGAGAATGGCTAAGGAGGATGTTGAAAAATATCTTAGCTTTGAAAGACTTAACGCATCAGACCTGCGTGCCCAGATAGAGAAGCAAAACGTTGCGATATCCGACCTCAAGCGCCTTATTGACGAGGAGGCTAATGCAAGAAAGCTTGCGCAGGTGGAAGCGGATAGGCTTCGCGCTGAAAACGAAAATATCACTCGTGAAAATATGCGTCTTGTTGAAGCTGCGAGAATCTCGGAGGAAGCATGCCGTGAAGCAGAGCTTAAATGCCGTGAGCAAGAAGAAAAGCTTCGCGAGCAAATAGAGCTTCAAGAAAAGGAAAGAGTAAGAGAAAAGCTTCTCTTTGCCGAGGAGGCAAGGCAGGCGCGAGAGGAAGAAGAGCGTGAAGCAAAAGGACGAGACGAGTCTCAAAAATTATATGAAGATAATTCTCCTCTCACAGACAAAGTGAGCGCGGAATCCGAAGTGCCTCATGAAAGTGACGCAGTGCTCCAAAAGAGAGAGAAAGAGGAAAGACGCGCTGCGGCAAAGGAAAGAGCCGAGGTGCTGCGCAGACGTATGGAAGAGGAAGCCAGACGCGATGCCGACCTCAAAGCGAGCGAAAGCTCCGAATACAGCTCTTCCGCTAAGGCAGGACTTATAGAAGAGCCGATGAAAGAGCCGATAGGTGAGCTATGCTCCGAAGCCAAAGGCACGCCCTATGTCACCGAGGATTACAAAGAGCCGGAAATTTCATCCTCTGCTCCGGATTCGGTATGCGTGCCGATAGACGAAATGGTACGACCCGTGATAAATTATACGTACACTTCAAAGTTGGTTCGTCTTATGTTTAAAAATACTATTGACCCGAACGTAACAGTGCGTATTCACGAACTTATATCCGTTGCGCTTACAGAGTTCAAGAAAGAAGATGTTTATATTAAGGTTAAGGCAAGCATTCCCGATAATGCTACCGTTGTTCTGAACTTTGTTAAATATCCCGAGGAGGAGATGCAGCTTCTTGTTGATATTATCCACTTCCTTGGAAACAGCGATCTCGGAATTTATAAAATAATACTTGAATAACAAAAAGAGCGTAAAGAAAAGTGAAAGTCTTCGCTGATACAATCACTTTTCTCTGCGCTCTTGATTTTTGAAAAAATATTAAACATGTAAAATATTGTTTGCATTATCCTATGCAAATCGTAAAGTATATCGCTTTCCCGTACTCTTCTCGTTTTGCTCTTGCACGTATTCCAAAGCGACGAAGCAACGAGAGAGAGGCCTCAAGCGAGGACTCGAAATTTCCTATTCTTTCTGCTGAATTTGTGCCGTCGGAGCAGAGTACCTTTCCGTCAGTAAGCATGCAGTCAACCATTATTTCGCATCTTTCAACGTTCATTTTCATGGCATGAGCTTTTTCAATCGCTTCAAGACGCGACTCTTCCCCCGGGAGTCTCAATATGCATCTTGCATGACGCGCGCTGAGTCCGTATTCGCGTATTTTCCTTTGTGCCTCAGCGGATAAATTTAAAAGTCTTAATTTGTTGGCTATGTATGATTGGCTGACGCCCAGTATTTCGGCTAGCTTACCCTGGGTCATGCCTCCCATTTCCATCATCTTGCGTACAGAACGAGCCTCTTCGAATATATCCATTTAAACGTCCCTCCTGTGTTGGATTTTAACATAAAGAAGGAGAAATAAATGGCATAATATGTCATAATACGGATATTGCGAAAAATTAACCTTCCAAGTAATACTTAAAGCGGTTTTTTTGATATCTGAGCAAACGCTCTTGGATATGCCTGCGGAGTTTTTGATCTTTTATCTATAATGATAAGAGGATGAATTATCTCCTCTTCTCCGTCGGAAAGTCTTACCTCATGCATAGCTGAAAGTTTTCCTCCGAGCAATGAAATCGCGCGCTTTGCGTCAGAAAGCTCGAACTCGGCATTCTTACCTTTCATTGCAATCAATTTTCCGCCAACCTTTACTAGAGGAAGGCAAAGCTCACTCAGCACGCGCATGGCTGCAACGGCTCTTGCCGTAACTATATCAAAGCTTTCCCGAATCTCGGATTTGCCTATATCCTCGGCGCGCGCGCTGACAGCTTCAACATTTGAAAGTCCAAGCTCACTGGTTGCCATATTGACATAATTTATTCTCTTCGCGGTCGAATCAATGCCCAAAATTTTCACGTCGGGGCGTAATATCGCGACCGGAAGCGTCGGAAATCCCGCTCCGCAGCCCACGTCTGCTATTTTTGCTCCGCTCGGCAGTATATCTGCAAGAGACGCGCAATCGGCATAGTGATTGAGGATTATCTTATGTGGCTCTTTTATGGCTGTGAGATTGTATTTTTCATTTTCTTCAAGAAGGATTTTTGTAAGCCGCAGGAATTTTTCTGTCTTCTCAAGGTTGAGCATATGTGAAAGCTTGTTATCGCAAAAGACTCGTGAGAGTCTCGATTTGAAAGCGTTTTCATCAAAGGACATATAGTACCTCTCAAGTTTTTTTATAATTGTAGCATAGCGTATATCCTTTTGTCAAGGTGGCAAATATCATTTTACTAAAGTGCGATATTTTTTTAACAAATATCCCTTGACTAAATCTTTTAAATATGATAATATTAATATGTATGCAAAAAAATTTACTCTAAAGGAGAATTTAGAATGGCAGCTTACAACAAAAAAACCATTGAAGACGTAGAAGTAGCCGGCAAAACAGTTCTTGTCCGTTGCGACTTTAACGTTCCCATGAAGGATGGCGTTATTACATCCGATAAGAGAATAGTCGGAGCGCTTCCTACAATCAAGTATCTTCTCGATAACGGCGCAAAGGTTATTCTTTGCTCGCATATGGGCAAGCCCCATAATATCTTTACCGAAGGCTTTGGTCTGACAAAGAAGGAAAAGAAGGCAGTCGAGGCTCTTCCCGAAGCAGAGCGTGCGCAGGCTACCGCTGCATATCTTGAAAAGGCTCTTACCGCTGATAAGAAGAAGTTCACTCTTAAGCCCGTATGCGTAAGACTTAACGAGCTCCTTGGCGCAGAGAAGGTTACCTTCGCAGAGGACATCGTAGGTGAGGATGCTAAGGCTAAGGTTGCAGCTCTTAAGGCAGGTGAAGCAGTTCTTATTGAAAACACTAGATTCGATAAGCGTGAGGAGAAGAATGATCCTTCTCTTGCAAAAGAGCTTGCTTCTATGGCAGATCTCTTTGTCAACGATGCATTCGGCGCGGCTCACAGAGCGCACGCTTCTACCGCAGGTGTTGCTGATTATATCCCTGCTGTTTGCGGTTACCTCATTCAGAAGGAAATTTCTGTTATGGGTAAGGCTCTTTCCAATCCCGAAAGACCCTTCGTTGCTATTCTCGGCGGCGCAAAGGTTGCGGATAAGCTTAACGTTATTGATAACCTTCTTACTAAGGTTGACACTCTTATCATCGGCGGCGGTATGGCATATACCTTCCTTGCGGCTCAGGGTATGGGTGTAGGAAACTCACTCCTTGATGAAACCAAGCTTGACTATTGCCGCGATATGATGGCAAAAGCAAAGGCTAACAATGTTAATCTTCTTCTCCCTGTCGATACTGCTGTTGCAGCTGCATTCCCCAATCCTATTGACGCTCCTGTTGACGTAGATTACGTTGACTCTGATTCTATTCCTGCCGATAAGGAAGGACTTGATATCGGTCCTAAGACTGCAAAGCTCTTTGCCGATGCTGTTCTTTCTGCTAAGACCGTTGTATGGAACGGTCCTATGGGCGTATTTGAGAACCCCACTCTTGCAAAGGGAACTATTGCGGTAGCTCAGGCTCTTGCTGATAGCTCTGCTATCACTATCGTTGGCGGTGGAGACTCTGCGGCAGCTTGCGAGCAGCTTGGCTATGCTGATAGAATTACGCATATTTCTACGGGCGGTGGCGCATCGCTTGAATTCCTTGAGGGTAAGGTCCTTCCCGGTGTATCCTGCCTTCTCGATAAGTAATTATAATTTTAAAAGAGGACAGTTAAATGAGAAAAACAGTAATCGCGGGCAACTGGAAGATGAATATGACTCCCAGCCAGGCAAAAGCATTCATCGAGGAGCTTGCTCCTATGGTAGATGGTATGAACAAGTGCGATATCGTGCTTTGCGTACCTTACGTTGATATTGAAACGGCTGTGAGAGCCGCAAACGGTACAAATATTCATATAGGTGCAGAAAACGTTCACTTTGCGAAGAGCGGTGCATATACGGGCGAAGTAAGCGCAGATATGCTTTGCGAGATTGGATGTGAATACGTTGTTATCGGTCACTCTGAGCGCCGTCAGTACTTCGGTGAGACGGATGAGACGGTAAACCTTCGTACCAAGGCTGCTCTTGCGGCAGGTCTTAAGGTTATTCTTTGTCTCGGTGAGGTTAAGGAAGAGCGTCTTGCGGGTTTTACAGATGAGGTTGTTTCCATGCAGACGAAGCTTGACCTTGCGGGAATCAGCGCAGAAGAGCTAAGGAACGTTATAATTGCTTACGAACCCGTTTGGGCTATCGGAACGGGACTTACAGCAACTCCCGAGCAGGCTGATGAGACCTGCGGAGTTATCCGTGCGACTATCGCAAAGCTTTACGGTGATGCGGCAGCCGAGGAAATCACCATTCAGTACGGCGGCTCAATGAACGATGCTAACGCTGCTGAACTCCTTTCCAAGGT
>JAZRHO010000068.1:0-49282 GCA_045644805.1 Eubacteriales bacterium | reverse complement strand
GATAGAATAGCTGTTATGTATGCGGGTAAAATAGTTGAGCAGGGAACTGCGGACGATGTATTCTATGATCCCCGCCATCCTTACACAAGTCGGATCGTAGCCATGTCGTTCTGTGAGCCAAGGAGTTGGGATAGGTGGTTGTCTTCCTAAGACCGCTTGGCCCCCGACTTGATAGAATAGCTGTTATGTATGCGGGTAAAATAGTTGAGCAGGGAACTGCGGACGATGTATTCTATGATCCCCGCCATCCTTACACATGGGCTTTGCTTTCATCGATGCCTGACCTTGATACAAGTGAAAAGCTTGACGCTATTCCCGGTACGCCCCCCAATATGATCTATCCTCCGAAGGGAGATGCTTTTGCGGCGCGTAACAAGTATGCGCTCAAGGTGGACTTTGAGATGCAGCCTCCTATGTTTGAGATTTCGCCTACTCATACTGCGGCTACATGGTTGCTTCATCCCGATGCTCCCAAGGTAGAGATGCCGAAAATTATTACAGAACGTATCGCAAGAATGAAAGCTCAAGGAGGTGCCGAAAATGACGGAGAATAATAACGAAGTATTGCTTCGCGTCGAGCATCTTTGCCAATATTTCAAGATGGGCAGAAAAGAGCTTCATGCGGTTGATGACGTATCCTTTGACATAAAAAAGGGTGAGGTTTTTGGTCTTGTTGGAGAATCCGGATGCGGTAAAACGACTACAGGACGCTCTATTATAAAGATATATGACATCACAGGCGGTGATATATACTTTAAAGGTCAGCGTATATGTGCAGGTATCCGCGCTTATACCGATGCTATCAAAGCGGCTCGCCGCGAGTGCGCTCAGACTGTAAAGGCGTTGTCAGCTGATACAAAGGCAAATCCCGCAAATGAAGCTGATAATACAGCTAAGATAAACGAAGCTAAGGAAGCTCTTGCAAAAACGGTTGCCGAAAACCGCGATAAGATAAAGGCTGCTCGTAATGATCAGAAAAACGTTGATAAGGAGTACGCTGCAAAGCTTATTGCCGAGCTCGACGAAGAATATAAAGCAAAGTTTGCCGATGCTGCAGGAAATGACGAGCTTTTAAAGGAGCTCAAGTCTGAGTATAAAAAGAAGCGTCATATAGCGAAAAATACGCGCCTTGTCACTCAGATTCAGATGATATTCCAGGACCCCATAGCATCTCTTAACCCTCGTATGACAGTAAGAGAGATCATTTCCGAGGGACTTGTAATAAACGGTATTACCGATAAAGAATACATCAATGAGAAGGTTTATGAAATGCTGGAGCTTGTCGGACTTGTAAGAGAGCATGCCGGAAGATATCCTCATGAGTTCTCGGGCGGTCAGCGTCAGCGTATCGGTATTGCGCGTTCGGTAATTATGAAGCCCGAAATGATAATTGCGGACGAACCTGTTTCCGCTCTTGACGTTTCGGTCCAGGCGCAGGTAATCAACCTTTTAAACGAGCTTAAGGAGCAGCTTGGTCTTACTATTTTATTCATAGCGCATGACCTTTCGGTAGTTAAGTATTTCTCCGACCGTATCGGTGTTATGTATTTCGGTAAGATGGTAGAGCTTGCAAATTCCGATGAACTCTTTGCTCATCCCTTGCATCCTTATACACGATCCCTCCTCTCTGCAATTCCGCTCCCCGACCCCAAGTCGGAAAAGAAGCGTACGAGAATTATTTACAATCCGCTTGAAGAGCATGACTATTCTAATGATAAGCCTTCGATGCGCGAAATAACTCCCGGTCACTTCGTTTATTGCAACGACGCGGAAGAGAAAAAATATAAGGAAGCGCTTGAAAGTGAACAACCTTAAGAAAACAATTATCAAATATGCCTCGGCTGCGGTTATAGGCGCGTGCCTTTGCGTTTTAGTGCTTTGGCTAAGCGGATATTCGAGCGAGCTTGCTCCTTCTGAAAAATACAAGATACTTACAGATGTTTTTTCTGTTCCCGGTATTGTGTTTATTATGATAGGTTGCCTTGTTGCGGTTTCGACTTCCGGATTCTTTGATATGTTATCATACGGATTCGGCAAAGCAGCCCGTATGCTTATACCTATGTCAAAGAAGAATGACGAGACATTTTATGATTATAAAATGAGAAAAAATGAGGATAGACTCTCAGGATATTCGTTTATATTCTTTACAGGTCTTGCATTCCTTTTGATATCGATTGTCTTTTTGATTTTGTTCTATTGCAATTACCAATAATATGGCTGTTGTGTAATACAGCGTCTTAATAAGGAAGGCAGATGAAACATTTGTACGAATTCATCTGTCTTTCGTTTATATAGTGCTATGATTTTATTGTAAAACGGGTAAAGGTTTATATGGAAATGATAGTGTTTGAGTCAAATGAGCTTATAGACGGCGATGCTGTTATAGGTATAAAACAAAAGAAGAATAAAGAAAGCTACGGTATTCACTATCATAAATTTATTGAACTCGTATATATTACAGAGGGTGAAGCTGTCGAGTATATTGACGGTGTAAAATATTATGCGAAAGCGGGAGATATGATGTTCATAGGCTACGGCGCGTCGCATTCATATGAAACTCAAGACGGATTTTCTCATATAGAAATATTCTTTTCCCCTAACCATAATAAAACAAAATCCCATTGCAGTCAACTCTATAAAAGCACTGTAATGGGATTGTTTGTTTACATTTTACTGAATTTTTGAAAAATGCTATTTTTCAAGTCCGCCTGATTTGATGTAATCGGCCATAAGATCTCGCGCGAAAATATTTTCATCAAACACTTCAACGATAGCCAGATTGTTTGGAGCATAGTAGGCTGAATAAGTGTCTGTTACTATGTAGTAGGTAGCATTATAATCAATATTGCCGCGAAGATTTGCACCGTATTCTCCGTAGGTTATATAGTAATTTTCATTATCCGTCTCGAAAAATCGGTTTTTGAGATCCTTGCCTTTTATAGAGCATAAAACAATAGCATTATCAAACGGTAAGAGAGACTGAATGTCGGCATATATAACCTCTCCTTCATAAAGCGAGTAAGGGCTTCTTACGGAAATGTAACCGCCGCCGAGCGCGATGTCATATTCATCACCCCAAGCCTCAATGCCGAGCTTGTAATAAAGAGCGGATGTTATGCTCTTTATCTCGTCGCTGTCGCGCTTTTTTATATTGTTGCCGAGCAGCTCGTTGCCCTTTGCCAGAATGTCCGCGTATTTTTCAAGCAGCGCGTCAACAGAATCATCGCTTGCCGAGGAAGAATAAACACTGTTTGATATTGTGGTAGCCGTGTTTACCGTGTAAGAGGAATTGACATAATTGTAATACAGCTCAACCTTAGATATGTATTTGTTCTCGCCGCCTCCCTGAAGATGATAAACACCGTAAGTGTCCTTAAGTACGTAACGCTGATGAGTATGTGCTTCAAAAACCAGGTCAACGTAGTTCCCCTGCGAAAGCTCTATGTCATAATATGATGATATTTGATTTCCGGAAACGCTTGTTGTTGATTTTTTTGAACTTCCGTACCCGTCATGAAGAGAATATACAATTATATCGACTCCCGAGTCACGCAGTCTTTTAGACTCGGCTTTCACAAGCTCAGTCAGCTCATCGCCGACAAGAAAGTAAACATCTTCTACCTTATCCTTGGAAATAGATGAATAGCAGTCACCGATAGCGCCTATTATTCCTATCTGTATTCCGTCATATTCAAGAACTACCGATGACTCGCAATAAGAAACGCGCTCGTTTGTTTCCGTGTCATAAATATTTATCGCAAGGAATGGAAATTCTGCTTGTTTGGCATTCGACTCTATATATTCTTCGCCCCAGTCATATTCATGGTTGCCCATCGTCATCGAAACGAAGCCAACCTCATTCATCCAATCTGTGATTATAAGACCGCCGGTAAGATTTGATTCCGACGTGCCTTGCCACATATCACCTGACGAGAGAATAACGGTATTTGAATTATTTTGTTTTGCGTCCTTCAAATAGGTCGTGAGCTCGTCAACACCGGGTTGAGAATTGGTATCGGAAAGCTTTCCGTGAAGATCGTTTATTGCATAAAAATCGAATACTGTTATTACCGAAAGCGCGCAAAGATCGCACCTTCCGTTATCGTCTTCGTCGGTATGCTCGCTGTGAAGGGTACTTCCGCCTGTATCGTTTTCCTTGAAGAAGGAGTCGGGCATGTCGCATCCGCTCATAAAAACAAATGATAGTATCAGAATGAGCAGAATAAGGATTTTTTTCATAACTAACCTCGTGCAAGTAAATCTAGATGTTATTTGTTATCCTTGCCACCATAGATGACAAATGCTGAAATGAGGCAAAAAATCGACGCGAATATAAATAATACGCCAAGCTCTCCTATCAGTTCGGAAACGAACGGCTTACCCGCTTCGGGATTCCACGTGAATGAAAAGCCCTCATCTGTAACAAAGTGATAGAAGAGATAATCGATAAGAAAGGTTGCAATTCCCGCGATAAAGTTATAAAGCGAGAGTTTTAAAAGCTTAAGTTTATTCATTTTACACCTCTTTATTTTTCTTTCCGAGCTGCCAAAATGCAATAGCGCCTGCTGCAGCGACGTTCAGCGAATCAACTCCGTGAGACATCGGTATTTTTACTGTATAATCGCAGTTCGCGATAGTTGCTTTTGAAAGACCGTCACCCTCTGTCCCAAGTATTATGGCGAGCTTTTCCTCTGCGTTGAGGCGGAAGTCATCTATACTCACCGAGTTGTCCGAAAGAGCCATAGCGGCAGTTTTGAAGCCCAGATTCTTTAAACGGTCAATGCCGGGATGAGGCCAGTCTGTGTGGTCCTCGCCGATTCTTGTGTAAGGAACGAGGCATACGGTACCCATGCTTACTCTCAAAGCGCGTCGGCAAAGAGGATCGCAGCATGTTGGAGTTATGAGAACGGCATCTATGTTAAGAGCTGCGGCACTGCGGAAAATCGCGCCTATATTGGTCGAGTCCGTGATGCCTTCCAATACAGCTATTCGTTTTGCGTCGGCAAGAATTTCTTCTACTGTTGGAAGAGGAGGTCTTTGCATAGCACAGAGTGCACCCCGTGTCAATTCAAAACCTGTGATTTGTGTCAAAACATCACGTTCGGCGCAATAAACCGGAACTCCTTCGCACCGTGAGATTATTTTCCCTACAGAGCCGTTTATAAGGCGCTTGTCGGTTAGAATTGATATGGGCTTGCAGCCTGCGTCAAGAGCGACGTCTATAACCGTCGGACTTTCTGCGATAAATATTCCTTTTTCCGGCTCCAGCTTGGAACGAAGCTGAGCTCCTGTCAAACGAACAAATATGTCAAGCTCGGGCGACTCAATATCTGTTATTTCAATAATATTCGGCATTTTGTGTTCCTTTGCTCTGTTTATACACTAAATTGTAGCACAATTTTTTAAAAAAGTCTACCTATCGCGCAATGTTTTTACGGGATATTGACAAATTTTAAAATGTATGTTAAAATATGCGGTGGTTTTTAAGGCTTAAGACTTTGCAAGAGTGATAGGTGCCGAAAGCATTGAAAATTTAGGTTTTCGGGCGGGTTTGAATTACCTCATCTCTAAGAATATTAATTGAAAGGCATAAATCATGTTAGATGCTTCAAACGAAATAAAAAGACGTCGCACTTTTGCGATAATATCTCATCCCGACGCGGGAAAAACGACCTTGACCGAGAAGTTTCTTCTTTACGGAGGAGCAATTCAGTCTGCGGGCTCCGTAAAGGGTAAGCAGTCGGACAAGCACGCAGTATCCGACTGGATGGAGCTCGAAAAGCAAAGAGGTATTTCTATCACCTCATCCGTGCTTCAGTTTGAATATGACGGATATTGCATAAATATTCTTGATACCCCCGGTCACCAGGATTTCTCTGAGGATACTTACCGAACGCTTATGGCGGCGGACAGTGCCGTGATGGTAATTGACGCGGCAAAGGGCATTGAGCCTCAGACGAGAAAGCTCTTCAAGGTTTGCGCCATGCGTGATATTCCAATATTCACATTTATAAATAAGCTTGACCGCGAGGCACGCGATCCGTTTGATCTTCTTGACGAGCTTGAGCGCGAGTTCGGTATCGGAACTTATCCGATGAACTGGCCTATCGGCTGCGGTCAGAATTTCAAGGGAGTTTACGACCGTGAAGCGCGTTCTATTCTCTCATTTGGCGATTCACACAGAGGAAGAGAAAAGATTCACGGAATTGACTGCGATATAACCGACACGGAAAAACTTGATTCGCTTATCGGAGAGAGACTTCGCTCCGAGCTTTGCGAGCAAATAGAGCTTCTTGACGGCGCATCGTTTGATTTTGATATAGAAAAGGTCCGTCACGGAAAGCTTTCGCCCGTCTTCTTTGGATCCGCGCTCAACAATTTCGGCATAGAGCCTTTTCTTGAGCATTTTCTTAAGATGACTACTTCGCCGCTTCCACGTCTTGCGGGCGAGGACTATATAGATCCCTTTGACGAAGGCTTCAGTGCTTTTGTATTCAAAATCCAGGCGAATATGAATAAGGCGCACAGAGACAGAATTGCCTTTATGCGAATTTGCTCGGGCAAGTTCTCGCGTGATAGAGAATATTATCACGTGCAAGGCGGAAAGAGCTTTCGTCTGTCTCAGCCTCAGCAAATGATGGCTGCTGAGCGTGAGGTTATCAACGAAGCTTATGCCGGTGATATTATCGGTGTGTTTGACCCCGGAATCTTCTCTATCGGTGATACTATTTGCGAAAAAGGCAAGAAGATCCGCTTTGAGGGAATTCCCACGTTTGCCCCGGAGCATTTTGCTATGGTTGAACAGGTAGACTCAATGAAAAGAAAGCAATTCTCGAAGGGTATGAATCAGATAGCTCAAGAGGGCGCTATTCAGATATTCTTCGAGCCGGGAGCAGGTCTTGAAAGAGTTATTGTAGGTGTTGTCGGCGTTCTTCAGTTCGAGGTGCTTGAATACCGTCTTAAGAATGAATACGGCTGTGATTTGCGCAGAAGCTCTCTGCCTTATCAGCAGATACGTTGGATAGCAAATAAAGATCTTGATCCTAAAACCTTAAAGCTTTCGCACGACACCAAATGGGTGCAGGATTTCAGAGGAAATAATTTGCTTATATTCACAAGTGAATGGAGTATCCGTTGGGTACTCGAGGATAATCCCGGGCTTGAGCTTCTTGAGTTCAACCGAGGGGAGTCTGAGGAATAAGCCGTATATCGGTGAAAATAGAAACAAAAGCGCCTTTTGCGAAAGGATTAATTAATTTATGAGAATGAGAAAAAAGAAGCACGGTGAGGAGCGGCTCGCGGCTTGCGGTGATTTCCTTGTCGAAAGACCGGACCTTAGGTCGATTTGCAAGAATACTCCTGTATGGCTTGAGATTGGCGCAGGCAAAGGCGGATTTGCTACGGGAATGACACTCAAATATCCCGATGTTTGCTATTTTGCGATGGAAAAGGTCACAGACTGTGTTGTTCTCGCTGCAGAAAAGGCTAAAAAAATAAACGAAGAGAGCGGTATGTGCAAAAACCTTAAGTATATTATTGATACCGCAGATAATCTTACGAGACTTTTTGATGAGGAAAGTATTGGCGCGATATTCCTTAATTTTTCCGACCCCTGGTCGAAAAAGGGATATGCAAAACGCAGACTTACTCACAGACGCTATCTCTCGGTCTACTTCAATCTCTTGAAGGACGGAGGAACGCTTAATTTCAAGACGGATAACGTAGGACTCTTCGATTTCTCGATTGAAGAGATACAGGCTATGGGGCTTGAGATTGATATTATAACCCGTGACCTTCACGCATCCGAATGGGCGAAAGACAACGTAGTTACCGAGTACGAAGCCGCTTTTTCGGCGCAGGGTGTTAAAATTAACATGCTGAAAGTTACCAAGCCTGCAGGATTTAAGCCGATTATACCCGATGAGCTTTTAGCAGACACCAAAAGATTTTTTGAGAAATAAAGATAAAATCATTAACGGAGGTTGTATGGAAGAGTCTGTTCATAAAGGTCATAGACAGCGCATGAGACGGAAATTTACCGATTACGGTCCGAGAGTTTTCGATACTTACGAATTGCTTGAAATGCTTCTATACAACACCGTTCCGGTAAAGGATACAAATCCTATATCTAAACGACTTCTTGCAAGGTTCGGCTCGCTTGACGGTGTGCTTTGCGCATCTGAGGATGAGCTTGTTTCGGTGGAGGGAGTAGGAAAGAAGACCGCCGATATGATAAAGACGGTCGCAAAAGCCCTTGAGTATTGTAAAGACAACGAAAAAGGCTGTTCTGGCACGTTTGAAACATACGACGCATTCGGTAAATACGTAACAGAATATTTCAGCCAAAGAGAGGATTTTTCTGTTGTTTTGTTTTCTCTTGATAACGGTATGAAGCTTATCGGAGTTGACGAGTTGTATTCGATGGATTATGCGTCCGGAGGAGTAAAGCCGCGTCCTTTTGTTGACGCAATAATAAATCGAGGAGCATCGGTAGCAGTTGTAGCTCATAACCATCCCTATGGTCCTTTGTGCCCTACGGAGGGAGATCGGCAGACGAATATAGTCATAGAAGATGCGCTTGTATCTATCGGTGTTGTTTTGCTTGAGCATTACGTGGTATGCGGCTCAAGATATCTCGGTTTTATGAATCATATGAGGACCGCATTCGCCCAAAAGCCCGCTCTTGATAAATTCTTCAGAAGCAAAGGAATAGAAGATTATGAATAATGAATCCTTATCTTACCTTGAAGAGCTTCTGTCGTATTCCTCATCACGTACCTTTAAGGAAGAGGCAAAAAAGCTTTGTGAACGCTATGAAAGGCTTTCTTATATCGTTCAGCTTGACGAATATATGATGACGAAAACAGGCGAGTGCTCCGAATCCGCCGCGCACCTTTTGCGTCTTGCTGTCGGACTTACATCGCGCAGAATCACTGATAAGTACAAATTTGGAAAGAAATATTTACAAAATGAGCTGAAAGAGTATATATGCGCTCTCTTTCTTGGCGGAACTGTTGAGACAATATATATGTTGCTATTTGATGATGCCGGCAGACTTATAGGATGCGAATACATAGGTGAGGGCACGGTTAATTCATCGGGGGTACTTCCCCGAAAGCTTATCGATATTTCTATTCGGCAAAGGGCTAAAGGAGTCATTCTGGCTCATAATCACCCGTGCGGAAATGCACGGCCATCTGTTGACGATATATCAACAACGTCATTTATTTACACGTCACTCAAAAATGCCGATATAAGGCTGCTCGCGCATTACACGGTGTCGGGCTTTGATATTGTAGATTGTCTTGCGTCTGTTCCAACAGACGGACAGTAAGTATATATACATAAAGCCGCACTCTTGCGGCAGATTGGAGATTGAAATGAAAGAGATAACCCAAGGCATGTTTACGGGCGAGCGAGCTCTTTTTAATACGGAAGATGCGATAATTAAGGATTCTGTATTTGCCGACGGAGAATCTCCGCTTAAAGAAAGCAGGAATATCACTTTAAGCGGTACTATATTTAAATGGAAATACCCTCTTTGGTATTGCAAGGGTGTGAGCGTGTATGACTCTACGCTTCTTGTAACCGCGAGATCGGGCATATGGTATACAAGTGATGTAACCCTTGAAAATTGTACGGTCGATGCTCCGAAGACCTTCCGCAGATGCAATGGGGTTTTTGTACGCAATTGCACTTTCCCATACGCTGCCGAAACTCTTTGGAACTGCAAAAATGTAACGGTTGCGGATTCGAGTGCCGCAGGCGACTATTTCGGTATGGGCTGCGAGAACGTTAATATCAGAAATCTTTCGCTTTCGGGAAATTATCTTCTTGACGGAGCGAAAAACGTGGAGGTATCGGATTCAAAGCTTATATCCAAGGATGCATTCTGGAACTGTGAGAACGTTACCGTTCGCAATTGTCTGATAATCGGTGAATACCTCGGCTGGAATTCCAAAAACGTAAAATTAATAGACTGTACGATTGAATCCAACCAAGGCATGTGTTATATGAAAGACGTTGTGCTTGAAAATTGCAAGCTTATAAATACCGATCTTGCGTTTGAGTATTCTGACGTTCAGGCGAGTGTAACCACTCATATAGACAGTGTTAAAAATCCCGGTTCCGGATATATAAAGGCCAAATCCATAGGAGAACTGATTCTTGATGAAGCTGTTATCAATCCTGCGAATGTCAGCATAGAGACCGAAGAATAATAAAAAGGCGGAAGTGTGCCATGGGAAAATATAATTTTGACCTTTTGCCGGACAGAAGAGGCACTTATTCCTATAAATGGGATGTTGGAGACGGTGTCTTGCCGATGTGGGTTGCGGATATGGATTTCGAGACCGCGCCTCAGGTAAAAGAAGCAATAGTAAAGAGAGCGGAGCACGGTGTTTTTGGCTATTCTTATGCTCCGGATTCGTATTTCGAGGCGATACGTGATTTTTGGGAAAAGCGCCACGGATACAGGTTTGATATCAAAGATATGATTTATTCTTCGGGTGTTGTCGCTGCCATATCTTCCATAGTGAGAAAGCTTACTACACCGGCGGAAAAAGTTCTTATTCAACCTCCTGTTTATAATATATTTTATAATTCTATTTATAACAGTGGAAGATATATCGTAGAAAATGATCTGAAGCTTGAAGGAAATGAATACGTTATCGATTTTGATGATTTTGAGAAGAAGCTATCAGATCCTCAGGTAACTCTGTTCATACTTTGCAACCCTCATAACCCTGTGGGTAAGGTCTTTACCCGCGAGGAGCTTTTACGTATGGGAGAGCTTTGCAAAAAGTATAACGTTACGGTAGTATCAGACGAGATACACTGCGAATTCACGAATCCGAAAAACAGCTACACGACCTTCAGCGCGGCAGGAGATGTTTGCCGCGATAACAGTGTAACATTGCTTTCCGCATCAAAAAGCTTTAACATTGCCGGACTTTACGGTGCGTGCGCGTTGGCGCACGATCCTCTTGTCAGACAAAGGGTATACAGAGGTCTGAATACGGATGAGGTCGGAGAGCCAAACGCCTTTGCAATAGCAGCGAATGTAGCAGCTTACAGAGAGGGAGAAGAGTGGCTTGATGAAATGCTTGATTACATTGAGGATAACAAACGGTTTGCTAAGGAGTATATAGAGAAAAACATTCCTGTTCTGTCGGTTCCTCAAAGCCGCGCAACCTATCTTTTGTGGGTTGATGCGTCGAGAGTCGGAATTGATTCGGTGACGCTTTGCGAATGGCTGATAGATAAAGCGGGGCTTAAGCTTTCAGACGGACTGGAGTACGGTGAGTGCGGAAGATATTTCTTAAGAATAAACCTTGCAACCTCGCGTGCAAACGTCGAGTCGGGCATGGAGCGCTTGAAAAAGGGAATTGAACTTCTTTTGAATAAATAGCTTTAAGGCTAACTGAAAAAAGAGCTGAGATACTAAAAAAGTGTCTTGGCTCTTTTTTATGATTTTTCTTTTCGCATGGCGGAATTTGTCATATTTTTCGCTGTTTTGTGATTTTTTCTGATTTTTGTTAAGATTGAACAAAAGAATAACGATTTTTTTGATAGTGATAAATTTCTGCCTTAAAATAGTATGTTTATGTATCGAAATTTAAAAAAATTCAAAAAATTGAAATTTTTTTCCAAAAACACTTGACAAAGGGCGCATTTATGGTATAATATTAAAATGCATTATAATCGCTAACTATGGGTGAATTATGCCCTTTTTCAGGAAAAACCTGGAAATTCAAGCGCCTAATTTACCGATTCGGTTCGTTTTTGTTACTTTATTATATTATTGCGATAAAACGGCGGCGATGGAACTTGTAAATTATCAAGAATGGAGTGATTCTATCTATGATGCTTAAACCCAGGAAGCTTGGCGCAAATGTCAGATACAGCTTTTCCAAGATTGAAGCAGCAACGGAAATGCCTAACCTTATCGAGGTTCAGAAGGATTCCTATAAATGGTTCCTTGAAGAGGGCTTCGGAGAGGTCCTTCGCGATATATCTCCCGTTGTGGATTATACCGGCAACCTCTCTATCGAATTTACCGACTTTACGATTGACCCCAATCCAAGATACTCGGTAGAGGAATGTAAGGACAGAGCGGTTACTTACGATACACATATAAAGGTTGGCGTAAGACTTATCAATAAGGCAACCGGTGAGCTTAAAACGGCTCAGGTATATATGGGCGATTTCCCTCTTATGACAGAGAACGGAACTTTCGTTATCAACGGTGCGGAGAGAGTTATCATTTCTCAGCTTGTCCGCTCCCCCGGTATTTGTTATAAGGATGAAATGGATAAGCAGGGTAAGCATAATTTCACCGCAACCGTTATTCCTTACAGAGGTGCATGGCTTGAGTATGAGACCGATGCATCGGGTATCTTCTATGTGAAGATAGATAAAACACGTAAGCTTCCTATAACCACACTTGTACGAGCTCTTTGTCCTCAGGGACAGGATAATGATGACGCTATTATCGGTATGTTCGGCGATGAGGAAGGACTCATTGCTACGCTTGCTAAGGATGAGTGCGTGAAGCTTGCGGAAGAAAATAATTCTTCTTACAGAGACGAAGCTCTTAAGGAAATATTCAAGAAGCTGCGTCCCGGAGAACCTCCCGTTGTTGAGAGTGCTGAAAATCTTCTCAACGGAATTCTTTTCGATCCCAAGAGATATGATCTTGCTCCTGTCGGAAGATACAAGTATAATAAGAAGCTCGCTCTTGCTTCGAGAATTGTCGGCTTTGAACTTGCGCGCCCGGTTATCAATCCATTGACAGGTGAGATAGTAGCTGAGCCCGTAGCGGATACTCTTATTACAAGAGAGGTTGCTGAAGCAATTGAAAATAGTCTTGTAAACGAAGTATACGTTAAGTCCGAGCTTGGCAAAGAGGTTAAGGTGTTCTCAAATAACACCGTTCGCCCCGAGCTTGTTCTTGGCTATGATCTTTCCGATTGCGGTGTAAAGAGCGGTGAAAAGGTAAGACTTTCGGTTCTTCAAGAGATAATAGACGAGGCTGACACCGAGGGACATACCGGTGATGCTAAGGTTAACTATATCAAGAGTGAGGTTCGCGCAAGAATTGCCGAGCTTGCTCCTAAGCATATAACCAAAGAAGATATATTCGCTTCTATCAACTATCTGTTCTGCCTTTGCCATGGCATAGGCTCGACTGACGATATCGACCATCTTGGAAACAGACGTCTTCGCTGCGTAGGCGAGCTTCTCCAGAACCAGATGAGAATCGGTATGTCGAAGATGTATAAGAACATCACTGAGAGAATGTCGGTAAACGATACCGAGGATCTCCGTCCCGAAGCTCTTATTAACACACGCCCTGTTGCGACAGCCATACGTGAGTTCTTCGGATCGTCTCCTCTTTCTCAGTTCATGGATCAGAACAACCCGTTGGCAGAGCTTACTCATAAGCGCCGTCTTTCAGCTCTCGGTCCCGGCGGTCTTTCGCGTGACAGAGCGTCGTTTGAAGTCCGTGACGTTCATTATACTCATTATGGAAGAATATGTCCCGTAGAGACTCCCGAAGGTCCTAACATCGGTCTTATCTCTTATCTTGCGTCATACGCGAGAATAAGCGATTACGGATTCCTTAAAGCGCCCTTCCGTGTGGTTGATAAGGCGACGGGAAGAGTTACCGACGAGGTAGTTTACCTTACGGCTGACGAGGAAGACGGAAATATCGTTGCTCAGGCGAACGAAGCGCGTGATGAAAACGGCTTCTTCAAGAACAAGAAGGTTATCGCAAGATATAAGACAGAGTTCATAGAGGTCTCGCCCAACGAGGTTGACCTTATGGACGCTTGCCCCCAAATGGCGGTATCCGTTGCTGCGGGCTGCATACCCTTCCTTGAAAACGATGACAACACACGTGCGCTCATGGGCTCGAACATGCAGAAGCAGGCAGTTCCGCTTATGATGACCGACTCTCCCATCGTTGCAACGGGTATGGAATATAAGGCGGCTGTTGACTCCGGTACTGTCGTAGTAGCAAAAGAGGGCGGTACTGTCGAAATGGCTGCGGGCTCCGAGATCGTTATTCATACCGACTCGGGCAGAAAAGACACTTATCACCTTATTAAGTTCAAGAGATCCAACCAGGGAACCTGCGTAAATCAGCGTCCTTTGGTTAATGAGGGCGACCGTGTTGAGGCAGGTCAGGTAATCGCAGACGGACCTGCTACCTCAAACGGAGAAATATCTCTCGGTAAGAACGCTCTTATCGGATTTATGACTTGGGAAGGTTATAACTACGAGGACGCGGTTCTTCTTAATGAAAACCTTGTTCGTAACGACGTATACACATCTATTCATATTGAAGAATTCCAGATTGAAGCAAGAGATACCAAGCTCGGAACTCAGGAGATAACCCGTGAGATTCCCAACGTTGGTGACGATGCGCTCAAGGACCTCGATTCCGACGGTATTGTAAGATTCGGTACAGAAGTGCGCGCAAACGATATTCTTGTAGGTAAGGTAACGCCTAAGGGCGAGACCGAGCTTACTCCCGAAGAGCGTCTTCTTCGCGCAATATTCGGTGAGAAAGCAAGAGAGGTTAAGGATTCATCTCTCAGAATGCCTCACGGAATGTCAGGTATCGTTGTTGATATTAAGGTTTATGACCGTTCCAATTCTGATGATCTTGCCCCCGGCGTAAACAAAGTAGTACGCGTTTACGTTGCTCAGAAGAGAAAGATCTCCGTAGGAGATAAGATGGCAGGCCGTCACGGTAATAAGGGTGTCGTCTCAAGAATTCTTCCTCCTGAGGATATGCCCTTCCTTGCTGACGGTACTCCTCTTGATATCGTGCTCAACCCTCTCGGCGTTCCTTCACGTATGAACATCGGTCAGGTGCTTGAGGTGCATCTCGGTATCGCATGCCGTAAGCTTGGCATAAAGATAATGACTCCTGTATTTGACGGCGCGAAAGAGACGGATATTCTTGAGCTTCTTCGCCAGGCAAAATACACAAGAGATATAAGACCCGGAGAAAGTGTTCGCGGTAAGGCTGTATTTATGGAAGTTATCCGTGAGGACGGAAAGCCCGACCTTCAAAGAGTCGATCAGGAAATAGTTGATAATGACGAGAAGCTTCATAACCTTATGAAGACTGAAACTCTTAAGGTTATCGACGGTAAGGTAACGCTTTATGACGGACGTACGGGCGAACCCTTCGACAACCCCGTAACTGTCGGTATCATGTATTACCTTAAGCTCCACCATCTTGTTGACGATAAGATTCACGCCCGTTCGATCGGTCCTTACTCTCTCGTTACTCAGCAGCCTCTCGGCGGTAAAGCTCAGTTCGGAGGCCAGCGTTTCGGAGAAATGGAAGTTTGGGCACTTGAGGCATACGGCGCAGCTTATACGCTCCAGGAAATACTTACAGTTAAATCAGACGATATCACAGGTAGAACAAAGACTTACGAGGCTATCGTTAAGGGTCAGAATATTCCTACTCCCGGTATCCCCGAATCCTTCAAGGTTCTTGTTAAGGAGCTTCAGTCACTCTGTCTTGATATTCACGTTCTTGATGAAGACGGTGAAGAGATTGAGCTTTCCGAGGTTTACGGAGATGACGCTCCCGCTTATGCAAGCATCGATGAAGTAAACCGTGCGGCAGACCTTGAAAAAGAAGGTATTGAAGATGCCGAGGAGAGCGAAGAGGAGTTTGAAGAAGGCGAGCTTGTGGATGAAATTCTTGACGAGTTCGGCGACGACGAATACGATTTTGCTGCGGAAGAGTCTTATAACGAAGACTATATCTCAGACGAAGAATAATTTACAGAAGGGAAACGGCATCCCGGCCCTATCGGGATGCCTCAATATAAAAATCTATGGAAAGAAATGCGTTTGATTCGATCAAAATTGGTCTTGCTTCTCCCGAAACCATTCGTTCGTGGTCTCACGGTGAGGTAACCAAGGCGGAAACGATCAACTACCGTACACTTAAGGCTGAGCGCGACGGTTTGTTCTGCGAAAAGATCTTTGGCCCTACCAAGGATTGGGAATGCCTTTGCGGTAAGTATAAGAGAGTCGGCTTTAAGGGCAAGGTTTGCGAGAAGTGCGGCGTTGAAGTTACCACCAAAAAGGTAAGACGTGAGCGTATGGGCTCTATTGAGCTTGCAGCGCCCGTGTCTCATATATGGTATTTCAAGGCAGTTCCTTCGAGAATGGGACTTGTGCTTGACATGTCTCCGAGACTTCTTGAGAGAGTTATTTATTTTGCAAGATATATAGTTATAGATCCGGGAAATACTCCTCTTGAGAAAAAGCAGCTTCTTACGGATGATGTATATAGAAGCGCTCGCGAAAGATACGAGGTCGACTTCAAGGCAGGAATGGGTGCTGAGGCTATCCGTGAGCTCCTTGCAGAGATCGACGTAGAAAAGCTTGCCGCAGAGCTTAAGGTTCAGCTTGCCGAGAGCTCCGGACAGAAAAAAGTAAAAATTATTAAGAGACTTGAGGTTATCGAGGCCTTCAGAAAATCAGGAAACCGTCCTGAATGGATGATTCTTGAAACTCTCCCCGTTCTTCCTCCCGATATCCGTCCTATGACTCAGCTTGACGGCGGAAGATTTGCAACCTCGGATATAAATGAGCTTTACAGAAGAGTTATAAACAGAAATAACCGTCTTAAGCACTTCATTGATATGCATGCTCCCGACATTATCATTCGTAATGAAAAGAGAATGCTTCAGGAATTTGTTGACGCTCTTATCGACAACGGACGTCGCGGAAAGGCTGTAACAGGCGCTTCCAACCGTCCTCTCAAATCCCTCTCGGAGGCTTTGCGCGGTAAGCAGGGACGTTTCCGTCAGAACCTTCTCGGTAAGCGTGTTGACTATTCGGGACGTTCTGTTATCGTTGTAGGTCCTGACCTTAAGATATATCAGTGCGGTCTTCCTAAGGAAATGGCGCTTGAGCTCTTCCGTCCCTTCGTTATGAAGAGACTTATAGAGACTCAGAAGGCTAACTCCATAAAGGATGCGAAGAAGAAGGTTGACAGAATCGCACCTGAGGTATGGGACGCGCTTGAATACGTTATTAAAGAGCATCCGGTTCTTCTTAACCGAGCTCCTACTCTTCACCGTCTTTCTATTCAGGCATTTGAGCCTGTTCTTGTCGAGGGTAGAGCTATCAAGCTTCATCCCTTGGTATGTCCTGCGTTCAACGCTGACTTCGACGGTGACCAGATGCCCGTTCATGTACCCCTTTCAAGCGAAGCTCAGGCAGAGGCAAGATTCCTTATGCTTTCGGCAAACAACCTCTTGAAGCCTGTTTCCGGTAAAGCTGTTACCGTACCTTCTCAGGACATGGTTCTTGGTTCGTATTATCTTACTATTGACCATCCCGGTGAAATCGGTGAAGGCAAAGTGTTCCGTAACTTTGACGAGGTTGAAATGGCATACGAGAACAAACTTCTCGGTATGCACGCGGCTATAAAGGTTCGTGTTACAAAGGTTATCGACGGTGTTGAAAAGAGCGCCGTTATAGATGCTACCTACGGTAGACTTATATTTAACTCAAAAATTCCTCAGGACCTCGGTTACGTTGACCGTTCCAAGGATCCATTCTCGCTTGAAGTAAACTTTGCAACAACGAGCAAGAAGCTCAAGGAAATAGTAGACCTTACTATCAAGTATCACGGTTTTGCAAATGCAGCCGAAGTTCTTGATAACATCAAGGCTATGGGCTATAAGTATTCTACAAGAGCGTCTCTCTCTATCTCGGTTTATGACATGACGATTCCTCCTCAGAAAAAGCAGATCCTTGAGGATGCGGCTAAAAAGGTTGAGGAAATCACAGAACTTTATAACTGGGGTGAACTTTCCGATGATGAAAGATACAAGCAGGTTATTGCTGTATGGGAGAAGGCAACAAACGATGTTACCGATGCTCTTACCGCAAACCTTGACAAGTATAACTCGCTTAATATGATAGCTACTTCGGGAGCCCGTGGTTCTACGAAGCAGATGAGACAGCTTGCCGGCATGCGCGGACTTATGTTTGCTACAAACGGTAAGACAATTGAAATCCCGATTAAGTCTAACTTCCGTGAAGGACTTACAATGCTTGAGTATTTCATGGGTGCAAAGGGTTCGCGTAAATCGCTTTCGGATACAGCTCTTCGTACCGCTGACTCGGGTTATCTTACACGTCGTCTTGTTGACGTTTCGCAGGACGTTATCATTCGCGAAGAGGATTGCGGCGCAACCTCAGGTATTATAGTTTCTGATATCAAGACCGGTGATAACGTAGTTGAAAAGCTCTTTGACCGTCTTGTCGGAAGATATACCGTTAATGACGTTATCAATGAGGAAACGGGTGAGCTTATCGTTCCCGCAAACACTATGATAGACGAGGCAATGGCTAACGAAATCGTGAATGCAGGCGTTACACAGGTAGAGGTGAGAACTATTCTCCGCTGTCTTGCAAAGCGCGGTGTTTGCGTTCACTGCTACGGCGCTGACCTTGCTCACGGAACTCCTGTTGCAATAGGCGAATCTGTCGGTGTTATTGCCGCTCAGTCTATCGGTGAGCCCGGTACTCAGCTTACGATGAGAACCTTCCATACCGGTGGTGTCGCAGGTTCGGATATTACTCAGGGTCTACCCAGAGTAGAAGAACTTTTTGAAGCAAGAAAGCCCAAGAAGCCCGCTATCGTTACTGCTTATACGGGTACAGCTCGTATCCAGTCCGACAAGAAGCTTTCAAAGGTTATAATACAAAATCCCGTTGAGCCTACCACAGGCGAAGTTGTATATGAAATTCCTTTCGGTATGCGTCTTTGCATTGAAGACGGTCAGGAGGTTGTAAGAGGTCAGCAGCTTACTGAAGGCTTCCTTAACCCCGCCGACGTTCTTCACATGTCGGGTATAGATGCGGTTTATGATTATATTATCCGCGAGGTTCAGAAGGTGTACCGCGGAGAAGACGTTGAAATCAACGATAAGCACGTCGAGTGTATAACTCGTCAGATGACGAGAAAGGTAAGAATCGAAGATCCCGGTGATACCGAGCTTCTTTCTGGAACTACCGTTGACGTACTTGAGCTTCGTGAGGAAAACGAAAAGATCGACGCAAGAATTGCGGCAGGCGAGGTTACTCTCCGCCACGCAGAAAGCGCTCCTATGCTTCTTGGTATTACAAAGGCTTCTCTTATGACAGAGTCCTTCCTTTCTGCCGCTTCCTTCCAGGAGACAACAAAGGTTCTTACCGAAGCAGCAATCAGAGGCAAGCAGGATAAGCTTCTCGGTCTTAAGGAGAACGTTATTATCGGTAAGCTCATTCCTGCAGGAACCGGTCTTGCAAAGTACCGTTCCGTACAGGTTAGAGACACAGAGAAGAAGGATGAAAATCTCGAGGCAGAGGTTATTACCTTCGCGCCCGAGGGAGCGAGCATTTCAATGCTTGAAAATACAGATATTCTTCCCGGTGCTGAAGTCGAATAATTATAAATAACACAAAAGCGTAACCTTTTCGCAAAAGCTTGAAGGTTACGCTTTTTGTTTGCCGTAAAGGATGCTGGATTTCAAAGAGGACGGTTCGCTGAACTCCACTCCAAACTCTTTGCTATTGACATTTTGAGCTTAAAGTGGTACAATATAGTCAACGGTACAAAATCTGTCACGGTACGTACCTAAGACAATATTTTAAGGATTTACATTTATGGATGAGAAAGCCGACATTCCCGAGATGAATTTAAATGCGGAAATCAAAGTTTCGGTCGTTATGCCGATATATAATGCGTGTAGATATATCCGTCCCGCGCTTGACAGTATTCTGAGTCAGACTCTTTCGGACATTGAGGTGATATGTGTTGACGACGGTTCTACCGATACATCACTTGATATGCTTAAGATATATCAAAAAAACGATTCGAGAATAAGAATTATTACCGAAACTAACGCAGGGCCAGCTCTTGCGAGAAATAACGGTCTTAAGCGCTCGAGAGGCGAGTACGTTGTTTTCCTTGACGCAGACGATTTTTACGAGATCGACCTTCTGGAAAAGCTTTATACACTTGCTTTAAATAACGATCTTGATATAGCGATTGCCGGATATGATATTTATAATAATAAAAAAGCAACGTTTAAAGAAAATTCAGAGAGCGAACAAGCAAAGATATACGAGGGATTCGTTGTCACCTCTAAAAACGAGCACCCCGATGAAATACTTCAATCAACTACGGGAGCGGCCTGGAATAAGCTCTTTAAGAGAAGCTTTTTGATGGAAAAGGGTATCACGTTCCTTGAAGATACTATGATGTTTGAGGATGTTTATTTTACCGTATGCGCAATGGCATTTGCGGAAAGAGTTGCTAAGCTTCCTGATGTTCTTGTTCATCATAGGATATACAATGAGCAAAGCCGCGTGCGTACATTTAAAAAATATTACCATCAGGTCCCTCACGTTTATCTTAGGATAAAAGAGTTCCTTATGAAGGGCGGAATGTATCATCCGCTTGCAAAGGGATATCTCAATCTTTCGGCTAGCAGATGCTATCATGTTTATAATTTGCTTGACTCTAAGGGCAAGGAAAAATTGTTTGACCTTTTGCATGAGGAGTATACCGAAGCTCTTGGATGGACAGAGCATGTAAGCGACGATTTTTATAAGGCTGATGTATGCGAGTTTTGCGCGAGTGTCACAATGTATACTTATGCTCAATATCAAAAGCGTATATCTAAAGGAAAAGAGCTTCGCGCTCATAAGGTAGATAAAACGTTAATGCAGAATCAGAAGCGCAAGGCATTTGTTAATGCACTCAAAAAGATTTTTGGTAAGAAAAAGGTATAGAATTATGGAAGTTATCAACCTTTGGGAAAATGTTCCCGGTTATGAAGAAGGACATCATATACCTACGCTTGAATATTATAAGGCTGAAAACAAACGAGGCTGCGGCACTGTAGTTATTTTCCCCGGTGGCGGATACAGCGGAAGAGCGCTTCATGAGGGCGAGGGATATGCAAGATTCTTTAATGATAACGGAATTGATGTTTTCGTTTTGCAGTACAGAGTTTCTCCGACAAGGCATCCCTATCCTCTCCTTGACGCAAGACGTGCGGTAAGGTATGTTCGCGCAAATGCTGAAAAATTCGGCATTAATCCTGACAAAATTGCGGTAATGGGATCGTCGGCAGGCGGTCATCTTGCTGCCCTTATTTCGACCTTCCGAGGTGAAATCGACGGAGAGGGCGCAGATACACTTGATGAAGTGGATTACCTGCCTAATGCGCAAATTTTGTGCTATCCTGTTACTGATATGGAAAGCCATAACGGCTCGTATAAAAATCTTCTCGCGGGTAAGGCAGAGGAGCTTCGCGAAAGCGTTAATCCTATAGCTATCTGTCCCTCTGATGCGCCTGAGGCGTTTATATGGCATACAGAAACGGATAAAACGGTTAAGGTGACAAGTACATATAAATATGCTGCCAAGCTTAATGAGCTTGATATACGTACCGAGATGCATATTTATCCTATCGGCCATCACGGTCTCGGACTTGCAGAGGGTTTTCCATCTGTGAAAAGATGGTCTCGTGACCTTCTCTTCTGGCTCGAAGATAAAGGATTCTTTTAAAAAATATAAAAACGGTTGTCCAAAGTTTTTTCTATCGGGCAACCGCTTTTGTTTTTATGATCCTATTATTTCTCGTATGTGAGATGCTGTGGTTTCAACTTCTTCTACGAATTCGCGCGCGCTGACTCTCGTGGCACCGTTTCCGAGAATTACGAGCTGCTCTACGTAATCCGAGGTGACGACACGTACTGAGTTCTTTTGTGCTAAATCGTAGGATGCTTTCTCTATATAAGCATCGGCAGTCTGGCGTTCCTTGGTGTATACGACAGTTATTCCTCCGCATTCCTCGATCGAGCCTTCGTTATCCTTTCTTTTGTATGCGTCAAATACCAGAATAAGATTGCATTTCTTGAATCCGCGGAAGTTGCACATAAGTCGTATAAGTGTATCCCGTGCATGAGAGAGATCGGCTTCGGCAAGACGCCTGAGCTCATACCATCCGAAAATGAGATTGTATCCGTCGATAATAAGATAATCTTCGCCTTTTTCACGCTGTTTTTTTGGACGCGCTTCCTTTTTGGGAGCACTGTTTTCTTTTTTTTCGGGAGCAGTACGAGGCTTAATTTTACCGTAAGTACTCTCAAAAATACGCATGAGCTCTTTATCCTCTTGTACAGTTCCGTGATAAGAGGATGCAGCGTGTCTTTTTGTCTGATAGGAGCTCGCTGTTTCGACTTTGCGCTCCTGCTCAGGATTTTCGGTATGCATTTTTTCGTCTGCCTCATACCATGGTACCGAATAGCCTGCGCCGCCCTTGCAGAATACAGAGTCTGCGGTAACCGATGAGTCAAGCTCGGGAGAATAAGCTCTTGACGCTATGATTTCGGCTTCGTTGTGGCATGGAAGATAGTCGCCCACTGTAAGAGTAAGACGACCGGAGCCGTGTGTGTAAGCGCGTATTTCCTTGGCGTAGGATTGCATGGTAAAAACAGGGCACATTCCGCGTAATACCGCGCGCTCCCCGTCAAATTCGACAGGTTCGCATTCTCCGTGCATGTTTGATATATCGGTCATTGCGCGTCCAAGATATTCTGACGGAATATTAAGCGTGAAATCGAAAGTAGGCTCGAGAAGAATAGACTCTGACTTCATAAGAGCTTGGCGAAGCGCGCGGAAGGTTGCTTCTCTGAAATCGCCTCCCTCGGTATGCTTTGGATGAGCTCTGCCCGCGATAAGCGTTATCTTCATATCGGTTATCGGAGAGCCTGTTAAAACGCCTTTATGATTTTTCTCTTCAAGGTGAGAGAGAATAAGCCTTTGCCAATTGGTCCGAAGCCTGTCTGTGGGGCAGTTCGTGGTAAATACCAGTCCGGAGCCTGTCGGTAAAGGCTCTATACGAAGCCTAACTTCAGCATAGTGCATAAGAGGCTCGAAATGACCTGCACCGTAGCATTTTTTTGCAATAGTTTCCTTATAAAGTATGCTTCCGTCACCGAATGAAACGTCAAGGTCAAAGCGGTCTTTTATGATACGGGTAAGAACCTCGGTTTGCATCTCTCCCATAAGCTTTACGCGTATTTCAGCGGTTTCGCTATCGTAGCGAAGCCCAAGCGCGGGCTCTTCCTCTGCGAGCTTAAGAATTTTGAGATATTCCTTGTAAATATCAACATCGGGAGATGTAAATACCATTTTGTATTCAAGAACAGCTTCAAGCGATGCCTCGTCTGCATTTTCGACTCCGAGTCCCATACCGGCTTTTGTAAAATTAAGTCCGGTAACTGCGCATACCGTACCCGCTTCGGCACATTTTAGGCTTTTGAATTTATCGGCAGAGTAAAGTCTTATTCCTTCAACCTTTTCTTCGTGTATCTCTCCGCCTTTATCTATTATGCTTACCGTATCCTTCAAGGAAAGCTTGCCGCCCGTTATCTTAAGGTAAGTAAGTCTTGCGCCTTGCGGGTCGGTGGCTATTTTATAAACTCTTGCGCCAAAGAGTGTTTCGGAGTAGCGTTTTTTTGACGTGTATCTATCTATCACGCTGAGAAGGGTATCGACACCTTCACATTTTAAAGCCGACCCGAAAATACATGGAAAAATCTTTCTTTTTTGCACCGTCAATCTGATGCTCTCATCGGATACCTTGCCGCATTCAAAATATTTTTCCATAAGTGCCTCATCGGCAGCGGCAATCTCCTCGAAAAACCGACCTTCGTCTTCTCTTTCAAGATTGAAATCGCAAACCCCCATGCCGAAGGCTCGCCTTAATTCCGCCAGAATATCTATGCGTCTGCGATTGGCAATATCAATTTTATTTACAAAAATAAAAGTTGGTATTTTCCTTTCGCAAAGGAGATTGTAAAGAGTTACAGTATGAGCGGCAATTCCTTCAGGGGCGCTTATAACCAGAATAGCATAATCCTGGATTGAAAGTGAGCGCTCCGTTTCTGCCGAAAAATCTATGTGACCGGGCGTGTCAATAAGAGTCACGTGAGTATTTTTAAGCTCCAGCAAGGCTTGCTTTGAAAAAACGGTTATACCGCGTTCTCTCTCAATCGTATGTGTATCAAGAAAGGTGTCCTTCTTATCGACTCTGCCGAGTCGGTCACGAGCTCCGCTCTTGTACAGCATGGCTTCTGTAAGCGTTGTTTTTCCCGCGTCAACGTGTGCGATTATACCTATAACGGAATGCTTCATAAAAGAACTCTCCTTTCTCGTTTTTTAAAAAGGAGCTGCCTTTAGTAGCAACTCCTTGTGAATACATCGCCTTTGTGTTATTTTTCTCTGATATGCAAAGTTGGGTTTACAATACTGTCGCATGCAGAGACGGACATTTGCTTGAGAGCCATAAGTCTCATGCCCATGTTTTCAATAAGATTTCTCGGTGGAAGAGGAAGACTTCTCATTTCCTTTGAATTTATCTGCTTTGATTTCGATACTATTGATATGTATCTGTCATAAATGGTTGAGTTCAAAATAGCATACATTCCGAACACCAGACGAGCACACATTTCTTCTTTGCCGTCCTTCATATCGATGAAGTTTATCTTGTTATGTGTGGAAATGTACTGATTGGCAGGGCGCTGACCGGCAAAATACACTGCCGAATTAATAAATCTGTCGTCGCTCTTTGCAGGAACTCTCTTTATAATTATCATGTTTTTATTGCGCTGGAAGAGATAGGGCTCTTCGGGCATAAGATACTGCTTCTTGACCTTTGGAGCAGGGAAACGTATGCAGCCCCCGATCATCGCGGTAGGGCGTATGAGAGGAATGCTTCCCGATATCTCATTATCAAATATCAAGTCGGGGCATTTTGAGTCAACAACCAGACCCGTGCTCATTTTAAGACCGATTGAAGATAGCGTTTCAGGGAATGCGCCAATATATTTTACTATCTTGGTCTCTTCAATGCTTTTCGGAAGCGTCAAGGTCCCGTCGTCCTTATCAACGACGAAATCATATCCGAGGGGAGGGAGCTTTGAGGTCTTTGCCTCAGAGCCGTCATCTGTCGATGTAGTTATTGTTATATCGTCATGCTCCTCGGAGTTTTCGTAGCATATAACTATACTTTTCTTAAGTGGAATTGCGCGCTTGGAATTTTTTTGCTTACCGATAAAGAGATGTATTTTACGAACTGAAAGAGTTGCCGCAAGCTCTTGACGCAAAGCAGTAAGGGAAGAAGCGCTCGCAATCGTTGTGGGCAGCATAATAACCAGCTGACCGTCCTTTTCAAGATGGCATGCAGCAACCTTGGCGAAAAGAAATGCCGCGGAAATTTTAAGCATAGTGACTCCGCCGACGCTGTTTGCTTCAGGAGAGTTTTTCTCTATAAGATCCGTAGGAGGGTTGCATATTATGATGTCGAACTTGTCCTCTACAGTATCAAAGAAGGTTACGGTATAATGATTCTTTACGTCAATAAGATAATTTTCGTGATATACCGTTGCAAATAGCCTTACGTCGTAATCATGACGGCATTTTTTGCGAATACGCTCAAGGTTATCCTCAAGCATAGGTATAAATTCAGGGTCATCTTCATAGCAAGTAATGAATATTTGCTTGCATGCAGGCGCGTTTTTGCAAATATGCTCAATGATAGAGGCGCTGAGAATTCCGGTTCCTGCTCCCGGATCAAGTATGGTATAGGCGGTTTTTGCCGTATCGAGCTTTACCATATCTGCCATAAGACGAGCTGTATTCTTTTTTGTGAAGAGTCTTCCGAGACGTACGTTTTCGCTCTTGGATTTTTCTCTTATAAGCTTACCTGTGTTTCTTACCGCAAGATTCAGCATCGCTCCAATATACCTCCTATAAGTATGAAAGTCCTTGTATTTCAAGGCTTTTTATTCTGCCACAAATTATTTTATAATATTGTATCATATTTTTATAATTCTTGCAATAGATTTTGTACTTTTTTTAAAAAAATGTTGCAAAAAGACGATTATCATGGTATACTTAAGATAGATAATTATATTTAAGAGAGAAAAGATAGTGTTATCTTTTTTGCAGTGCTTGGGTTTTGACAAAGAGGCACTGTCAATAGGTGTTAAAGTTTCTTGTAACGGAGGTTTGACAATGGGTCAGACAACTGAAAAAAAGCATATTAAATTTCTTCAATGCGGTGATATTCATCTCGATACGCCATATACAGGACTTTCCGCGGAAAAGAGCGAGGAGAGAAGAAGAGAGCTGCGTAATTCCTTCAGCCGTATGATGCAGTATGTAAGGGACAGAGGTGTAGACGTTGTCCTTATGTGCGGCGATATATTCGATACAGTTTATGCTACGAATACAACGGCAGAGGTCCTTATAAGAGAATTCCGAAATTGCCCCGATGCTAAATTTATTATAACTCCCGGAAGCTCTGACAGTTATGAAAATAATCCTATATATACTTCAGGAAGACTTCCCTCAAATTGCCACGTAATAGCAGATGAGCATCTTTCCCGTTATGATATAGACGAGCTTAACGTCACCGTCTACGGTTGGGGATTCAGAACGGATAAGATGGTTGAAGATCCTCTTTACGAGCGCCGTGTTGACGATGTTTCGAGAATAAACATCGTATGCGGTTATGCGGATCTTGACGGCCCTATCGGGTCGGACAAGTGCCCCGTATCAACTCAGGACCTTAAACGCTTCGGCGCTGATTATTATGCTTTTGGCTCGCGCCATCAGGCGAGCAATACCGAAAGAGTGGGAGCTTCATTCTATACATATTGCGGCTCTCTTGAATGTACGGGATTTGATAACCCCGGCATAGGCGGAGCAAATCTTATTATAGTAGACGATAAAAATGGCGGTATTTCAATAGACGTACGTAAGCTTACCTTCGGTCATCTTTGCTTCCACACGGAGCAAATAGATATTACGGGGGTTGATGCTTACAATGAAATCATAAACCGTATCAGCCGTCTTATAAGTGATAAAAAGTACAATATTGAAACAGCGCTCAGAGTAGAGCTCATCGGAAAAATATCTCCTACGTTCTTAGTGCCGAAGAATCTTGATTCAGAGGCATTCGGACTCTATTCATTTGATATGATTGACAAAACGTTGCCTCTTTACGGAACAGAAAAGCTTAAGCGAGATATGAGTATAAAGGGCGAGCTTTTTCGCAATCTTCTTCCGATGCTTGAGAGCGACTCGGAGGATGACAGGCTGGTAGCCGCAAGAGCATTTAGAGTCGGTCTTGCAGCTCTTGAAAACAGAGAAATAGATTTTTAATCATATTTTCACAAAATAAAAAACCGTTCCCGTGCATTTTGATTGATGCTGAGAACGGTTTTATTTTTATTCTTTTACTGTTAATCCGAGGGGCAGAAGAGCCTCTGAAATTCTTGCCACAATAGGCGAGAGCTCTTGCTTTGTAAGCGTGCGGTCCTTCGCTACGAATGAGAAGCGAAGAGTAAGAGCGCAGCTTCCGTCTTCCGAATTGTATATGTCGTGAACGACAACACCCGAAAGAATATCGTCGGAGGAATCCTTGGCAAGCTTATATACTTCATCGAATTTCAGCGAAGAAAGAGAGGCGCAGAACGTAACGTCAATCTCAATTTCGGGGAACTTTGAAGGAACGTTATATTTAACATCTGCCGCGCATATCTTCGAGAATTCTTCTGTTTCTATCTCAAGGAAGGCAAGCGCGCACTTTTTATCAATTGCGTTTACAACGTTGGGATGCAATGTCGACAGACATCCTATCTCTTTTCCGTCAACGCAAACGGCGAAGCAGTTTACCGGATGCTCAAATCCGAATCTCGGCTGCTCGTTTGTGCGGAACGTTGGGTCTTTGTGAAGTATGGAACGGCATATTTCCTTCGCTGCCGCTGTAAGCTTCATAAATACATCTTCTTCGGAGAATTCCTTGCTGTAAAGGACTGCACCGAGCTTGTTCTTTTCGTTGCAGTATCCGTCTTCTTTACGGAGTCCGTCTACAGTATGTCCTATCTCAAACAAGCCAAACGTATCGGCATACCCCTTGTTATCCTTAACGAAAGACAAAATAGTGGGTATCATGGATACTCTTATATGCTGGTGATCGGGAGTTTGAGCATTGATTATTCTGACGTTTTCGGGAGTTTCTATTGAAAGCTCCTTGTTTTTCTTCGTGTCGGACCAAATGTATGAATGAACCTCGTGCATACGGTAGTTCTCAACGAGGATATCCTTGATTCTGTCCTCATTTGATTTGAGCGTCTCTTCTCTTATCGGCTTAAGAGGGCTCACGGAGGTGCAGACGTTGAAGTTATCATAACCGTAAATACGAGAGATCTCTTCGATTATATCCGCCTTTATTGTAACGTCCTTCGTTGCTCGCCAGGAGGGAACGGTAACCGAGAAGTTATTACCCGATGATTCTATTCCGAAGCCGAGTCCGGTGAGAGTTTTTATAATGGTTTCGCTCGGAATGTCTATACCCGTGTAACGGTCTACGTACATTTTATCGAAATCAAGAATAATTTTTGGATAGTGATAGGGGTAAACATCGGTGAATGAAGAGATAACCTTTGCACCGCTGTCACACTCGGTAATAAGCGCAAGAACTCTTTCGGTTGCCAAACGGCAAAGCTCAGGGTCGAGCATTTTCTCATAACGCATAGAAGCATCGGTGCGCAGACCGAGTCTTGTCGTTGTCTTTCTTACGGATACACCGTTAAAGGTAGCCGATTCAAGAAGAAGAGACGTAGTGTCGTCTTCGATTTTAGAAGCGTCTCCGCCCATAACACCGGCGATAGCGACAGGTTCATTACCCGATGTTATCATAAGCATATCGGAGTCGACAGTTCTCTCTGCTCCGTCAAGAGTAACGAATTTAAAATCCTTATCGAAGGTCTGCACTTCAATCTTGTTTACCTTTTTGTTATCAAAAGCATGCATAGGCTGACCAAGCTCAAGCATAACGTAGTTTGTAAGGTCTGCAAGGAAGTTTATAGCGCGTGAGCCGCAGTAATAGAGACGTATTCTCATATTCACGGGGCTTATTTTGCGTGTAACGTTATCAACCTTAATTGCCGAATAACGGTAGCAAAGCTCTGAGTTTTTGACGGACACCTCGACCGCAGGAAGATTTTTATATTGGTCAACGTTTACGCTCTCGGGAGCTTTGAGCTCTCTTCCGGTTATCGTTGCAAATTCTCTTGCTATACCGTAGTGACCCCAAAGGTCAGGGCGGTTTGTGAGTGATTTGTTGTCAACCTCAAATATAATGTCGTCAATATCGTAAAGCTTTTTGATGTCGGTTCCGAGCGAAACGTCCTCGAATACTTCAATGATACCCGAATGGTCATCGCTTATTCCAAGCTCGGATTCGGAGCAGCACATACCGTGAGATTCATATCCCGCAACGGTAGCAGTTGCTATTTTTATGCCCGAAACGCATCCGCCTTCTGTTGCAAGGGCGACCTTCATGCCTTCGCGAACGTTTGGTGCACCGCAAACTACGTCTATTACACCCGATCCCGTGTCAACTTTAAGGAGATGGAGCTTTTTGGAGTTCGGATGATTTTCAACAGATACTATCTTTGCAACTATAACACCGTAGGTATCCTCGCCTTTTACGATAATATCCTCAACCTCCGCTGTTGAGAGAGTGAAATTCTTTATAAGAGATTTTTTATCAAGACCGGAAAGATCAACGAAATCTCCGATCCAGTTCATAGATAAGAACATTTTGCTTTACCTTCCTTTCATCAAAGAGACTTGAACTGCGAAAGAACCTTCAGATCTCCGCTGTTGAAATCTCTGATATCCTTGATTCCGTACTTCATCATAGCTAGTCTTGTAAGACCGAGACCGAAGGCGAAACCTGTGTATTTTTCGGTATCAATGCCGCCCTCACGCAAAACGTTCGGGTGTATCATACCGCAGGGGCAAAGCTCAAGCCAACCGGAGTTTTTGCAAGAGGGGCAACCCTCACCTCCGCATATAGCGCAGTTGATATCAAGCTCAAAGCCGGGCTCGACGAATGGGAAAAAGCCGGGGCGGAGTCTGACCTTAACGTCTCTTTTAAAGACTTCGGAAAGCATTGTCTTCATAAAGTATATAAGATTTGAGATAGAAATATTTTCATCTATCATCATACCTTCCATCTGGAAAAAGGTGTTTTCATGGCAAGCGTCGGTTGACTCGTTACGGAAGCATCTTCCGGGGAAGATTGCGCGAAGAGGAGCTCCGTATTTTTTCATAATAGCATTCTGCGCCGCAGAGGTGTGAGTCTTAAGAAGCTGACCGTTATCGAGATAGTAGGTATCCTGCATATCGCGGGCGGGATGGTGCTTAGGAATGTTAAGTGCCTCAAAGCAATGATAATCATCTACTATTTCATCGTAATTTTCAATAGCAAAGCCCATAGTTCTGAACACCTCTTCAACTTCACGTGTTGCAAGGGTGATAGGATGGTAAGAGCCGAGCTCGCTCTTAAAATCGAGAGTTGGATTGTATTTTTTCGCGCTTCTTACCTGCGCCTCTATCGCCGCCTTGCGAAGTGCCTCGGAGGCTGATGATATTTTCTCCTCAACCTCGCACTTAAAGGCATTTATCATTTGACCTGCCGCTTTTTTATCGGCTACATCGCGCAGACTTTGCATAAGAGAGGCGATGTGGCCTTTTTTGCCAAGATATGTAATTCTGAGAGCTTCAAGTTCGTCCTCGTTTACCGCTTTTCCTATTGCTTCGGTAAAGGCGATGTTAAGCTCTTCGATTCTTTCCTTCATTTTGAAATTCCTTTCAGCGAGACTAAATATTTAAAAAAAACATTTATATTATATACTTATTTTTATTGTTTGTCAAGGCGAGTCTGTATAAAGTCGATAACTTTTTTTGGTAAAACGTCTGAAAGATCCTCGCCGTTTTTGATTTTTTCTCTTGCTTCGGTGGAACTGATTTGCTCAAAACCGTGCTCTGCCTGCCAAAGCTCGGTTTCATAACCGCCGTGAGAAAGGTTCCATTCTGCTTGGAGCTTTTCATATTCCAGGTCCGTACCGTTGCGGTAGCCCTTGATTATTTTATCTATCGAATGCTCTCGCATGTAATCTATCACAAGTCCGTCGGAATAGCTGACAAGAACGTTATCAAATTCGTCTGCCGCAAGCATGAGCATTTTCATTCTATCGTCAAGCGAAAATGTGTACTTTTTCACAGGGTTTACAAATATTACGGCATAAACCTCTTCATATTTCTCTGATGCCCGCCGTATTATTTCGAGGTGACCGAGTGTTACGGGGTCATAGCTACCGGGCAGTATCACTGCTTTTTGTTCCTTATTGTATGTCATACCTCACCTCAAAATCAGTTATCGTTGCCAAGGTAGAGGAAGATGTTAACTTCCGTTTTTTTGCCGTATCTGCGTGATTTTATTATCTCAAAGTCGGTAAGTGCCGAGTGGTCGATAATCTCAGTACCGCTTTCGCATACTACGATGGCACCTTTTGCAAGCATACCTCCGTCTGCAAGACGTCTGAGCATGTCAGCGGAGCATTCGTGGGAGTATGGCGGATCTATAAACACAAGGTCAAAAATCTCACGCCCGGAAGCTTTTCTTATATAATTTCTCGCGTCGCTTACAAGATATTTTGAAACCGAGGCAAATCCCGTAGCTGCCGCATTGGTTTTAACTATATCCATGGCTTCTCTTGAAGAATCAATAAACATGCATCTCTCTGCTCCGCGCGAAAGAGCCTCGAGTCCGAGCTGACCGCACCCGGCAAAAAGGTCCAGCACACGTCGGTTTTCAATATCGAATTGAATGGATGAAAATATAGCTTCTTTAATTCGCTCTGAGGTTGGACGGGTGAGCTCTCCTTCGAGAGTTTTAAGTTGCTTTCCTTTTGCTGTTCCTGTGATTATTTTTAACACGGTTCTTATCCTTTCATACGGTTTCGGGTATATTCGTTTGTTGACGAACTTATAGAGCTTGAGATTCGGCTATGCCGCGAAAATAGGAATATACGTTTTCTGCATCCTTTTGTGAGATTCCGTCGATTTTTGCTATCTCATCCTTCTTTGCAATCTTCAAGTCGGAGAGGGGCATTGCCGAAAGAAGCAGCTTTGCTTTCTTTTTGCCTATACCGCGTATTTCCTCAAGCGATGACTTTGTCAGGCTTTTTAGCTTGGAGTTTTGTGAATGTAAATATGCGAATCTATGGGCTTCTTCTTGAATATTGTAAACAAAAGTATACACATTCATCTCTGTCGCAATTGATATTTCCTTTTCGCCGTCGGTTATTGCGCGGGTTTTATGATAATCGTCTTTTACCATTCCGAACACAGGAATATCAAGTCCCATGCGTTCAATTATAGGCTTGACCGCACTGACATGAGCCTCTCCGCCGTCAAGAAGGATGAGGTCCGGTCTCTCACCGAGCGATGGCGATGAGTCTCCCACGTGGCCAAGCCTTCTTGTCAGGGCTTCTCTCATAGAGCCGTAATCGTCTCTGCCGTCGGTTGAGTTTATTTTGAAGGTTCGGTACTCACTGCGCTTCATCTTTCCGTCGATACAAACTACCATAGAGGCAACGATGCTCTCGTCGCCGATATTAGATATATCGTAAGCTTCTATTCTCTTTGGAGAATACTCCAATCCAAGAAGTACAGCAAGCCGCGAAAGGCTCTTATTTTCACGCTCGGAATCAAGCCTGTACTGCCTTGCGGCTTCCTTTGCGTTATTATATGCCATATCGCAAAGCGCGCGTCCGTCTCCTCTTTCGGGAGTGCGTACTGTGACCTTTTTTCCTGCAAGCAGAGTAAGATATTCGGAAAGCAGAGAAACATCTTCCGTATCCGCTTTGAAATCTATCATAACCTCACGTGGAATCGTTATACCGCTTTCGTAGTAATTAAGTATTAAACCCAGTATATCCTCCGGTGATGTCGGCTCTGCTGCAGAAAGCATAAATTCGTTTTTTCCCACAAGAGAACCTTCGCGAATGGAAAGAGTTGCCAGAGTTCCTTCCACCTCGGATGTATAAAGCGCGAAGATGTCTCGGTTTATTTTTGCGTCAGCGACGACCTTTTGCTTTTCAGAGAGCTTATGAAGAGCGTTTATGCTGTCGCGAAGTGCGGCGGCTCTTTCAAAATTAAGCTCCTCTGCGGCTGCGTTCATTTCGACGGTGAGATTTTTTAATGTCTCCCCGATATTTCCGTCAAGCACCTTAGCTGCGCACTTGATAAGATAATTATATTCTTCCTTACTTACGTTTCCGGTGCAGGGTGCTGCGCATCTTCCCATATCCTTATAAATGCATGGGCGTTCTTTGCCTATATCTTTCGGGAATGTGCGTTTGCAGGTAGGCAAAGAAAATATCTTTTTTACTGTCTCAAGCGCCGACCATGCCGATGAAACACCTTGGTACGGACCGAAATATTTTCCGCGGTCCGCCTGCCTTTCTCGTGTCACAAAAAGCTTTGGATACTCGTCGGCGGTGATTTTTATATATGGATAGGATTTTGCATCCTTGAGTTTGATATTGTATTTTGGAGAGTGCTTCTTTATCAGCACGTTTTCGAGCGTCAGTGCCTCAATTTCCGTCTTGCAAAGAATAAAGTCGAAATCACGGACGAGACTTACCATTCTCGAGGTTTTTCGCGATGTATGAATTCCCGAAAAATAGCTTGATACTCGGTTCTTAAGCTTTTTGGACTTGCCTACGTAAATTATCGAGCCACCGGCGTCCTTCATAATATAGACACCCGGCGTCTCGGGAAGAGAATTCGCCTTTGAACGAAGAGCTTCTGTCACCGTCATTTTATAAAGGACTCCTTTCTTAGGGTTACAAGGCTTAGTGCGAAAAATATACTAAAAATCATCGTCGCAAGAATTGTTAGTTTGGATTACTTTCTCTTGACTAGCTTTGAAAAGAAACAAGAGACTGTCTCGATTCTTGAAGTCAAGACAGTCTCTTTCGACAAATATGTAAAAACTATGCGTTCTTTACAGCAAAATTACTGTCTATAAGGTCGCAAAGCCCTTGAACGGCGTCAGCCTCATCGCTTCCGTCAGCGATAATGGTTATAGCCGTACCCTTGGAGATTCCGAGTGAAAGAACTCCGAGTAAGCTTTTTGCATTAACGCGGCAATCGTCCTTTTCGACCCAAATAGAACTTTTGTAAGAATTTGCCTTCTGAATGAAGAGAGATGCAGGTCCTGCGTGAAGTCCTACTCCGTTCTCCATCGTAACATTGCGTGTAATCATTTTGTACTCACCTCTTGAGGAAAACTGTTATTGTTACAAGTATAACAAATAAAATAATAAAAATCAATACTTTTGAGAAAAAAGTTAAAAAACCGTATTAATTTTATGCTTTTTTTGCAAATTACCGAAAAAAATGAACTTATAAACGAATAATTTTCATTATTCTACCCTCGAAATATCCATGCTCCGTATGAATTTTCATCGGTTGATTTTTTCCGATATACTTTGCCCCGCACATAAGAAAGCCCGCTTCTTCAAAAGTTCCCTTGCAAAGAAGGGTAATCGTTCCTTGGCTGAAGCCGATAATAACGGCTTCGTATTTACCGTCTACGAAGCATATTTCTCTCTCACCCGGCACACCTTTGAATCTTTCAAGGCTTATCTCGACATAAACCTCTTCGGTTGAAGATGCGGGTTCGTCATTGCCGATATGAAACCCGATTGTAAAAAGCATTGAAAGTACAATAATCAGGCTTGCCGTATCGTATGGATTCTTTTTTTTCATTTATCCTCCGATAAAGCGTATTGCTCAAATATTTCTTTCGAGGCAGCGGTATACTCAAACCATAAATTTTTTGTTCTTAGTGATTTTGAGCGAGGAAAGTATTTTGCATCTGTGGAAATAAGAAATCGTATTTTATCCTTTTCTTCTAAAATCTTCAGCATTTGCACTGTTCCTATTTTTCGTTTTGTGACAGTATCGAAAATGGCATCGTTTTCGCTTATCCCGTCAATCATAGACTTATCCACTTCTTCTGTTATAATAAACATCTGCCCACCGCTTTCAAAAGATGTGAATAATATGCATTTTGCTAAAACAAATGCGCCAGATACAAGGGCAAAAAATATAATTAAAACCATAAAATCGGTAAAAATTGACAATAAATATTTACTATTTCTCATAAAACCGCCGTAAATAAAGGTGCAAACTCAAAAAGAAGCTTGCACCGTAGTTAATTAAATTTTAACTCAAAAAAATGTTTTTATACCTATTCGCTGATGCTTATGTCTATTTGTGCCGACGCTTCGGAATTTTCACCGAAATGAGAGAGCCTTGCGTCATCATACTCACTTTTTGATATTCGGAGAGTTGCGCTTCCTATTCCAAAAACAGTGAAAAACAGTACATACATTTGCGAATTATACCAAATATAATCTGTCATGCCAAATGCAAGCAGCGCGAATAATGCAGTTCCGGACATCGTACATAAGTAATCCACGGAGGAGTTTCTTACATATCTTGCGTAGCTTGCACGGTGGCGAACTCGTATGAGCAACAGATAAATAAAGAGCAGCAGCGCGAATATTCCGGCTTCGCATCCTATTTCCAAGAGTAAATTGTGACTGTGGGGCGCTGTGACGCTGTCCTCTGCATATTTAAGGAATTCCTCGGAAAAAGCTGACTCGCCCATTCCGACACCTATAAAGAAGTTTTCAATAAACATGCGAAGAGAGGAGCGCCATACGGAAAGCCTTGATACGACGGAAGAATCACTCATATTAAATGCGGATAGCAATCTGTCTTTTATACTCGACGGAATAAACAGGAGCAGGACAGGAATAAGAAGTATCGGGATAAGCAATAGCTTTGTGCATGCTCTGCTTCTTATTACCGCGAAGGCAATAACCGATATAATAAGAGCTATCCATGCACCCCGTGTCCATGTTAGTACAAGAGCAGTGAGGTTTAATATAAGCGGTACAGCATACAAAAGGCGTTTTTCCTTAAGACTTTTATCAAGCGCGAAAATTGCCGAAAAAACGGTGGTTACTATAAGAAAAACGGCATATATATTAGGATTTGCGAAGGTTGCGGTCGCGCGAGCTGTAATAGAACCTGAGAACGAAGGGTCGAGCCACTCCGGATGAATTTCCGGAGAAACAAAATAATCTATTATAGCGTATATTGCAGTCGGCACGGAGGATGCTATTATAATATTTACCGTATTGTCTGCTATTCTTCGGTTTACTATTATATTGCTTGCTGAGAAATATGCCGTTACAAGGATTATAAGAGACACTGCTTTTTCAAAGGATGCTATATCTTTATTGAAAATTCCGCTTATAAGAATAAAGAGCGAAAAACACAAAAGAGCCATGTCGTACTGCTCAAAATGAAACTGTCTCTTGCTCAAAATAACCTTAAGTGCAAAGGAAAGAGCCGTAGCAGCTACCGCAAGCGTAAGTATAAGAGTGGAGTATGGCATGAGAGGGAAAAGCGGTAGGCAAAAGAGCGTTGTTATGAACATAAACTCCGGAGACGATACAGTCAGCGATAAAAGCGATAGCGCAAGAAGTGCTATAAGCACGGCCTTCAGGGGTAAAAGAAAACCAAGCACGGCCAGCGCGATTCCTATAATTATGGGAAAATGCCATTTGAATTCAATAGAAATCACATCGTTTTTTCTGATACGGCGAAGACATAAAATTTCAAAAAACAACGCATCTGTCAGTCTGTATTTTTGCAAAAATTCAATAAGAGGCGAGTCTATGCAGATAAGAGGAATCGCAATAGCGGTAAATACTGAACCCACGATTAGCGCAAATGCGGGACTGCTGGGAAGCTTCTCAAAGTAGTATTCCGCAAAATTCATGAGCATTGTCGTAATTCCAAAGAATAACGACAAGACGCCGTAGCTCTTTATAGGCAGACAGGCAAGAGCTTTGTTGATATTTGAAATAAATTTTACAAAGGGGTGCGAGAATATGCTTTTAGCCTGAGCATTTCCGACACCTCCGATTATTTTTGCCGAAAAGTGCTTGCCTAGGCTTCCGAGCTTGCTTTCCTCAAAGCGCTCCTCGGATTCTTCGTACCCAAACAGAAAATCTAAAAATTTAGAATTCATTTGCTACCCTCGATGATTTTTTGTTTTTTCTTTTGCTTTGGCTTTAGCTCTTCCTCAAATTCGGGGTGAAGTAAAAGCAGATCCGGGCGTCTCTCTTTTGTGATTTCCACAGCTTGCTCCAAACGCCATCTTGCGATTTTTTTGTGATCGCCGGAAAGCAAAATTTCAGGAACGTCGATGCCCCTGAAGCTTCGGGGCTTTGTATATTGAGGATATTCAAGAATACCCGATGCTACCGATTCATCCTCGTGGCATTCTTCCGAAGCGAGCACACCGTTTATAAGTCTCGAGGTGGCATCTATAACGATGCATGCGGGAATTTCTCCGCCCGTGACTACATAATCTCCGATGGAAATTTCATCGTCAACCAGCTCATCAATAATTCTTTGGTCAACGCCCTCGTAATGTCCGCAAATAAAAATAAGCTCGTCGTATTCCGAAAGCTCCTTTGCGACGGAGTGGTTAAACATTCTGCCCTTTGGCGACATATATATAACGCGTGTTTTCGCATCCTTTGATATGCGAGAGCGAACGTCATCAAAGCAATCAAAAACAGGTTGGCAGGTCATAACCATTCCCATACCGCCGCCGAATGGAGTATCATCGGTTTTTCTGTGCTTATCGGAGGAATAGTCGCGGATATTATAACACTTGACGCCGATATATCCCTCCTTTTGAGCTCTTCCGATAATGCTTTCATCGAGCACGTTTCTTACAAGGCCGGGGAAAAGGGTCATAACGTGAAACTTCATATTCAGTCAAAGAAACCGGGAATCGGACGGATAAACACGCCCTCGTCGATTTTTATCTCCTTAATAAATTCTTTTATATCGGGTATGAGCACTTCTTTTCCTCCCAAAGACTCTATCACATAAAGTCTCGAGGCAACCGAATCCGTTATATCCTTCACGGTGCCTAAGGCCGCGCCCGTGTCAATATCTATCACGGGTAAGCCTATAATATCCGCTAACAGAAAAGCTCCCTTTTTTAAAGGTATGTCTTCTCTGGAAAGATACAGTACGGTGTTTTTCATTCCTTGCACCGTTTCACGGTCGCAGTATCCGGAAAGTCCCATAAGAACGATATTTCCCGAAACGGATGCTGACTCGATCTTCACTTCCTTATAAGTGCCGTCCCTTTCGGCAAGAAAAACGCGCTTTTGCGCAGCGAGGACCTTCGGTGAGTCGCACCAGCTTTCGATTTTCATAATACCTCTGACACCGTGAGCGCCGAGGATTTTTCCGCATTCAAGAAAATCTTTTTTCATACACCAATTTTACCATAAAAAGCTATAAGTGTCAATCTTTTTTATTATAAATAGGGTTTTGCTTCGTTTTTTTGTCAAAGAGCGAATTATATAGTTTTTTATACTGTTTTGCCATTTCCCCGGATGAAAAAGATTTTTCAAAGCTGATTTTTGCTCCTGCCGACAGCTTTTCGTGAAGTGCTGTATCCTTCAAAATCGAAATAAGCGCTCTCTCCAGGGAGAATAAATTATCGCAAGCAAAAATTATACCGTTTTCGTTGTCTTTTATCATTTCCGTATTTCCGCCAAAGTCTGATGCTACCGTAGGAACTCCGAGCGCCATACACTCAGACGTAGCAAGGCAAGAGGTCTCCGTGCCTCTTGATGCGTTGACGTTTATATAAAAAACGTTCTGATATAATGACGGGTCGTCTACGTATCCGAGAAAGGTGACCTTTTTTTCGATGCCGAGTGTAGATGCAAGCTTTTTATATTCTTCTTTCTTTGATCCCTCACCGAGAAAGAGAAAGTGAGTGTTTGGAAACTTTTCGAGAATACTCGGAGCGACTCTTAAGATCAAGTCCTGCCCCTTTACCGGCTCAAGCCTTGCGCAAGAGCCGATGATACGGCAGTCTTTATCCAAATTCAGCTTATGCAAAATTTCAGCTTTTGAAAGGCTATCAAGCTCACGCGGTGGCTTTGAACCGTTTTTGATAGTAATTATTTTATCTTGATTTATTCCTTCGCAAATTAAGTTGTTTGTGGCGAAATCGGCAGTCGACACGGTCTTGTCTGTGCAATAATTGTAAACCTTTCTTTTCAAAAAACTCTGTTTTTTTATTTTTACTTCCGGCTTTGCACAGTGGCGCGTGGATATGCAGATTCCGGTTCCCGCAAGCTTTCCACCGAGACGTGAGGAAAGAGAGGCGTGAGTGTGTAAAATATCCGTTGGATGCTTTTTGAAATAATTATAGAATTTTAATGTATCTTTTGCAGAAAAGCTTTTATCGGCTGATATCGGAAGCTCTATAATCTTTAGGTTTAGAAAGCTTAATCTTTCACGGAGCAGAGATCCTTTTGGAATTATTATTTCAAAATCAAAGTCACTTTTCAGCTCTGAGGCAACAGAGGCAAGCAAAACTCCCGCCCCGCCTATATTTGAATCGCTTATAACGTGAGTTATCTTCAACGCTTTTATCCTTTCTTGTAAAAAAGCACCCATGCGTCAAGAGTGAGATTTTCGCACGGGTGCTTTTTTTATTTTTTCCTTTTTTTACGGAAGTATTCCGAGAGCAGATTTTTGCATTCGTCACATCTGACAAACCTTTGGACCTCGGGCTTATGATTTAATGGAAATTCCGATAAATCAAGCAAAGACCCCAAGGCTCCGAATCTGATGTCCGGCGCGCCAAAAACCACTCGCTCGACTCTTGCGTTAATTATTGCTCCTGCGCACATAGCGCAAGGCTCAAGGGTTACGTAAAGAGTTGTCCCCGGCAAGCGCCAGCCGCCGAGGTTTTTACACGCCTCCTCGATTGCAAGCATTTCGGCGTGATGAGTTGCGCATTTTGAAGATTCACGCGTGTTGTGAGCTCTTGCTATTACCCTGCCGTCACGAACTATGCACGCACCGATAGGCACTTCATCTTCCGATTCGGCAAGTTTTGCCTCTTGCATTGCAATCTCCATAAATTCTAAGTCTAGAATGGTTGAAGATTCTGTTATATCTGTTTTTTCCATGATGAAATCACGTCCTTTGTCTGAGATTCTAGGTGAATATAAGATTTGTCAGAGCGATGAAAAATGTCACTCCGATAAACACGAACACAGATATGTATAAAAGGTCTGATCGTTTATCGGTCAGCGGCTTTAAAAATTCCGCATAACGCCGTCTTATCGCAATAATCGTAGCGACCGAAAGAAGCGTAAGAGCGGTTAGTACTATGAAGACGGTGTTTGCTACTATATCATAAAGAAGAAAGAGCGATACTACGTTATTCAAAAAGTGTATTATTAAAGACGGAAGAACGCTTCCTGCGAAAATATCGGCGAGGGCAAAAATGAGTCCTGCGGTAAACGCATATGGAATCTGGAATAGGTTTGCGTGAGCGAAGGAAAAAAGAAGCGACGATATTATCACTGCACTCTTTTTATTATCCGAAAGAAGTCTTAGCGGAATAAATCTGAAAAGCAGCTCTTCAAGAATCGCGGGAACTGCTGCGTGAAGAAAGAGGGAAGAGAAAAAGCTCCCCTCAAGCTCGACGCTGTTTGTATATCCCAATGTCGTTTCCATAATCAGCGACGTAAGAAGGGAGATCAGCGCAATAATCGCGATTGAAGGAAAAATGATAGGAAGCGAGAGAAGCGCCTTATCCCTTTTTATGAAAAGCTCCAAGCGGTGGCCTTCGCTTTCAGAGTTTCCGCTGTCTTGCGAGAAAGCCTCTGAGTCTGCCTTTTTTATACAATAAAATCCTATAAGGATAGGAATAACGAAGGAGACGTAATATATAGCGTCGCTGATTGCTTTATTTGATACAGTACCCGATAAACAAATAAAGAAAAGGAATATAAGATCGAGCGCAACTAAGGTGTTTATTTTACTTTTCATATATGCCTTCCAAGGAGAAGCGAAGCTTTCCGCGCGTCATATCCGCTTCTTCAACCTTTACCGTAATTTTATCTCCTATTCTAAGAACGTATTTGTTGTTTCTTAAGCAGATATTTTTCTCGTCAAATACGAAGTTTCCGTCTATTTGAGATATGGGAACAAGACCCTCGCAGGTGTTTTCAAGTGTTGCGAATATTCCAAACGACGTTACCGAGGTTATCATAGCGGGATAAGTTTCACCTATCCTGTCGCTCATATAAATAACCTTGTATAGATTTTCAATCCGACGCTCAGCGCTCAGTGCGCGAAGCTCTCCGTCGGTTGCCGCAGCGGCTGCGCGTTTAGCATAGGAACGGTATTTTTCTTTCGGTCTTTCTTCGAGTATTACACCATGAATTATTCTGTGGGTGGCAAGGTCTGAAAGACGGCGTATAGGAGAGGTGAAATGGCAGTAATTTTCGATTCCCAAACCAAAGTGAGGCTTGTGAATTTCGGAATATGCCGCCTTTGCCATCGAGCGAAGGCAAGCGTATGATACAGCCTCTCCGATTCCGCGCTCGGATGCCTCTTTGATAAGCTTTGCGAGGTCCTTTGGCTCGCATTTTTGAGCGGATATATAGCTTGTATCAAAGCCAAGATTATGTGCGTAGTTTATGAAGTCGGAGAGCTTGTCCTCCGCAGGAGCATCATGCACTCTGAAAACGCATGGTATTCCTTCATTTAGAAGAAGAGTAGCAACACCTTCGTTTGCAGTGAGCATAAATTGCTCTATCATTCGTTCGGCATCTCCTCTTTCACGCCTTATAATATCGGCAGGCATACCCTTGTCATCAAGAAGAATTTGTGCCTCTGAGCTCTCAAGGTCAACAGAACCGCGCTCCTCGCTCTTTTTTAGGAGAATCTTATAAAGTCCGTGCATTTCTCTAAGAGTCTTGATGCACTCGGAGTATTTTTCATAAAGAGCGTCATCCGCGCTGCCGTCAAATATTCTATTTATTTCCGAATAAATTCCTTTTACACGGCTTCTTATTACTGACGGTTCAATTGCTGTTTTCAGTATTTTTCCGTGCTTATTCAAGGTTATGATCGCAGAAAGAGCATATTTATCCTCTCCGGGATTAAGAGAACATGCTCCGTTTGACAGGTCGGGAGGGAGCATAGGCACAACTTTGTCTGTGAAATAAACGCTTGTTCCTCTTTTCATAACGAGTCTGTCAAGAACTGTTTTTTCTTTGACATAATGCGATACGTCTGCGATATGGACACCGAGTGTATAGGTGCTATCCGTGTTAACTTTTAAGGATATAGCGTCATCTAAGTCTTTTGCACTTTCACTGTCAATGGTAAATATTATTTCATCTCTGACAATACGGCCATGAGTGTCTATTGCTTCATTTGCTGCCTCTTTCGCGAAATAAAGCTCCTCTTTTGTAAAATCAGTGTCTATCTGGCATTCAGCGAGGATTGCCATATAGTTTGCTTCCTTTGACATTCCGTTGCCAAAATTGGTTATAACGTCGGCATAAAGATCATACGAATACGGATCGCGCATGAGCCTTGCGTTTACCTTATCTCCCGCAACGGCTCCAAGACTGTCTCTTAAAAAGATGCGTCTTTTGATTTTTCCGTCATCAGGAAAAAGGTATAAGATATTCATTCTGCGTTTGTGAATTCTGACCGTGTCAGCCTCAACCGTTCCTATAACGGTCGATCTCCCATATTCAAGAATTTCGGTTATTCTTCCCTCGGTCTTTTCTTCACCGCTGTGAGACAAAAACTTATGATATAGTATTTTTACAAGATCACCGTCAATCGCGCCGTTCGTTGCGGATTCGGGAATGAAAATATCGCGCTCCTCGCCTTCCACCGAAACGAATCCAAAGCCGCCTGATGCTTCGGAAAATACACCTTCAGCAGATACATTTTTTTCGCGCGTAGAGCTTCTTCTGTAAGGCTCTTCTACAAAACGTATGTGCGCGGCCTTTGTTCCTACGTTCGTCTGTTCAACCATTTTTAAAAGCTCACGCTTGGCACGAGCCTTTACCGAAGACCTTTTTGAGAATTTATTAAAATCTTTTTTCATTGAAAATCCTTTCTATTGCGTATAAAAAAGAAAAACGGAAGCATTGACTTCCGTTTTTAGCAAAATTAACCGAAGATAGATGAGTATTTGGAGATTTCCGTCCAGTGTTCATCAAGGCTCGCATAATCGGGCTGAAGAACGTACACTAAGATAACGGCAACTGCAAATACGATAGCGGTGATAAGAGTTATTTTCGAGAGCTTCTTGCCGGTCTGAACGGACTTGTCCTTACCGTAATATGTTTCAGAGCCTCCGGCGATAGTACCGGAAAGACCCTCATTAGATCTCTGGAATGTAACCGCTGCAATTATAACGACGGCGCATACGAGAAGAATACCGAGAAGAATGTATTCAATTACAAAATCAAGCATTATTTTTTGTTCCTTCCAAATGGTTTATACCTATAATGGTCATTAAAATATATAGTAATTTTACCATATAATAAATAAAAATGCAATACCTTTTCATAAAAAAGTAGAAATTAATTTTTATGCCATGCGTTTGGAGAAAGGAGTATGAGCATAGGCATTATTTCAAGTCGTCCGAAAAGCATATCCAAGGTAAGGATTATTTTTGAAAAATAGGAGAACGAGCCGTAGCTTGCAAAAATCTCACCAAGTCCGGGACCGACATTATTAAAGCAAGAGACTGTTGCGCTGATATTGGCGACAAGACTCTTTCCATCGAACGATATAAGAAGAAATGACACTGCCATGATAAGCATATAGAGTGCCATGTAATTTATAGCCGATCTTACGGTTTTTTCTTCAAGAATCTCTCCGTCAAGACGCAGCGATTCTACCGCGTTCGGCTTAAAGAGGCGGCGAATCTCACGGCGAAGATTTTTTAGTACTATAAGAAGTCTTGAGATTTTAAATCCTCCCGCAGTAGAGCCGGCGCACGCACCGATAAACATAAGAATAAATATTACGGATTGCGAGAGATTTGGCCAAAGACTGAAATCTGCAGTAGTAAATCCTGCGGTTGACATAATGGAAGTGACTTGGAAGAAAGCATCTCTTATAGCTTTCGGAAGAGCATTATAAACCGTGCTTGCCGAGGTAAAAAGATTCATCGCTATAAGAGCGGTTGAGACGAGCGTTATAATAACGTATGCCCGAAGCTCCTCGTTTTTCTTTATTTCACGGAATTTTTTAACTATGATAAAGAAATATATGTTATAGTTAACTCCGGCAAGAAAAAGAAATATAGCCATTATCCACTCAATGGCAGGACTGTTGTAGCCTGCTATTGAATTGTTAAGAACTGAGAAGCCACCCGTTCCCATCGTGCCGAAGGCATTTACCAGCGAATCGTAAAGTGGCATACCTGCGATAAGAAGCACTATGACCTGAACGGCGGTAAAGGAAAGGTATATTACGTAAAGTATTAAAGAGCTGTCCCGGAGCTTAGGCACGAGCTTGCTTTTTTGAGGACCGGGAGTTTCGGCTCTCATAATGAATATGACGTTGCCATCCGCGCCCTTGAGAAACGCGAGCATGAATACGAGTATTCCCATACCGCCTATCCAGTGAGTAAAGCTGCGCCAGAAAAGTATTCCGCGCGGAAGAGACTCAACCTCGGTAAGAATAGTTGCACCGGTCGTCGTAAATCCGGAAACGGTCTCGAAAAGAGCATCTATAAAATTCGGTATAGCTCCGCTGAAAACGAACGGAAGCGCACCGAAAAGCGAAAGCAGTATCCAGCTCATTGAAACGCAAATAAAGCCGTCTTTCGCGTATATTCTTTTGTTCTTTGGCTTTAAAATCAGAGTAGGAAGCGCGGGAATAATGATAACACCTATGGTGTAGAGAAACGGCATTACGGATTCTCCGTAAATAAGGGATACCGTCATAGGTGCAAGAAGCAAGGCGGCTTCTATGATAAGAACTATTCCCATGAACTTTCCAATCATTTTATAGTTCATCAGCTTAAAATATCCTTAATGTTATGAAGATTTGCTCCCGAGACCATAACGATAACTCTGTCGCCTGTTTTTATTATATCGTTACCTGATGGGATTATAATGTTATCCTCTCTGACGATACACGCAATCAGAGAATTCTTTATGCGCTTAATCTTTGCAAGAGGAATGTCGGTAAATCCGTCGATCGACTCTTTTATTATAAATTCAAGGGCTTCGATTTTTCCGTCCATGATTGTGTGAAGAGACTCTATTTCGGAGTCGGCTGCGTTTGCCATTCCACGAACGAATCTCAAAATATAATCCACCGTGGAGGATTTAGGTGAAACTATACTGTCTATTCCGACGTCCTTGAAGAAATCAATATAGGGTAGAGAGCGTATCATTGTAACTATCCTTGGAACACCGAGCTTTTTTGCATACATTGAAACTATGGCGTTTTCGTCGTCAACGTCGGAAAGGGCAAGGAATGCGTCCGCTTTTTCAAGCCCTTCTTCCAGCAAAAGCTCCTGACGTGTTCCGTCTCCGTTGATTACCGCGATGTTAAATTCCTCGCTCAAAGCACGGCAAAGCTCTTTATCTTTTTCTATTATAGTGGTATTTGAAAGACTTTTCCCAAGCAGTCCCGCCAGATAATACGTTGTGCGTCCTGCCCCGTTAACGATTATATTTTTCACAGGTTTGCGATAGGAACGAATAAGCTTGAAGAATTTGACAAGCTCCTCCTCTGACGCTGTAACGCATATCGTGTCGCCTTCTTTTATGACGAAATTACCCGAGGGAATGTATACTTTATCTCCTCGGCATACACCACACACAAGAAATTTTATATTCATTTTTTCCCTTAGATCAAACAGAGAAAGATTACACAAAGGAGATTTTGGAGAAACCGTAAACTCGGCTATTTCAACCCTGCCGTCGCAAAACGTATTTACCTTATCCGCAAAGGGAAAACGCAGAATACGGTATATTTCTTTTGCCGCGGCGCGTTCGGGATTTATGGTGAGCGATAAATTCATATCTTCCTTCATAAGCTGCATAAAGGAAGAATATTCCGGATTGCGCACTCTTGCTACCGTATTTGATGTTCCGAGCTTTTTTGCGGCATAGCAGCAAAGTATATTGATTTCATCCTTTGGAGTAACGGCTATAAGTAAATCTGCGTTTTCAGCTCCCGCGTCACGAAGCAATTCTATATCTGCGCCGTTTCCGTGCAGACAATTAGCGTCACAGGTGTTTGAAATTTCTGCGATATTGGAAGCATTTGAGTCTATGACCGTGATATTATGACCTTCCTTGATAAGCTGTGAGCATATAGCCGTTCCGACAGTACCGCTGCCTACAATAATAATATTCATGCTTAGATTATCTCCTATATAAAGAGGAAAGTATTATAGTGGTAGTATTATAGCACTGTTTTTTGAAAAAATCAAGTCTCTTCAAAAATACATTAAAAAGCATGTCGTGTTTACAATGCTTTAGTAAATAAAAATCACTACGTTTCGTTATACTGCCATTGATTTTTTTAAGACATTATGATAAAATACTTGATACTTACATCAATGAAAGGGGAGTGGAGCTTTCTGTTCGGCAAAGATATTGATATAATGTTTATTATAGCACAGGTTATCGGTTTTATGGCTATGGGCTTCGGTATAAGTGCATACCAAATGCGCAAAAGGGCTAGCATTATCGCTATGCAGAATATTACAAATATCTTTTGGATCGTGCAGTATCTTCTCCTCGGAGCGTATTCGGCTGTGTTTGTTAATGCGATCGCAATTGTCAGAAACGCTGTATATTCCTTGCGCGGTAAGTATAAATTTGCGGATTCTATATGGATTCCCATAATTTCCGCTACTGCATTTGTTATAAGCGGTTTCTTTACTTTTAAAACCGTTTTTGATATATTGCCGATTATCGCAATGATTCTTGCGTCATTCGCTTTCTTTATGAAGGATGAGATGCATATAAGATATCTTTCTATATTTGTCGCAGTGCCTTGGATAATTTTCAGTATCTATTCCGGAAGTATTGCCGGAGCTCTGGCAGACAGCATAACGCTTGTTTCAATAATAGTTGCAATAATACGTTATAAGCAGGCAATGAAACCGAGTAATAAAGAGTCATTTGGAACGGAAAATAGTGAGTCTAACGGTGAATAAATGTAAACAAAAGGTTGCATTATACGAACAATGCAACCTTTTTTTGATTTATTGCTTTTTATTTTCAAAAGACGAGTGGAAGTTAAAACTCTGAATAGGTAATAGCGATATTTGCAAGTATTTCTACCACCTTGTCCATTCCCTCTGCGGTGATGTGTTCAAATGGGCCGTGGAAGGCATATCCACCGGTGCCGAGGTTGGGGCAAGGCAGTCCCATGAACGAAAGTCTTGCTCCGTCTGTACCTCCTCTGATAGGTTCAACAGAGGGTGTAACACCCGCCTTTATTGCTGCGGCCTTTGCGTTATCAACAAGATGCATATGAGGCATAATCATTTCCTTCATATTGCTGTAGCTATCCTTGATTTCAAGCTTAACAGTACCGTCACCGTATTTTTCATTCATGATTTTTTCTATATGCATAAGCGCTTCTCTTCTGGATTCAAAGTGCTCCTTGCTGTGGTCGCGGACTATATAGGAAAGCTCAGCGCGTTCAACGTTTCCTTTAATATCGGTCAAATGATAAAAGCCTTCATATCCTTCGGTCGTAGACGGTGTTTCATAGGACGGAAGACCTGAATTTATTTCCATAGCAACGAGTGCGGCATTTATCATCGTATTTTTGGCGGAGCCCGGATGAACGTTAAAGCCGTTTATCTCAAAGGATGCCGAAAGTGCATTGAAATTTTCATATTCGAGAGACCCCTCAGGACCTCCGTCAACCGTAAATGCGAAATCTGCGCCGAAGCCTTTAACGTCGAAAAAGTCTGCTCCCTCTCCGATTTCTTCATCGGGAGTAAAGGCGATAAGTATCGGACCGTGTTTGATTTTTTCGGTATTTATCTTTTCTACGAGTGTTATTATCTCTGAAATCCCCGCCTTGTCATCCGCGCCGAGAAGAGTTGTACCGTCGGTGGTTATAAGAGTTCTTCCTATAAGATTTTTGAGATGTGGGAAGACCTTCGGATCGAGAACTCTTCCGCTGTTTGCGAGTGCAAGAGCCTCTCCGTTATAGTTTTCGGTTATGACGGGATTTACGTTTTTGCCGCAGAAATCGGGTGCTGTGTCCATATGAGCGATAAATCCGATTGAAGGACGGTCCTCGTATCCTCTTGTAGCGGGAAGCTTTGCATACAGATAACATTTATCAGAAATTCTTACATCCTCGCATCCGAGATTGATAAGCTCCTCGGCAAGTGACCTCGCAAGTGCGAATTGAGTAGCCGTGCTGGGATGCAAGCCGGAGGTATCCGAGCTTTGCGTGTCGAATTTTACGTATTTTAAAAGTCTTTCATAAGCCCTCATAATTTTTATTCCTTTCATCAATGATGCGTATTTGTTTGTTACATCGTTTATTTTAACATATAAATTGAGTGCGGTCAAGGAAAAATTCATAGCGTACGGTGATACACCATAAATTTTAGCTCGGAATTTTTAAAAACTATTGCTTTTTCTTTTACTTACTGATAAAATATATGAGAAAACAGACAAAGTAAAAGGACCTAAATATGTATTACGGATACAACATCAGTGAACAAACAGCTAAAATGGCAGAAATAGCGGAAGCCGACTGCAAAGAGGTTTTCAAAAGAATTGATGATAACGCTATGTATATCAGCGGTAAGGTGTTAAGCGCCTTCCAGGAGCTCAGAGTCAGTACAGCGGATTTTATCGATATAACAGGATACGGATATTATGATTCGGGAAGAGATAAGCTTGAAGCACTCTACGCTAAGGTTTTCGGTGCGGAGGATGCGCTTGTACGGCCTCAGCTTATGTCAGGCACTCATGCTCTTGCGGTGACTCTCGGAGGACTTCTTAAGCCGGGCGAAACTCTTCTTTATATTTCGGGAGAGCCGTACGATACGCTGAGAAGCGTTATAGGAACGTCGGGGGATAGCCGTAATTCGCTTATAAAATACGGAGTGAAATACGAACAGATCGATCTTATCGGAGATGATTTTGATATTTCTGCTATCAAGGAGCGCGTGGCAAAGGGAGATGTAAAGGTCGCTGCTATACAGCGAAGCCGCGGTTATTCTCGCAGAAGAAGTCTCTTAATTTCAAAAATTGAAGAAGCTATTCGTGCAGTAAAAGAGGCATGCCCCGATACTATAGTTATGGTTGACAACTGTTACGGTGAGTTCACCGAGGATAGAGAGCC
>JAZRHO010000067.1:0-32590 GCA_045644805.1 Eubacteriales bacterium | reverse complement strand
CCTGCGGCATTGAGGGCCATTACCGGTAATGGCGTTAACGTGCTTGCGATGGGTGCTTTTTACGTTGCACCTAAGATGGGTTGCGAGATTGCTGATGCATATCTTAACGCAGAGCTTGGCTCAGGATACGAGTGGTGGCACAATTTTTACGAATTCCATAAGCTCGCTATCGACGAGCTTGATGCCTTTGATTACGAGGAGTATAAGAAAAACGGCTTCAAGGTCGAGCATCTGGGAGATTATCCTCTTAAACTCGAAAAGAAGCCGTAATTATAGTTGAATAAAAGTTAATTTTTTTCGATTCGATCTTTATACGGTATAGCGATCGCGAGTTCATTCTTTTTTAATGCGTTGATATATTTTATCGGGGAGGCACCAAAGTGATTTTTGAAAGCCTTACTGAAAGCAGCTGCTGTTCCGTAGTTCAGCTGTTCGGCAACCGATTGTATTGTTTCACCTCTGTAAAGCTTTTCAACCGCCATATTCATGCGCCGTGCGTTAAAGTATCGCTTTGGAGTGGTCTTATACATTAAAGAAAAGGCTCTTGTGATATGCTCGCGGCTGTACCCAAGTGCGTGGCTCATAGCCTTGGTATTCAATTCATTACTTTCAAAATTGTCCAGATATTGCTTTATTCGGTCGGCGATAGTATTATCCGATGGAATTTTACCAGATATCTGTGAAAGCAGAAAGGCAATTATATTGGAGATGAGCTCGTAATCTTCACTTCGCACGTACTTTCTCCATAATGCGACCGCGTCAGCGAGGGGGGTCCATTCTCCACCCTGATTTCGGTAAAATGATTCACCTCTGGGAGTGTGATTATGTAGACGTAAGTGTGAAGTAGCTTGTCATTCGGATTTTCATAAAGATCGAATGGAGTATTGACGGGTGTAAGGTAAAGATAGCCTTTTTTGAGTCTTACTGTTTGCCTGTTCTCCTTGTAGTAGGCCTCACCGTCAATAATGTAATACAATCTTGAAAACCTTACGTTTACGTTATGAAACTCCCAATTAGTATATGTGTACGATTCAGATGCGAGTAACAAATGTTTTATTATCATAGCAAAACAATTATACAGAAAAAGACTGTCTGTGTCAATAGCACAATCTTCTTTTAGAAAAACTATTGACTTTATTTGGCAGGTTTATCTATCTCAAATCTTCGCTTATCAATTGAGGTTATGTGCATTTATATCAAAACTTATATTGACTTAATATTACGAATATGCTATAATTCTTGTATTACATATAAGGAGATTGTACTATGACTGCTTTTCCTATTTCTTTATGGATTCTACTTGGTGCTGCGCTTTTAGTTAGCTCTATGGGATTTAAAAACTACGTTTGGTTTATTTCTCTCGGTTACGGATTGTCGATTGCTGCAGAGGGCATCGCGATGCTGATATTCTATCATCAGACTCTTACTGTGGCAACCGTGCTGCTTTCTTCACTTCTTATCGTTTACGGATTGCGACTTTCCGGCTATCTTGCCATTCGAGAGTTTAAGAGTGCGTCGTATAAAAAACATATGACGTCTGAGATCAAGGATGGAAAAAACGTTCCGTTTGGTGTTAAGTGTGCAATTTGGATTACTTGCGCTATGCTTTATTTAACACAGGTGCTCCCCGTGCTTTACCGTTTTGCCAATAAAACTGCTGATTCGGTTATGGCGTATGTCGGTATCGGTATTATGGCGTTTGGCCTGATTCTTGAAACAGCTGCCGATCTTCAGAAAAACGCTGCAAAACGCAAAAATCCTTCTCGTTTTGTTGATACAGGATTGTATCGCATCGTTCGCTGTCCGAATTATCTCGGAGAAATGATTTTCTGGACGGGTGTATTTCTTAGCGGTATTGGAGCGCTGAACAGTGCTTGGCAATGGGTTCTCGCGTGCATTGGCTATGCAGGTATTATTTTCGTTATGTTTAGCGGAGCGCGTCGCTTAGAGCTTCGCCAAAATCGTAATTACGGTGACGATCCCGAGTATCAGGCATACGTTAAAAGCGTGCCGATTCTTTTGCCTTTCATTCCGCTCTACAGCGTTGTGAAGTATAAGTTTCTTGTGGCATAAATAATAATTTTAATCCGAAATAAGTTTAAAACACCAGAAATTAAGCTATGAAAACTACATAAAGAAGAAAGCTGCAATGCGTAACAAAAGATAATGAAACTTAATTGACATGTCATTTATACGCTTCGACTTTAAATAGCTTGTTTTCATAACAAAATCACCCCTCAAATCGAGGGGTGATTTTGTTATGAAGCATTGGGCGCGAAGCCAGATCGCGCTAATTTTGTTTTTTTCACTTTGCCGTGCGACCTTACTTTGCTTGATGTACCGATAAGCCTATTCCTCTTTGGATATTTCCTCTCCGTCTGTTTCTATCTTTTTATTTTCTTTCTTTTTCCTATGCTTCTCCTTAATATTTTTAAACATATTCTCAAGGATTGCAAGTGTTTTTTTATCATTTGGAAACAGAAGCTTTAAGAGCGCTATCGCGATAATACAAGTGATTATTTTTTCCGGAGTAAACGGTATCCAGAGAAATGCAAGATACGCGCCGGAAACTGTTATCATCCAGGTAATACCGAGAGCTGTGCCGACGGCAAGCATTATGTACGACCATCCGTTTGTAATCATCCAAGCAATTCCTAAACATAAAATAAGCTTTGGATTTGCAAAGAACCATAAAATTTTTTTGAGCTTTTCTTTCATTTTAATCATTATACAGCAAATATTCATTTATTTTGCTTCAATTATAGCACGCATTTATGAACAATTCAATTATAATCAAAAAAATCAAGGATTTTGCGCGTGCACATCAAAAAAGTTAAGGAATTTATAAAAAAAATGATATATACTTATACCAACCGAGGTTTCGGTATGAATTTTACGGAGGATCATTATGGAAAAGAAGAGATATGCTCACGTCGGTATCGGCGGAAGAGCAAGAATGTATTACGAGTCAATAGCTAAGACTTATTCTGAGACTGCGGAGCTTGTTGCGTTTTGCGATACAAATAAAACGCGTATGGACTATGCGAATAAGGTTCTTGTAAATGAATTTAAATACCACGCAGTACCTACATATGCGGCAGAGGATTTCGAGAAAATGATAATCGAAACAAAGCCTGATATTGTAATCGTAACGTCTATTGACCGTACGCACCACAAATATATTATTAAGGCAATGGAGATGGGCTGTGATGTTATTTCCGAAAAGCCGATGACGGTCGATGCTTCAAAGTGTCAGGAAATAATAGATTGCATAGAGCGTACAGGAAAGAATCTTCGCGTAACGTTTAACTATCGTTATGCTCCGCATAATACCAAGGTACGCGAGCTTCTTATGAACGATACTATAGGTAAGGTAACCCAGGTACACTTTGAATGGCTTCTCAACACCTCTCACGGTGCGGACTATTTCCGCCGTTGGCATAGAGATAAGAGAAACAGTGGCGGTCTTATGGTACACAAGTCAACTCACCATTTCGACCTTGTTAATTTCTGGCTTGGAACTTATCCTAAGCGTGTATTTGCCTTAGGAGATCTTAAGTTTTACGGCAGAGAAAACGCTGAGGAAAGAGGCGTAACTAAGTTCTATTCACGCGTTAACGGTCAGAAAAACGCTGAGGGCGATCCTTTTGCATTGGTTATGAAGGGTAACAAGCAGCTTGAAGAGCTTTATCTCAATGCAGAGGCAGATGATGGATATATCAGAGACCAGAGCGTTTTTGGAGATAATATAAGTATCGAAGATACGATGAACGTTCTTGTTCAGTATGCAAACGGCGCGCAGATGTCTTATTCGCTTAACGCTTATTCTCCGTGGGAAGGTTTCCGCGTTTGCTTTACCGGAACCAAGGGAAGAATTGAGTTAGAGGTTACAGAGGCTATTTATGTAAATGCAGGCGGAGAGTCATCCAAAGAAGGCCTTACAAGACACAAGAAGATAACTGTATATCCTATGTTCGGTGAAGAATATAATGTGCCTATTGAAGAAATCCCCGGTGGACATGGCGGTGGAGACTTGGTTCTTCTTAACGATTTGTTTGGCGTTCCTGCTGAAGATCCTTTCAAGAGAGCCGCATCTCATATAGACGGCGCTATGAGTATCCTTACAGGTATTTCGGCAAATAAATCCATGGCTTCAGGTATGCCTGTTGATGTAATGACTCTTGTTGATATACCCGGCGTGAGAAAGATATAAAGCCGATATTTAAAATATAAGTTTACAAAATGAGCATTTAATTCTTTCCGCTAAAATCAATAGCGAGGTGTTTTGTTATAAAACGCCTCGCTTACTTTTTTGTTTATGCAAATGGATTTAAGTGAAAATTGGTAAAATTTTTTGTGTTTATTAATTGGTATTTTCTATTGTTTTGTTGATTTTTTTGCTTAAAAGCTTGATTGAAATTAACACGGATAGCCATATAGCAAGATATCCGACGATGAAAACTGCGGTATATATAAGAATAACGGTAAGATTTTTAGGTATCCAAGAGTTAATTAAATAACATATTGTATATGACACGTACAATAAACCGAGCTGACATAGAGCTGATTTAGGAGTTGACCACTCCTCAATTTGATGAAAGACACTCGTTCCTGCGTGAATAAAAGCCAGCAAATACATTGAGATTATTCCGAGGAACACCTCTTTGCCGTTCAAAGAAAAGTTATCAAGAGTGACAGAGAGAATAAAATACACTATTCCAAGCACTACAGGACCGAATCCTGCGAACACAAGTCCTCTGAGCATAAATTCTTTTGCAGCGTTTTTTTTCATTTTTTTAGTCCTACCCTTTCTTTAACCGTTTTAATTTGTCTGCGTGAAACGTAGTCGCGATAGCCGTTTTTTAAGACTACGAGAAGATTTCCGGAAAGAGAAGCATCAAATTTTGCGATTTTTTTGATATTCGCAATGCAGGATTGATTTATTTTGACAAAATCCGATCCGGCACTCTGTTCTATCTGATAAAGACGAGCCTTTATCTTTAGCTTACCTTTTTCTGTCAGAGCATATATTCGGTTATCCTCGGAGATAAAGCAAAAAATCTCCGAATAGCTTAAGCTGACAAATTCTCTGCCGTTATATCCGATAAGCTCAAAAGGCTTTTCAGTAAGAAGAGCTTCTATCTTTTCCACAGTATCGTTTCGACTATGCGCATAAATCAGCACGCGTTCTTCTTCGTTTACGTCAATTATCGTTTTGCATTTCATTTTGTAACTCCTTTCTTGTCTATATTTTATCGCTTTTTTTGAAAATTGCAATAGTTTTCGGTTATGCGGTAATTTTTTTGAAGCGTTCGGTAGTAATGCACTTTAGCACTATAAAGTCAGTATAATAATGAAGAATTTTATGTTTATGATAAAAAACATTGTGAAAAAGCACCAATAATAGCGTGAATAGATGCTTAACTTTGGCTTTAAGTAACAAAAAAGATATTTTTAAAAAGACCCTCTTGACGAAGACGCTCCCGCGTGATATAATAATTTATATTTAAAATAAAGGCTGTGAAGGGAAAAAAGAACCGATTAGCACTTAAGAGAGTCGCCGGTTGCTGCGAGGCGATGTGCAAGGCGGTGGATAACTCATCCCGGAGCCTCCGACCAAAAGGCTTTAGCCGAGTAGATTCGGACGGTAGCTCCCGTTATAGAGCGACTGTGTGGAAAGCACGGCGTAAGGTGGGCGCATCAAGGCGCCAAGCAGAGTGGTACCGCGGAGAAATTCTTCGTCTCTTTTATGCAATGGTTTTTTGTTGCGTAAAAGGGGCTTTTTTGTTTTCTGCCTCTTTAAGCCGAAAAGCCTCCCCGAAAAAGAAAGGAAAAGGGAAGACTTATGATTTACCAAAATAAGTACGAAAAACAGTATTTTACACCAAACGGAGTTTCGATGGATTGGACTAAAAGAGATTCAATTGAAAATCCGCCAATATGGTGCTCGGTTGACCTTCGCGACGGCAACCAGGCGCTTCTAATCCCCATGGACCTTGAAGAAAAGCTTGCATTCTTCAAGCTTCTTTGCGATATTGGATTCAAGGAAATTGAAATCGGATTTCCTGCGGCATCTGAGACCGAATATGCATTTTGCAGAAAGCTTATAGACGAAAATCTCATTCCCGATGACGTCACAATTCAGGTGCTCACCCAGTCTCGCGAGCATATTATAGCGAAGACCTTTGAGGCCATTGACGGCGCAAAGAACGCGATAGTTCATCTGTACAATTCAACGTCTGTGGCTCAGCGAGAGCAGGTTTTCCGCCGTTCAAAGGAAGAAATCGTAGATATTGCAATCCTTGGCGCTGAGCTTTGCCGTGACTACCGCCAAAAGGCTCGCGGACATATCTCGTTTGAATATTCTCCCGAGAGCTTCACGGGTACTGAGCCTGAATTTGCGGCAGAGATATGCAATGCGGTAATAGATATATGGCAGCCGACCGCCGACGATAAGGTTATAATAAATCTTCCCGTCACCGTTTCGCACTCTATGCCTCACGTCTATGCAAATCAAGTGGAGTATATGTGCAAAAGCCTTAAAGGCAGAGAAAATCTTATAATTTCCTTGCATCCACATAACGACCGCGGCTGTGCTGTGGCAGACAGTGAGATGGGACTTCTTGCAGGCGCGGACCGTGTAGAGGGAACGCTTTTCGGCAACGGTGAGCGTACCGGAAATGTGGATATAATCACGCTTGCGCTCAATATGTACTCGCAGGGAATCGAGCCTGGACTTGATTTTACCGACCTTCCAAAAATAACCGACGTGTATGAGAGGGTTACGGGCATGCGCGTATATGAGCGTCAGCCGTACAGCGGAAAGCTCGTATTTGCGGCGTTCAGCGGCTCTCACCAAGATGCCATTGCCAAGGGTATGAGGTGGCGCGAGGAAAAGGGCGGTATATGGAACGTGCCCTATCTTCCGATTGACCCAACCGACGTTGGCAGAACTTACGACAGCGATGTAATCCGAATCAATTCGCAATCCGGCAAGGGCGGTATCGGATATATTCTCGAAACTCGTTATAAGCTAAGCCTGCCTCCGAAGATGCGAGAGGCGTTCGGATACCATGTCAAGAGCATATCGGACAGAGAGCACAGAGAGCTTCCTCCCTCTGATGTTTACAATATCTTCATGAGAGATTTTACAAATCTTTCAAACATACTCGTGCTTGAAAGCGATGAGCATGAGGAAAAGAATGACGGCATTGTCTCTACCGTTAAGCTCTCTTACAGAGGGCAGAAGCATACCGTTAATTCGGCAGGAAACGGTAGACTTGATGCGGTAAGCAACGCTATAAAGACAGTTATTGATTATAACTACGTTTTGGATTCCTATTCTGAGCATGCGCTTGAGGAGCGTTCAAGCTCGCTTGCCGCATCTTACGTCAGCGTGACCTACGGCGGTAAGACCTATTGGGGAGCCGGAATCGATGCGGATATCTTTGAGTCTTCGGTCAGAGCACTGTTCAGTGCCGTGAACCGTATGCTTGCGGACAAGCTTTAAAGCAAAAGGAGAAATACATATGAAAATAAGTGGAGCAGATATAATTGTTAAAACCTTGATAGAGCAGGGTGTTACCGATGTTTTCGGTTATCCGGGCGGTCAGGTTATTAACATATACGATGCGCTTTACCGTGAGAGCGCAAACATAAATCATTATCTAACGGCTCACGAACAGGGTGCCGCTCATGCGGCTGACGGATATTCCCGTGCGACGGGAAAGGTCGGAGTATGCATTGCAACCTCAGGTCCCGGAGCGACTAACCTCGTTACCGGAATCGCAACGGCAATGCTCGATTCAATACCTATGGTTGCGATAACGGGTAACGTTCCTTGCTCACTGATAGGTAAGGACAGCTTCCAAGAGGTTGATATAACCGGAATTACACTTCCGATAACGAAGCATAATTACTTTGTAAATCACATAGAGGACCTTGCTGACACGATAAGAGACGCCTTCCGTATTGCAAAATCGGGACGTCCCGGTCCTGTTCTTGTTGACGTGCCGAAGGACGTTCAGGTGGCTATGTACGAATACGAGCCTCAACCTGTTGTTCCGAAGATACCTCTTCCAAAGGCTAAAGATTCGGATATAGAGAAGGCAATAGAGCTTATAAACAGCTCGAGCCGTCCGTATATTTACATAGGCGGAGGAGCAGCAGGACTCGGAATGGGTAAAGAGATAATAGCTCTTGCCGAAAAAATAGATGCTTATATCGGATGCACGTTTATGGGACTTTCCGCGGTAAATGCCGACTGCGACCGTTTCCTCGGCATGCAGGGAATGCACGGTCATTACGCATCATCGCTTGCGCAAAAGGATTCCGACCTTATTATTGCGGTAGGAGTACGTTTCAGTGACAGAGCGACCGGAAACGTTGCAAAGTATGCTAAAGGCAGCAAAATAATTCAGCTTGATCCAGATTTTGCGGAGATAAATAAGAACGTAAACGTTGACGTCGGTATAGTTGCTGATGTAGAGGATTCGTTTATGCGAATTCTTAACGGTGTTTGCGAAAAGAAAAATCCCGAATGGAAAACAATAGTCGAAGAATATCGCGCTGATGAGGCACGCTTCGATAAAGAGATAGCAGATGCCGACGAATCATCACTGACTCCGAGGCAGGTGCTTGAAATAGTAAACGAGGATAAGCCTGCCGGCACTGTTATCGCTACTGACGTAGGTCAGCATCAGATGTGGACAGCACAAGTGGTAAGCTTTGGCCGTCCGAGACGTATCGTTTCAAGCGGCGGTGTTGGAACTATGGGCTTCGGTCTCGGAGCAGCAATCGGCGCAAGGGTTGCAACGGGTGATACAACCGTTCTTATAACCGGTGACGGAAGCTTTGGCATGAATCTTAACGAGCTTGCTACTGCGGTAACTTACAATATACCGCTTGTTATCGTGCTTATGAATAACGGTGTTCTCGGAATGGTGCGTCAATGGCAGACTCTGTTCTTCGGCGGACGTTATTCGAACACAGTACTTGAGAGAAAAACTGATTTTGTAAAGCTTGCAGAGGCGTTTGGAGCAAGGGGAATCAGAGTAAATACGCCCGAATCCTTCAGAGCTGCTTTCAAAAAAGCTCTTGAGATAAACGGTCCTGTGGTTATCGATACGGTGATCGACAAGGATGAATTCGTTCTTCCGATGCTTCCTCCGGGCGGTTCGGTTGAAGATATTATCACCAATATAGACAAAAAATAAGAGGGGGATATGAAGTGAATAAGTTTGTAATCGCTATTTATGTAGACAACCATTTCGGTGTTCTTACAAGAGTAACGAGCATGTTTACCCGCCGAGGCTTCAATATAGATGCTCTGACGGTAGGAGAGACTGAATCGCATGACTACTCACGTATAACCATCTCTCTTTCGGGTGACGGATATGCAAGAGAGCAGCTCATCAATCAGATGAAGAAACTCGTAAATGTTAAGAAGGTAGAGGTTCTTGACGAGGAAAAATGCATAAAGCGCGAGCTTATGCTCATAAAAGTAACTAATGAAAAGTCAAACCGTTTTGATCTTCAGTTCGCAATAGATGCATATCGCGCGAAGGTTGTTGATTATACCAATGAAACCATGTGCATTGAGGTTACGGGAGACCCTTCAAAAATAGACGCGTTTGTGGAGCTTATGAAGCCTTACGGTATTATAGAAATGTGCCGTACCGGTATCGTAGCTCTTGAACAAGGAACAACATCACTTTTAAATAAATAATATTTACTCAAAGGAGAATAAAATTATGGCAAACATTTACTATCAGCAGGATTGCGACCTTCAGAAGCTTGCGGGTAAGACCGTAGCTATTATCGGTTACGGATCTCAGGGCCATGCTCACGCTCTTAACCTTAAGGACAGCGGAGTTAACGTTGTTGTAGGTCTTTATAACGGTTCTAAGAGCTGGGCGAAAGCCGAGGCGCAGGGTCTCAAGGTAATGACGGCAGCTGAGGCAGCTGCAGCGGCTGACATCATTATGATTCTCATAAATGATGAAAAACAGGCAAAGCTTTACAAGGAAAGCATCGAGCCTAACCTTACCGAGGGTAAGACTCTTGCGTTCGCTCATGGCTTTAACATTCACTTTGGATGCATCAAGCCTCCCAAGAACGTTAACGTTATCATGATAGCTCCTAAGGGCCCCGGACATACTGTTCGTTCCGAGTACCAGGTAGGTAAGGGTGTTCCTTGCCTTATCGCAGTTCATCAGGATGCTACCGGTGATGCTCTTGAGATTGGCCTCGCGTACGCTCTTGGTATAGGCGGCGCTCGCGCAGGCGTTCTTGAAACAACCTTCCGCACGGAGACCGAAACCGACCTCTTCGGAGAGCAGGCAGTTCTTTGCGGCGGTGTTTGTGCGCTTATGCAGGCAGGCTTTGAAACTCTTGTTGAGGCAGGCTACGATCCCCGTAACGCTTACTTCGAGTGTATTCATGAAATGAAGCTTATCGTTGACCTTATCTATCAGAGCGGATTTGAGGGTATGCGTTATTCCATTTCCAATACTGCAGAGTATGGAGATTACATAACCGGTCCTAAAATTATCACCGATGATACAAAGAAGGCAATGAAGAAGATACTTTCCGACATTCAGGATGGCACGTTCGCTAAGGACTTCCTTCTTGATATGTCCGACGCAGGCTCTCAGGTTCACTTCAACGCTATGAGAAAGATTGCCGCAGAGCATCCCTCTGAGGTTGTCGGTAAGGATATAAGAAAGCTTTACAGCTGGGCTGATGAAGAAAAATTCATCAATAACTGATAAAGTTTTGATTAAAAACCATTGTTCGGGTGCGCAAGTCCTTTGCTTGCGCCCCCTATACAGCGGCTTTTAAAAAATCTTTTAAAAGGAGAATTGTTATGATTAAAGATACTGTTGTAAACGGATGCGATAATGCGCCTCACCGTTCTCTCTATAATGCGCTCGGACTTACCGAGGAGGAGATACAGAAGCCTCTTATAGGTATTGTGTGCTCTTACAATGAGATAGTACCGGGACATATGAATCTTGATAAAATAGCTGAAGCGGTTAAGCTTGGAGTCGCGATGGCAGGCGGTACGCCCATTATGTTCCCGGCTATTGCTGTATGCGACGGAATTGCTATGGGGCACGTTGGAATGAAATATTCTCTCGTTACACGTGACCTTATTGCCGATTCAACCGAGGCTATGGTTATGGCTCACGGCTTCGACGGACTTGTTATGATACCAAACTGCGACAAAAACGTTCCCGGCCTTCTTATGGCATCGGCAAGACTCAATATTCCTACGGTTTTCGTGAGCGGAGGTCCTATGCTTGCAGGACGTGTTGGAGGTAAGAAAACGAGTCTTTCGAGCATGTTCGAGGCTGTGGGTGCTTATCATTCCGGAAGAATAGACGATGAAAAGCTTAATGAATTCGAGTGTAAAACTTGTCCTACGTGCGGTTCTTGCTCTGGTATGTATACGGCAAACTCAATGAACTGTCTGACAGAGGTTCTCGGTATGGGTCTTGCAGGAAACGGAACTATTCCCGCAGTGTATTCAGCAAGAATTCAGCTCGCAAAGCATGCGGGTATGCAGGTGATGGATCTTGTTCGTAAGAATATACGCCCCCGTGATATTATGACGGCATCGGCTATACGTAACGCTATTACGGCAGATATGGCTCTCGGATGCTCAACCAACAGTATGCTTCATCTTCCTGCCATCGCAAACGAATGCGGTGTGGAATTCTCACTTGATGAAGTTAATGAGATAAGCGAGCGCACACCTAATCTGTGCCACCTTGCCCCCGCGGGACCTACATATATGGAAGACCTCAATGAGGCGGGCGGTGTTTACGCTGTTCTTCGCGAGCTTGAGGAGCTTGGACTCATAGACTCATCTGTTATGACCTGCACAGGAAAAACTATGCACGAAAATATCAGCAGTGCGAAAAATCTCGATACCGACGTAATAAGACCGATTTCCAATCCTTACAGTAAGACAGGCGGCATTGCCGTTCTTCGCGGAAATCTTGCTCCCGACGGATGTGTCGTTAAGCGCGCGGCGGTTGCGCCTGAGATGCTTGTTCATGAAGGACCTGCAAAGGTATATGAAAGTGAAGAGGAGGCAATCGACGCTATACATTCCGGCAAAATAGCAAAGGGAGACGTAGTTGTTATACGTTACGAAGGACCTTCTGGCGGCCCCGGTATGAGAGAAATGCTCAATCCTACCTCGGCAATTGCAGGAATGGGACTTGATAAAGACGTTGCTCTTATTACCGACGGACGTTTTTCAGGAGCAACAAGAGGTGCGTCCATAGGTCACGTTTCTCCCGAAGCGGCGCGCGGCGGAGCTATTGCATACGTTAAAGACGGAGATATTATTTCTATAAATATTCCCGAATATAAAATCGAGCTTAAGGTTGACGACGCGGAGCTTGAGCGCCGTAAGGCAGAGATGCCTATCAAGACCAAAGAAGGAATTACGGGTTATCTTAAACGTTATTCGTCAATGGTAAGCTCGGCAGACCGTGGTGCTATCATAAACAAGTAATAACTACATATAAAGAGGAAATATACTATGGCAATGACAATGACTCAAAAGATTCTTGCGGCTCACGCAGGTCTTAAAGAGGTAAAGGCGGGAGAGCTTATTCTCGTTAATATTGACCGCGTGCTGGGAAACGATATAACCTCGCCGGTTGCTATTCGTGAGTTTAATAATATCGGAGCAAAGGACGTATTCGATAAGAATAAGGTTACTATGGTAATGGACCATTTTGCACCGAACAAGGATATAAAAGCGGCTGAGCAATGTAAAATGTGCCGTGAGTTCTGTGGAGAAAAAGAGGTCACCCATTTCTATGACGTCGGTAAGATGGGAATTGAACATGCTCTTCTTCCCGAAAAAGGCCTTGTTGTTGCAGGTGACGTTGTTATAGGAGCGGATTCTCACACGTGTACGTATGGTGCACTCGGCGCTTTTTCAACCGGTGTAGGATCTACCGATATGGCGTGCGGCATGGCTACGGGAAAAACGTGGTTTAAGGTTCCGTCGGCTATACGCTTTAACCTTAAGGGTACACTTTCTCCTTGGGTTTCGGGAAAAGACGTCATCCTTCATATTATCGGAATGATAGGAGTTGACGGAGCTCTTTACCGTTCGATGGAATTCTGCGGAGAGGGAGTTTCTTCTCTTACTGTATATGACCGTCTTACAATAGCAAACATGGCTATTGAAGCGGGGGCGAAAAATGGTATATTTGAGGTAGATAAGCAAACAATTGATTACATTACGGAGCATTCTGACCGTAAACCTGTGATTTATGCTCCTGATGCCGATGCCGTATATGACGAAACGTATGATATAGATCTTTCGCAAATCAAGTCTACCGTTTCATTCCCACACTTGCCTGAGAACACTCATACGTTTGATAATATCGGAGATGTAAAGATAGACCAGGTAGTAATCGGATCATGCACAAACGGTCACTATAAGGACCTTGAAGAGGCTGCAAAGATATTTAAGGGGCGTACTGTTGCAACGGGCGTTCGCGCCATTATAATACCGGCAACTCAGGATATCTATCTTAAAGCTATGGAAAACGGACTTTTGAAGACATTTATTGAAGCGGGCTGCGTCGTTTCAACACCGACATGCGGACCTTGCCTTGGCGGACATATGGGAATTCTTGCCGCAGGCGAACGTGCCGTGGCTACGACTAACCGTAATTTTGTCGGACGTATGGGTCATGTCACCTCGGAAGTTTATCTTGCAAGCCCTGCTGTTGCGGCCGCTAGTGCCGTTGTAGGCAAGATTGCAGATCCATCGGTTTTAATGGCTGATTAAGGAGGAGTTTTCGTATGAAATTTACAGGAAAAGTTATAAAATACGGTGATAATGTTGACACGGATGTTATTATCCCCGCAAGATATCTTAATACCATAGACGTAAACGAGCTTGCTTCTCATTGTATGGAGGATATAGATAAGGATTTTTCAAAGAAGATAGCTCCCGGTGATATAATGGTAGCCGGTCTTAACTTTGGCTGCGGCTCTTCGCGTGAGCACGCTCCTATTGCAATTAAAGCGAGCGGAATATCTCTTGTCATAGCGAAGAGCTTTGCACGGATTTTTTACCGCAATGCGATAAATATAGGTCTTGCCATTCTTGAATGTCCCGATGCGGTTGACCGCATTGAAGCAGGTCATGATGTAGAGGCTGATATGGATAAAGGTATTATAACAGACAAAACAACAGGCGAAACCTTCAAGACCGCGCCTTTTCCTCCCTTCATTCAGCGAATGATTGAAAACGGCGGACTTGTTGAGTCTATCAAGAAAGGTGATTTTTGCTGATATGAATTATAAAATCGGATTGCTTAAGGGTGACGGTATAGGTCCTGAAATAGTAGACTCAGCCGTTCGCGTTCTTCTCGCGGTAGGAGAAAAGTACGGCCATAGCTTTGAGTTCACCCCATATCTTATAGGTGGTGTGGCAATTGATGCATGCGGTGAGCCTTTGCCTAAGGAAACGGTTGACGGTTGCCTTGCATCGGACAGTGTGCTTCTTGGAGCTGTCGGTGGACCTAAATGGGATACGCTTCCCGGAAATCTTCGTCCTGAAAAGGCGCTTCTCGGAATTCGCGCGGCAATGGGACTTTTTACAAATTTGCGCCCCGCAAAGCTATATCCCGCGCTTTCGGGTGAATGTCCGTTGCGCTCGGATATAGTGGCAAACGGATTTGACCTTATGATAGTTCGCGAGCTTACCGGTGGTATTTATTTCGGTGAGCGCGGAACGAAAATGGGTAAATGGGGCGAGGAAGCTTATGATACAGAAGCTTACAATCGCATGGAAATTGAAAGAATAGGACGTGTGGCATTTGAGAGCGCGCGAAAGAGAAATAAGAAGCTTTGCAGTATAGACAAGGCAAACGTTCTTGATACCTCAAGACTTTGGAGAAAGATAATGCATGAGCTTGCAGAGGAGTACCCCGACGTGGCTCTTTCAGATATGCTTGTCGATAACGCTGCGATGCAGCTTGTAAGAAATCCTTCGCAGTTTGATGTTATTGTTACTTCTAATATGTTTGGAGATATACTTTCCGACGAGGCTTCCCAGATAACGGGATCGATAGGTATGCTTCCGTCCGCATCTTTAGGAGATACATCACGCGGACTTTATGAGCCTATTCACGGCTCTGCTCCGGATATTGCCGGAAAGCATCTTGCAAACCCGATAGCGACTATACTTTCTGCCGCTATGATGCTTCTTCATTCCTTTGGTCTTACTAAAGAACACGATGCTATAACGTGCGCTGTCGATAAGGTTCTTTGCGAAGGATGGCGTACCGCAGACCTTGCTCACGGGGGAGAATATCTTACTACCGAGCAAATAACCGACAAAATCATTGCTGCTATTGTGTAAGAGGTGTAAAATGAGCTCTAAGGTTAAATCGCTTTATACTCGTCTTTGTACCTGTTCGGTATTTAAGAGTGTTTTAGAGCTTCCGATTTTTTGCCGTTTCTTTGAGTATGCGAATGAAAGCGGTTCTAAAGAGAAGCGTTTATTTGCGTATAGCGCGTTTGTGTCAGAGATTTATGCGGGAGGCGCAAATTTGACCGATTGCGTGCGCCGCGCTGTTTTTGAAAATGAGAATGTTTACGTGACCTCGGTATCCGGCGGTCACGGGTGCGACTGTCGGATTGTTGAATCGGCTAAACGCGAGCTTGCTGTATTTTCTGATTTTGCCGCACTTAAGGCGTCGGATTTTACAGAAGATATGGATTTCGACGGTGAAATATCCGAATTCAGCTCGGAAAAAGCAGACCTTGCCGCTGAATACGAAATACGCGTTTCTATGATAGATAAATACGGATACGGAATGTTTGCGGCTTACGGAATGTTTCGTCTTTCAGACGGCGATACTTCTGCTCTCGAGCCGATTCGTACGCCGGATAATATTTCGGTTGACAGCTTTATTGGCTACACTGAGGAAAGAGGCAAGGTGATTGAGAATACAGAGGCATTTCTTCTCGGCAAGCCCGCGGCAAACGTTCTACTTTACGGCGATGCCGGTACGGGCAAATCATCTACTGTAAAAGCCGTTGCAAACAGATTTTTCAAAGACGGTCTTCGCCTTATAGAGCTTCGCAAGGATCAGCTTTCGATGCTCCCCTACGTTATGGGGCAGATAAGCTCCAACCCCTTGAAGTTTATCATTTTCATTGACGACCTTTCGTTTTACAGAAGCGACGATTGCTTCAGCATGTTAAAAGCGGCTCTTGAAGGCTCGGCATCGGCAAAAGCAAACAATGCCGTTATATACGCTACAAGTAACCGACGTCATATAGTCCGTGAAACGTTTGGAGAACGCGAGGGCTCGGAGGTAAACCGTAACGATTCTATGCAAGAGGCTCTTTCCTTATCCGAAAGGTTTGGACTTAAGATTCTATTTGCGCGTCCGAACCAGCAGCTTTATCTTGAGATAGTGCGTGAGCTTGCGAGAAAACATGGAATAGAAATACCAAGATCCGAGCTTGAAACCCGTGCGGAAGCCTTTGCGCTCGCGAGAGGAACGAGGTCGGCAAGATGCGCAGAGCAGTTTATAGATAGCTTAGTAATAAAAATAAAGTGAGTGTGAAAAAATGTTAACGCTTGATAATGTTTACCGTGCAAGCTACGTCTTAAAAGACGTGGTGAGAAAAACAGATGTTATATACGCGCCTAAGCTTTGTCCGGGCTCGGAGCTTTATCTAAAAACCGAGAATCTTCAGATAACAGGTTCTTTTAAGGTACGTGGCTCTTACTACAAAATATCAAAATTAACCGATGAAGAGAAGGCAAAGGGTGTTATAGCCTGCTCTGCCGGAAACCATGCTCAGGGAGTTGCTCTTGCGGCGCAAAAAAACGGAATCAAATCGGTTATATGCCTTCCGGATACCGCTCCAATATCGAAGGTAGAAGCAACGAGAAGCTACGGCGCCGATATATGTCTTGTTGAAGGTGTCTACGACGATGCGTACAGAAAGGCACTTGAGCTTCGTGACAAGGAGGGTTATACCTTCATTCACCCCTTTAACGATGAAGACGTCATTGCAGGACAGGGAACTATTGCACTTGAGCTTACCGAGCAGCTTTCCGATATAGATGCTGTTATTGTTCCGATTGGCGGCGGCGGACTTATTGCCGGTGTGGCATATACAATAAAAAGTCTGAATCCAAATGTGAAGGTATATGGAGTTCAGGCAGACGGAGCTCCATCGATGCAAAAGTCGATGCGCAACGGAGAGATAGGAGAGCTTTCTTCCGTTCGTACCATTGCTGACGGTATTGCGGTGAAAAAACCGGGTGACCTCACGTATGAACTTTGCAAAAAATACGTAGACGATATAGTTACGGTAAGCGATGATGAAATATCTGCCGCTATACTTGCTCTTATGGAGAAGCATAAACTTGTTACCGAGGGCGCGGGTGCTGTTGCTGTTGCGGCGGCGATGTTTGGTAAGGTTGATATAAAAGGAAAGAGAGCTGTTGCTCTTCTTTCGGGCGGTAATATAGACGTTACTATTTTGTCGCGTGTTATTCACCGCGGTCTTTTGATGTCAGGAAGAACGTGTCAGTTTACTATCGAGCTTCTGGATAAGCCCGGTCAGCTTGTTGCTGTTTCGCGTATTGTAGCTGAGCTTGGAGGAAACGTCACCGAGGTTCATCACGAGCATGCGCGCGGAGGCTCTGATGTTAACGGTTGCTATCTTAGTGTTGACCTTGAAACCCGTGATTTTGAACACATAGAGGAAATAAGGAAGGCTTTGCTTAACGCAGGCTTCCGTTTGTTATAATTTATACCGATAAAAGGAGATGAAAATTATGGAAAAAGTTGCTACAAGCAAGGCTCCGAGCGCAATAGGTCCTTATTCTCAGGCAATAAAGCATGGGGATTTAGTATACACCTCCGGTCAGATTGCCATAGACCCTGCAGTGGGTGACATTACTGCGTCTGATATTAAGGGGCAGACCGAGCAGGTTATGAAAAATTTATGCGAGGTATTGAAGGCTGCAGGCTCTTCGCCTGAGCTTGTTATCAAAACCACTTGTTTCTTAAAGGATATAGGCGATTTTGCAGTATTTAATGAGGTTTACGGCAAATATCTTACCGAAAAGCCCGCACGCAGCTGCGTTGCGGTTGCGGCACTTCCAAAGGGCGCGCTCGTTGAGGTAGAGGCTGTTGCTCTTTTAAAGTAAAGGAGATGTTACAATGGAAAATAAAAAGAAAATAGATTGGGCAAATCTCGGATTTGGATATGTAAAAACCGACCTTCGTTATGTTTCTCAATATAAAAACGGCGCATGGGATGATGGTGTAATGACCGAGGATAATACGATTACCATGAGCGAGTGCGCAGGAGTTTTGCAGTATGCGCAAACCTGCTTTGAAGGACTGAAGGCGTATACCACTGCCGATGGTAGAACTGTATGTTTCCGCCCAGACCTTAACGCAGAGAGAATGATAGAATCCTGCGAAAGACTTAAGATGCCCGTATTCCCCAAGGAACGCTTTCTTGATGCTGTAAGAAAAACCGTTGCGGCTAACCGGGATTGGGTACCGCCTTACGGTTCGGGCGCGTCCTTGTATTTGCGTCCTTACATGTTCGGTTATGACTCGGTTATCGGTGTTAAGCCGGCTAACGAATATCAGTTCCGCATATTTGCAACTCCTGTCGGTCCATACTTCAAAGGAGGCGTCAGACCCCTTACCGTGCGAATTTCTGACTATGACAGAGCAGCTCCCAGAGGTACAGGTCACGTTAAAGCAGGCCTTAACTATGCAATGAGTCTTTATGCGATAGTTGATGCGCATGAGAAGGGCTATGATGAAAATATTTATCCCGATTCTGAGACTCGTACATATATTGAAGAAACAGGCGGAGCGAATATTCTCCTTGTTACTAAGGACGGAGTGGTTGTTACTCCGAAATCGGATACAATTCTTCCTTCCATAACCCGCCGTTCATTAATGTACGTAGCAAAGGAATATCTCGGGCTTAAGACAGAAGAGCGCCGCATACGCGTAGACGAGCTTTCAGACTTTGCCGAGTGCGGACTTTGCGGTACTGCGGCTGTTATATCTCCCGTAGGAAAGATAGTCGACCACGGAAAGGAAATCGTTTACGGTATGGAGAAGATGGGTCCTGTGACTCAAAAGCTCTACGATACTCTCCGTGGAATTCAGATGGGACTTATCGAGGCTCCAAAGGGCTGGATAGAAGAAATCTAAATTTTAAATCAATAACAAAAGCATACCAAGGCTTCGGTGCTAAAAAATATCCCTGGTATGCTTTTTGTATTATATTGAAATTATTTTCAGAAAATTTTAGAAAAAATTCCAAATTTTTTCAGCTTTCTTTACTTATATATATGAGAGCATATATTGATTAAATAGTGAAGAGGGGAGGTCTTTATATGTATAAGAATTTTATTTCAGATGAAGAAATAATAGAGCTTTATTGGAAAAGAGACGAAACGGCGATAACAGCAAATGATAATAAATACGGAAAGCTTCTCTTTGAGATAGCTTATAATATATTATGTGATAAATATGAGTGCGATGAGTGCAAAAATGATACCTACTTTGGTATATGGAATGCAATACCGCCCGAAAGGCCTTTATTCTTTAAAGCATACACGGTGAAAATGATGAGGTATATAGCTATAAACCGTTATAAGAAAAACACAAGCAAGAAGAGAGTTCCTTCGCATCTTACTATTGCAATAGATGAATTGGAATTTGCTTTGCGCAGCAATGAATCTGTTGAAAAAGATAAAGAGCTCGGAAGACTTATAAGTGAATATTTGAGAGGAATTTCTCAGCACCATAGGTATATATTTATAAGTAGATTTTATATTGCTAATTCTGTAGATGCTATCGCAAAAGAGCTTGGAGTATCTTCGTCCAGTGTATATAAATCAATAGAAAAAACAAAAAAAGGACTTCAAGCGTACCTTGAAAGAAAAGGGGTTTACATATGAAAGAAATTCTCATTGATGCAATAAGTAACATTGATGATGATATTATAGATGATTATTTTGCAGTAAAGGAAAGGTTAGACAAAAATTACTCAAAGCAAAGAAATATTATTCAGAATAGACATATATGGACTGCAATCGCGGCATGTATAAGTATTTTATTTATAGGTGTAATTGTTCTAAATCTTATCAAAACGCAAGACGGTAGCTCTGTTTCGGGAGGAGATGAGTGGAACGATTCTAACTTTGGCAGCTCATCTGAAATAACATATAATACGCTTGGAGATGTTGTAGGCACGGAAAACAATTATGTTGTTATAAACAATGTGTACTTAACTCACGAGATCGAGGGTAAAAGGGGCAACTATTTAGTTTTTTCAGGAGTGATACATTCTGAAACCATTAAGTTTGACGAAGAGGAAATGCTTGATTATGATTTAAGCTTATATTTGTCAAATGTGCCCGCTGATCAGCATTTTGTTGAATGTGAAAAAGAGTTGTCTCAAGCCTTAAGCGAAACAAAACTCATTTTCTACGGTCAAGAGGGAAGGATGAATGGCAGCTTTTGCATAGTTTATTCGATTAGTGATATTGAGTATGAAATCATAGCAAAAAAGGAGTCTAAAAGACCGTATGAAGCGATCTATTTTGCTCTTCGGAGCGGAGGCGGAGCATATATAGATTATGGTTTTACTCTAACTGACGTTCAGAACGTTTACAAAATTGAAAAATAAGCAAACCGTAAAAAGGAGAGAGTTATGAAAATTAGGAATAAAATAATTAGTAGTATTCTTTTCTTCGTTTTGGCTTTGTCTTTTATGCTTTTTGGCTGTAAAAGCAATGATAACGATGAGATTTTATATATAGCGCCTGATTTGAATTGTTTTCCGCCGAGTCTTGGTATTGATCAGATGTGGCGCATGTACGAAAATGGTAGTATTAAAAATTCAATCATTATAAGTAACGTGTATTTGACACGTGATGTATGTGGCGTTGAAGGAAGTTATATTGTTTTTTCCGGAAACGTTAATTTCTTGGATATTGTATTTGATAAAGAAGAGTTAATGAATTATACTTTATCCGTTGATGTGGATGCATATCATCATAGTGCAGTTATGTTCGAAAAAAACTGTCAGAGAAAATAAGCAGTATAGATTTACTCTTTGCAGATGAGACGGGTTTAATGAATGGAGATTTTTGTCTTGTCTATTCAATACATGAAGAAGTATATAGATTAGTAGAAGCAAAAGAAACAAAAACCAATTTTGATACTCCTATATCTTTATTTATTGATTGCTATAGAAGTGGAATACACTTTGAATTTACTTTAGAAGATGTACAAAATGTAGATAGTATTTTTTGATTAAAACCAAATAAACAATAAAAGCATACCAAGGCTTCGGTGTTAGTGGAGTTTTGGTATGCTTTTATTACAATTTGTAAATGTTAGTTTGCTATTTGTGCTCGATTCGCTCTGTATAAAGCAAATTTAAAGAGATGGGAAGCCTGCCGCAGCATGAGCTTCAAGTAGTTCATCGCACATTGCTACGATATCGTCAAGCGAAAGCTCTGCGCCGGTGTGCGGATCCATCATTGCAGCCTGGTAGAGTTTTTCTTTGTCATGAGTAACGGCAGCTTCAACAGTGAGAAGCTGAGGATAAATGTTGCTTGAGTTCATAGCTGCAAGCTGTGTAGGAAGAGGACCTACGTACGTACCATGTATTCCGCTTGCGTCAACAAGACAGGGAACTTCAACGGTTGCTTCTGCGGGAAGATTTGGAATGAAGCCATTGTTGAGAACGTTTCCGCCTATCTGATAAGGCTTGTTTGTGGCTATTGCTTCGATTATGTGCGAGCCGTATTCGCGGCTTCTCTTATGCTCAATATCACCGCCGTTGAATATCTGTTCCTTCTGAGATTTCCACCTTGCTATTTGATTTACGCATCTGCGTGGATATTCGTCAAGCGGAATGTTATATTTTTCAATAAGCTCGGGGTATTTACTCTTTATAAAGAAGGGGTTGTATTCCGCGTTATGCTCGCTGCTTTCGGTGCAGTAATAGCCAAGGCGTCTTATGTATTCAAAACGAACCATATCATCATGCTTTTCGGTTGCATTCTTCTTTGCGGCAAGCTCGCGGATCTTAGGGTACAGATCATTTCCTTCTTTATCTCTAAGTTCGAGAAGCCATGCCATATGATTTATTCCCGCTATCTTTGCTACGTAATTGTTTTCGTATTTTTCTTTTATGCCGAGCTTGTCAAGAAGCTTTGGTACGCATACCTGAACGCTGTGGCAAAGTCCGACGGTTTTTACCTTTGTAAATCTCTGCATGAAGTTTGTAAGCATGCACATGGGATTGGTATAGTTAAGAAGCCACGCATTGGGAGCAACCTCTTCAATTTCATCAGCAAATGCTTTCATTACGGGTATTGTACGAAGAGCACGGAAAATTCCGCCTATACCGAGAGTGTCTGCAATAGTTTGGCGAAGACCGTATTTTTTTGGTATTTCAAAATCAATTACGGTACAGGGCTCGTACCCACCCACTTGAATGGCATTAACGATAAAAGATGCGCCTCTGAAGGCTTCCTTGCGGTTTTCTTCGCCAAGATATGTTTTTATTATTGCCTTGTTATCGTTGTATTTTGTGTTGAGCGCCCTAATAAGCAGATTTGATTCCTCAAGTCTTTCACTGTCAATATCATAAAGCGCGATTTCCAGATCGTTTTTTATTCCGTCACACAGCATACAGTCGCCTATAATGTTTTTAACGAATACTGTGCTTCCGGCGCCAAGAAATGTAATTTTCACACCAGAGATCCTCCGTCTTTATTTTGTGGTAATTTAATTCTATCATTTTTATTTTTAAAAGCCATTGAAATATGTCACTCAAATATGGTAAAATGTCACTATAATATCATAGGAGTTAATTTGTCATGAGAAATACATTGCCACTCGAGGATAGAGGTTTCACCGAATTTTCCGCTTGCGACGCGGGATATGAGAATTGCGAGCCGTCGCATAAGTTCGGTCCCAATATAAGAAATTACTATCTTATTCATTTTGTTCTTTCGGGAGAAGGACGGTTTAAGTCTCCAAGAGGAGAGTATATTCTTCGTGCGGGAGAGGCTTTTATTATACGTCCGGGCGAGCTTACCGTATATCAGGCAGACAGCGCAAATCCTTGGGAATATATATGGCTCGGCTTTAAGGGCAGGCTCGCGGAACGGTTTTCTGAAATTGCCGATACTTTCGTCTATGAAGTTAACGTAGTAGATGAAATACGTGAGTCGTTTGATATGGAGCTTGGACGCGAAGAAATGCTCACGGGTGTCATCTTCAAGCTTTACGCGCGTATGTTTGGTGAGACAATGCAGAATGATTATTCCAACAAGGTCGTAAGCTATATAAATTCGCATTATATGGATGATGTGAAAATCGCGGGTGTAGCTCAAAGTCTCGGACTTAACCGAAAATATCTTGCGCGCATATTCAAAGAATCAAAGGGTGTAAGTATGCAGGAGTTTTTGATAAACAAAAGACTCCATGAGGCAAAGAAGCTTTTAAAGCTTGGTTACAATGTGGAGCAGTGCGCTTATATGGTAGGGTATAATGATCCGTTCGGCTTTTCAAAAGCATTCAAAAAACGGTATGGGGAATCACCTAAAGATGTAAAAATGCAAGTATAAATATTCATTTTTTATCAAATGCTCTTTTTTGCGTGCAACAGGTGTTTTATGTAAATTTTCTTTTTGAAATAAATGTCACCGTGATTAAAACCGCCTATATAGATTGCTTTTTAGTCGAACAGGCGAAAAGAGCAAAAACAAACAAGCCACAACGTATGCCTTAGCTATACGTTACGGCTTGTTCATTTTTTATAAAATCAGTTTGCTTTAGCTGCACGGCGAGCGTCTTGAATGATTTTCAAGGCTTGCTCTGCGTCCTTATCTCCAAGCGGATCGATGCCTTCGAGGGGATAGGGAATTCCGAGATTTTGATATTTATGCTTTCCTAAAACGTGATAGGGAAGCACTTCGATCTTCTCAATGTTTGTGAAGCCGGATAAAAATTTTCCAAGTGCCTCAAGCTCTTCTTGACTGTCTGTATATCCAGGAAGAAGTACGTGACGGATTCGCATTTGCTTTCCCTTTTTATTAAGGTATTTCGCGAATGCCAATGATGCCTCGTTGCCGTGTGAACAGAGTTTTTTGTGAATGTTTGTATCCATGTGCTTTATGTCCAGCATCACAAGATCAGTAACGTCCATCAGCGTGTCAAATTTTGCAAGCGTTTTTTCGTCTTCTCTGAAAAAAATACCGGAAGTATCAAGGCACGTATGAATGCCGTTTTCTTTTGCAAGAGAGAAAAGCTCGTATAGAAAATCCGGCTGCATCAAGGGCTCACCGCCTGTGGCGGTAATACCTCCGCCCTCATAGAAGGGCAGATTTCTTTTCATTTTTTCGATTATTTGTTCAGCGGAAAACTCGCTTGGCACCGTGCTTTCGTGCCAAGTGTCGGGATTATGGCAGTAAAGACAGCGCATGGGGCAGCCGTGAAAGAAAACGACAAAGCGCACACCGGGGCCGTCGACCGTGCCGAAGGTTTCAATAGAATGAATCTTTCCCATATTACAAAGCCGAATGGAAGGTTCTTGAAATTACCTCGTCTTGCTGAGCCTTTGTAAGCTTTATAAAGTTTACGGCATATCCGGACACGCGGATAGTAAGCTGAGGATAAAGCTCCGGATGCTTTTGCGCATCAAGAAGCAGCGCCTTATCAAAGACGTTTACATTGAGGTGGAAGCCGCCCTTTTTGGTGTAACCGTCAAGAAGCGTAACGAGGTTTGCTTCACGCTCCTCTTCAGATTTTCCAAGCGCGGAGGGGACGATAGTGAATGTATTTGAAATACCGTCCTGCGAATCCATGAAGGGAAGCTTTGCAACCGAGGCAAGCGAAGCAACCGCGCCGTTTTCGTCTCTGCCGTGCATGGGGTTAGCGCCGGGCGCAAAGGGCTCTCCCTGCTTTCTTCCGTCGGGAGTAGCACCGGTATTCTTACCGTACGTGACGTTAGATGTGATCGTGAGTATAGAGGTTGTGGGAATACCCTGTCTGTAAGTATGATTCTGACGAAGGTAGTTCATAAATATCTGAAGAACCTGCTTTGCGAGGTCGTCAACTCTGTCATCATCATTACCGAACTTGGGGAATTCTCCTTCTGTGATATAGTCCGTAATTATTCCGCGCTCGTCTCTTACTACCTTTACCTTTGCGTATTTAATTGCGGAAAGGGAGTCTGCGACAACCGAAAGACCTGCAATACCGGTAGCGAACCAACGCTTTACGTACTTATCATGCAAGGACATCTGGAGTCTTTCGTAAGAATACTTGTCATGCATATAATGAATGATGTTCAGCGTGTTCACGTAAACCTGAGCGAGCCACTTCATCATAGCGTCATATTTCTGCATTACGTCATCGAAATCAAGGTATTCGCCTGACACGGGGCGGTATGTCGGTCCAACCTGCTCGCCGCTTATCTCATCTACACCGCCGTTTATTGCGTAAAGAAGGCATTTAGCAAGGTTTGCTCTTGCACCGAAGAACTGCATCTCTTTTCCGATTCTCATTGATGAAACGCAGCATGCAATGCCGTAGTCATCACCGTGAAGAGGACGCATGAGGTCGTCGTTTTCATACTGAACTGCGTGATGTTCGATTGAAATCTTTGCGCAGAATTTCTTGAAGTTTTCTGGAAGATGCTTGGACCATAGAACCGTGAGGTTAGGCTCCGGAGCCGCGCCTATGTTATTAAGCGTGTTAAGATAACGGAAGGACATTTTGGTTACGAGGGGTCTTCCGTCTGTTCCTATACCACCGATAGATTCGGTAACCCAAGTGGGGTCTCCGGCAAATATCTGGTTGTAATCCGGAGTTCTTGCGAAGCAAACCATACGAAGCTTCATAACGAAGTGGTCGATGATTTCCTGAACTTCCTTCTCTGTGACTGTTCCCTCAGCGAGGTCACGCTCTGCGTATACATCAAGGAAGGTAGACGTTCTTCCAAGGCTCATTGCCGCGCCGTTCTGCTCCTTGACAGCTGCAAGATATGCGAAATAGAGCGCTTGAGTAGCCTCTTTGAGGTTTCTTGCGGGCTTTGAAATATCGCAGCCGTAGCTTGCCGCCATCTTTTTAATCATTTCAAGTGCGCGTATCTGCTCGGAAAGCTCTTCGCGTTCACGGATAACGTCAGAGTACATAATGACTCTCGTTGTGTCCTTTTGGAACTGCTTGTCCTCAATAAGACGGTCAACACCGTAAAGCGCGACTCTGCGATAATCGCCTATAATTCTTCCTCTGCCGTATGCGTCGGGAAGTCCTGTAATTATATGATTTGAACGGCATTTACGCATTTCGGGCGTGTAAGCGTCAAAAACTCCTGCGTTATGCGTTTTCCTATGCTCTGTGTAAAACTCAACGATTTCGCGGTCTACCTCATATCCGTTGTCCTTGCAGGCTTTTATTGCCATACGAATTCCTCCGCTCGGCTGAAGGGAACGCTTGAGGGGCTTATCGGTCTGAAGTCCTACTATTCTTTCTTTATCCTTATTTATATATGCCGCAGGGTGCGATGTAATAGTAGATATAACCTTCGTGTCCATATCAAGGACTCCGCCTGCCTCGACCTCCTGACGCTTGAGTTCACTGACCTCTGCCCAAAGATCGAGAGTATCCTGCGTCGGACCCTCGAGGAAGTCGTCTGATCCGGAATACGGTGTATAATTATTGTGAATAAAATTTCTGACGTCTATTTCCGTCATCCATCTGCCTTCTTTAAAGGCTCTCCATTCTTCTCTCATTTTGAATCTCCTATACATAAAAAGATTGTTTTAGACTTGTTAAATTTTTGTCATAAAAAAAGCCGACGCGAGGGAACTTTCAGCCCAGACGGTCGACTAACTCGTATGCCGTACTCCCCAATGGTAAATCCATTTATCCGTCAGTCGTACGTCAGCTATATTATTATATCATCTTTATTTTCATATGTCAAGTTTGTTGACGAAAAATGGTGTAAAACTTCATCTAAAAAAATCCGATAATTTGATGAAAATTGCACTAAAATCCAAAATATTTAAAAAAATGATAAAAAATAAAAATAAATTCAATATATATGTTGACTTTTGCCGCGCTTTGTGTTACAATAAAATTACTTAATTATTTAAAATCTTTTAAGGAGACAGACAAATGCCTGAAATTAAGTATGAGCTTGTAGAAAAAATCGGTATCGTGAGCGAAGGCAATAACGGTTGGAATAAGGAGCTTAATCTTATCAGCTGGAATGAAAGAGAGCCTGTATACGATATCCGTACATGGTCGCCTGATCATGAAAAGATGGGTAAGGGCATAACCATTTCCAAGGAAGAAGCTAAGGCTCTTCTCGATATGCTTAAAACTCAGAATCTTGACTGATTTTAACCTTTGGATTTTTACATAGTTTATTCCGTCGGTTGAGTGTGCTCTCTATCTTGTTGAGCATAGGCAAGTCGGAATACTGTGTCATGCCTGAGTTCGTTTTGGCATGAATTAAGGTGATTTGATTTTCACTTTATCATTTTTTGCGCTGTGGCGAACCCGATTTTGATATCGGGTTCGCTTTTTTTGTTCGTGAGATTCAAGGTAAAAACAACACCGAATTGCCAATCTTTGTTGGCAATTCGGTGTTGTTTTGTTAATTTTCACTGTTTGATTATTCGGTCCTCAGAGCAACGACGGGGTCCTTCTTTGCGGCGCTTGATGCGGGTATAAGACCCGAAATAAGCGTCAGACCGATGCTGATAATAACAAGTATTAGCGCGTTGCTGACAGGGAGTGAAGCTATCGACGAATAGCCGATAAGCGGAGCAAGAATTGCGTTTACAACAGCGCAAATTACATACGTTGCGCCAATGCCTATAAGACCTGCAAGAAGACCGATTATGAAGGTCTCGGCATTGAATAGATGGCTTACGTCCTTCTTTCTTCCTCCGAGAGCGCGGATAACTCCGATTTCCTTTATGCGTTCAACCACGGATACGTAAGTTATGATTCCTATCATAACGGTTGAAACGATAAGCGATATAGATGTGAATGCTATCAGTGCATAAGAAACTATATCTATCATCGTGTTTATCATGTTGATAACAAGCTCAAGCGTATCGGTATATTTGATATCAACTCTATCCTCTGCGCTGATGGTCTTATCTGCGACTGTAAGCTCGATATCCTTATTCCAATCATCCAGATAATCTGTGACAAGATCCTTTGAATCGAAGTTTAACGGATATATTGAAATCGCATTGGCAAGATCGACGCCTCCAAGCGTACGCGCGGTCAGCGTTCTCATTGCGGATATATCAACGGTACCCGTCATTCCGCCTGAAGCACCCGGAGCAGAGCCTCCTGCGGATGATCCGCCGGACATAGAGCCCATGATGTCATCTATTCCTATGGATTCGCCAAGGAATGCGTAAGTTTTTTGATATTCGTCTTCTCCATCCTCAACGTTAAGAGGACGGTATTCGTACTCGTAATAAATTCCGGAGGGCATGCCTGCGTAATACATCGAGGTGATGTCACCGTTTTCATTTATATAATTCACTATTTCACTATCTGTATTTGCCTTTAGGATATGATTTGTCAGAGCCTCGGTGTAGTATATACCGGAAGATAGACAACCGTAAGTGGTATTTTCGTTTGTGATAAGAATACCGGTTACCTTAAGCTCTATTCCTTCATCCTTGATATCTTTTGAATCATGATGATATGTGAACGGATTCATTTTGTTCTGCATGACCGTTCCGCCCGGAAGAGTTGTGGTGTTTTGCGTGAAGATACTGTCGTTTGCGTACCAGGTGAAGGTTTTGTTTTCGTTCATAAGCTCGGAATAATCGAAATAGACCTTATCTAAGCTTTCGTCGTATCTTTCATCTTCCGTTACTTTATAGATAAGATTATAGAACTCCTCCTCGGTATAGTAACCAAGTCTTGCGAGCAGTATATCTGAAAGCTCTTGATCAGAGCTCAGTACGAGCATTACCTCATTGTATTCATCTGCAATTTCACCGTAAACGTCATATTGATCTCGGATGTATTCTACACTGTTCGGCGCTTGCTTGAAGGTAGGAGCTATTTGCGTGATGTAAGACGCATAGTCGGAAAAATCGGTTCCCTCAAGAATTTTTGTATACATACTTGTAAGAGCCGCTATTGATAAATTCGACGTTCCCTTTTCACCTACGTGGTCGGTGTATATAGAGTAGGTCATATCTATTCCGTATTCGTAGAGAATTGCGTTTCTATATTCTTCAGGCATCGAGCGTATGTATTCGATATAGTCCTCGGTGATATCGTTTTTGATTATCATCGAATCGGTTACTTCGCTCATTTCTGCAACGTATTCTATAAGCGAATTGACGTAAGCCTTGAGGCTTTCCTTTGAGATTGATTCTTCATCCATTGCGGAGTTCATCATTCCGGTCAGAGCTTCAATATCATACGTTGTCTCGGTAATTGTAACAGGGTTTCCTGAAAGCATATCGTCCTGCATTGAGGCGATGTATCCCTTAATACCTGAGGAGAAAGCGAGAACTACCGCTATTCCGATAATTCCTATTGACCCGGCAAATCCTACCATTGCAGTTCTGCCCTTCTTTGAGAGAAGGTTTCTTGCTGAGAGCTTAAACGCCGTAAAGAAGGACATTTTTGCTTTTTCTTTTGTATTTTTCTTTGTTTTCTTATGTTTTTCAGCATTATTGGACTGTGGCTCGGGCGCAATATCCGAATTGCCTTCGTCAGAGATTGATGCTGCTTGCTCGGTGAGCTTACATTCTGCGCTTTCCTCGAACTCGGAGAATGGATTTGTATCCTCTGTGATGCATCCGTCAAGCAGTCTTATAATTCTCGACGAATACTTATCTGCAAGCTCCGGGTTATGGGTTACCATTATAACAAGTCTTTCCTCGGATATTTCCTTGATAAGGTCCATTATCTGCACGCTCGTCACTGTGTCAAGCGCGCCCGTCGGCTCATCGGCAAGTAGTATTTCAGGATCGTTGACGAGAGCTCTCGCAATTGCTACTCTTTGGCACTGGCCTCCGGAAAGCTGATTCGGTTTCTTGTAATACTGACCTGCAAGTCCTACGCGGTCGAGAGCCTTTTTCGATCTTTCGATTCGCTCTTCTTTGTCTATTCCGGCTATCGTTAAAGCAAGCTCTACGTTTCCGAGGACTGTTTGATGGGGAATGAGATTGTAGCTTTGGAAGATAAAACCGACTCTGTGATTTCTGTATATATCCCAGTCGCGGTCATTATACGACTTTGTGCTTCTGCCGTTGATAACGAGGTCGCCGTCTGTATAGTGGTCAAGACCTCCTATTATATTCAACAGCGTGGTTTTACCGCATCCGGAAGGACCCAGAATTGAAACGAACTCACTCTTTCTGAAAGCAAGCGAGACGCCTTTTAAGGCATGGACTGTTTCCGAGGACGTTTGATAGTCCTTTTTTATGTCCTTTAAATTGAGCATTTTTTGTCTCCGTTCATTGTTTGTTTGAATACAAAAACATTTTATCAAACAAATGTGAATATTTTTAATATATTTGTTAAATTTATTGTAATAAAAAAGCACTCCGCATTTTTCGGAGTACTCTACATAATATGATATCATATTATATAACGCGGTGTCAATCGTTTTTTAGAAAAAAATGAGATATAATGAAAAAATTAACCATTTAGACATATTCACAAAAAATGTCGAATGTTTTTTGAAAAAAACTATTTATTTTCACTAAAAAATGTGCTATAATTAATATGCGCAGGTCAAAAGGCGCATATTGAATAAAAACCTGTGTCAAAACTCAAAGGGAAGGATGCTTCGGGTGCGCGGGAGCAATTGTGTGACTATGAAAATTACAGTTTACGGAAAACAAATGAACGTTCGTGAGAGTCTTCAGATTCTTATCGAAAAAAAGCTTGGAAAATTCGATAAGTTTTTCGGTGCGGATACTGAAGCATATGTCACCTGTAAGGTAAGAAAGGGCGTAAAAATCATAGAGATAACAATAAATTACGGAACGACGCTCTTCCGCGCAGAGGAGGAAAGCGATACCTTCATCACTGCGCTTGACCGTTCGGCTGAAAGCCTTGAGCGTCAGATACGCAAAAACAAAACAAGGCTTGAAAAAAAGGTGAAGAGCGGAGCTTTTGTGATAGAAGAGTATGACGATGATGAATTTGTTGAGGAGAGTGAATTCAAAATCAGAACGAAAAGATTTCCTTTCAAGCCGATGACGCCGGAAGAGGCGATTTTGCAGATGAATCTTTTAGGCCATAATTTCTTTGCTTTTACCGACGCTGAGACATCGAATGTTTGCGTGGTGTACAAACGCAAGGAAGGTGATTACGGTCTAATTATGCAGGATTAAGCGAAAATAAAAAACGCAAAAAGAAAACAATTGTTGTCATTTGAAGCTTATTTGTAAAAAAACGACTTGATTTAGTCGAGGTTGATTTGGACTTTTTAAAAAGGCTTAAATGCTGAAATCAATCAAAAACGGCAGACGTGCAAAGGGGTGTAATTATTGCGCGTTTGCCGCTTTTTTTCTATTCTTTGTCTTGGGCATTTTTGATTTGTCGTTAAAAAATGATTAAATTATCGTTTATGAAATATTAACATTTATTTTAATTTAATTTATACAAAATATACAAATTCGTAATGATAAACTTGTTCAAAGGGGAGAAGTTGGAAATCTTCCCTTGATTTCCTAAAATCTTTATGCTATTATATTTACGGTAGAGTGGAGTGAAAACGGTGCTTCGATGTTTATCGGCGCCTTCTTTATCACGTGAGTTACGGGAGCTCCGTCGATAAACACAAAGCTACCGCACCCTTTCGAGTTCCGCGGCGGATGGGCGAAGATCAGCGGAAAAGCAATAAAAATCAAAAATCAGAAAAGGAGAAAACATGAAAACCAAAATTTTTTGTTTAACACTTGTTTTGGTGATGATAGTTTCCTGCTTCGCGGGTTGTAGCTTCTTTGGCGACGCCGGTCAAGGCGGCGGCGAAGGCGGCGGTCAAGGCGGCGAAGGCGGCGGTCAAGGCGGCGGCAATACCGGCGGATTCGGCGACGGTGAAAAAACCGATGACAGCTGGTGGGATTCTATCTCTTACGAAACTACTGACCTCATCTTCATGATGACAGATTGTGACAACAATGAGGAGCTTCCCTCCGGCTGCGGCAGATATCTTGCAGGCAGAGAAGAAGACAATGAGGGTCAGCATATTGACGAGCTCGTTGCCGAGAGAAATAGCAAGGCATACGAGACCGCAAACGTCAATCTTACTTATAGGTATTATGAGAACAACTTTACTCTTTACGGATTCTCAAAGTGCTATGACGTAATCTTCACTGAAGTATCCAAGCAGTCTTCATCCTCACCCGACATGTACTGCAACTTCATGACGGATATGCTCGTTACATCTCTTAAGGGCTCCTTCGCAAACCTTAGATCTGTAAAACACGGCGAAGGCTCATATGTAGCAA
>JAZRHO010000066.1:0-37286 GCA_045644805.1 Eubacteriales bacterium | reverse complement strand
ATGAGTAAGCACGGGAAGAGTAACGCTCAAGGTAGCGTCTTCGGTATAAGCCTCGCCCTCATATCCGTTAGGATAAATATAAAGATAACCGTTTGAAACAGCTCCTCCGTAGGCACCTATTGAGGTATCTGCCGAATACTTCCATAGCTTAATACGGATAACTCCGTTTTCATCCTGAGTGAAGTAAGATGAGTAATCGGATGCGCTCAGAGTAGGCATATCCATTGCGGCGTTGTATTTTGCACTGACTATATTCTCTGCATAATCGGTAGAACGCCATGCAAGCGTATATGCCGCAGTATTTTCGCCTACAACGGTAACGTCTGCCGCAGTGCAAGGATTCATTCTGCCGTTCGTTACGCAGTTAGTAAAGGTTATCGACTTAAAGCCGTTGTTTCTATACAGAAGAGATCCTCCGTCGGCTCCGTTAGCCGGGTATAGGAAGCTGCAGTTATCAAAGACTGCAACGCATTCCGCCGTATCTCCCTTTGAGTGATTTCCAATAAAATTAGTACCCGCTACCGCTCCGATGAACGTAGTATTGGTTACGTTAAGGCTTCCGTAATAGTAACGCGAAAGAATCGCCGCTCCATAGTCTGTTCCTATACGCGCCATAGTGATACCGTCGATATTAATAGCCGCATTATAACCGCCGACTCTCGGCTCAACGAGACAGTCACCGGCAAGGGTGAGGTTTGAGCCGGGATAAGTTACTTCATCTATGGTTACTTTACCGACATTAAGCGTTGTTTCATAAGTGCTTCCCTTGGCTGCTGCAAGGGTTTCTCCCACATTGTCCTTAAAATTGATAAAGGTGCCCGAGCCTATCTTGGTAGACTTATCAGAGGAGTTTTCAACAAGCTCAACCGCGTAAAACATACCGCCGGGCTTTGAGGAATAAACATTAAGAGTAGCACCGTCGGAGACGCGGATAAAGCCTCCGTGCTTTCTTGTGTAAAAGATTGTATGACCGTTAAAGTCAAGGTTATATACTCCCCCACTTGTATTTGCTACAACACCGCTTCCGGATGCCGTAGTAAAATCGGAAAGAAGCTTCAGGGTTGTTCCGGCTGTGAACTTCTCCCACATCGTCGATGAAAGAGTGCTAGAGGTTGAGTAATATTCTACGGCTCCGCTTTCGTTGTTGAGAACGACAAAGGTCATTAACTCTGCCTCATACGTAGGATACATATAAATCGCACCGCCGTCGGTTATTTGACTTACCGACAGAGGACCAAGCTCAACCGCGTCTTTTCCGTCACCGTCATAATCCCAGCCAGAGTGATATGCTACGCTGTAAACCTCATAGTCGAAAACAGGCTCAAAGGATATTCCCTCGGGAACGGTAGGAATCTGACCTATACTGCACTCAGACTTTACGAACTTACTCTCATCAAGCCATTGCGTGGGATCGCTTATATCACCGGTAAACCAGTAATAAGTCGCTTTATAATCGTTATACCTTTCGTCAAACAGATATCCCGCGACGCTTCCGTCGGAATAGGTATAAACGGCAGCCTTATTAGATTCTTCGGTAGTAGATATTGTGTAACCGTTAGACGCAACGAATCCGTTGACCGTCACGGTTTGATTTTCAAGATCCGCGTTTACGCTTGCGGCGGTATTGTTTTTAGCCGCCTCCTCGATAGCGGTGTTAAGATCCTTAAATCCGACACCGCCGACTGTAATATCCTTGCAAACATATTCCGAATTTACAGGATATGATGATAAGTATTTTTCGGCATTATCGAATTCGGTTACGGAGGAATATGCAACGATTTTCGCATTATCGGCAAGGAAGCTGTATCCGGGGTCTATATTCCTCACGACGTCAAAACGCATTCCGAAGAGGTATGCGCCCTCCTTGTACGCATTGGTATTGAGGGCGACGGCAGTTCCGTTTATATAGTATAAGACCGCTCTTGTAGACGTATCAATAACCATGGACATACGGTTCCAAGAGGTAAGGCTGAGTGAAACGGTAGCATCAAGAACAGTAGTGCCTTCGGGGAATGAAAGCGTACCGTCGTTATTGATTGTCATCGTAGCGTCGCCTTTATAATCAGCATTGCCTTCAGCAGTTCCTCTCGCCATAGGCTTGAAGGACATTTTGGGATATCCCATATCCGAATCCGTAGTAATGTCAATCTCCATAACTATAGTGGAGTAGTTATCCGTCTGAGACGTATCTATATTACTTTCAGTCGGAGCGCCGAATACTATAACGGGTGCCTTGCCTTCATTAACGTAGCTTTCGTAGCGGAACATCGGGTTTCCGTCAATAGTTACAAGAGAGTAAAGACCGGTCTTATTCCACCACCATCCGCTCAATTTCGCAAAATCACCCGACCAAGAGCCGCCGCTGGTATTCTTATCCGCCTGGCATACGATCGTGCGCTTGGTATTACTGATGTTGAAGCTATTGCCGTTGGCAAACCAATAATAGGTGTAAAGAGCTTTATCCTCGGTTGGAGCATGCTCTATAACGTTGCCGCCCTCATCCTTAGCCGTGAGGCTTACAACAACGTAGGGAGCTGATGGGTTTCCGACAGGATCGTACACAAAGCCATAGGTTGTGCTTTCTCCGGGATTTGAGCCGTCGGGGAATTTAACGCCGTTTTTCTCCGAGGTATTGGTAGCAACGTCTTGCCTGCTGACTCTTGTACCTACCGCCATATATACGTTGACGTAAGGGTTAGTACCATTGTACTCATCGGATTCGGTATCAAAATTTACAATGTTAACATCACCGGGAGTCATAATGTACGAGCTTCCATAGAGGAATGTGGGAATTGCACGTACTATCTGCGCCGCCTTTGAAAGTTCAAGAACAAAACCGAGTCGTAGCAAAGCATTCTCGGGCCCCCGGTGGACTCAATAACACCGTCTTCGCCAATCTCTACCTCAGTATCCACATTTTCGCTGTTTACGGAAATAACTCGGTAAGAGGATTCAATTACGGATTTATTTACCGTTATAGTTCCGTACACCGTAGCGTACATACCGATAGCCGCAACCTCATGCGAAGGCGAGAAGGCACGTATATATGAATTCTCTATTTTGAGAACGTCACCCTCATTCGAGGTGTTGTTAAGTCTTACAGCAACACCGTCCGTTGTCATTGTGCAATAGTTTATGTAAGCCGAGCCTTTACCTTGAACGTGCATAATGGCTTCCGCACCGGTTGAGGTGGTTTCGCATCCGGTAACGTTGACGGTTGAGCCGATAAAGTTAAACTTAGCCTTTGAATCCTTGCTAATCATCTTGAAGGCAGCTTCTCCCGAGCCTATTACAATAGCGTTTACATCAAGGTTATTAAACGTATATGTTCCGTGAACGGTGCTAATTATCGATGACTCTATCATAGCATCGTGGTTTATCAAGATTTTTCCCGTAGTTCCTTTTACAGTAACGGTAAGATCGTCAGCCTCAGAGGTTACAAGATTTCCCGAAAGGTTTATTTTTCCATGGCCGGAAATCGTGAGGCTGATATTTTTTTCGATATTAAACACGGAGCTCAATTCCGACGTCAGCGTATGACCGTTAAGATTGACGGTTACGTTCTTCTGAACCTCGCAGGTGCCGGCAAGGTTAATGTCAGAAACAAGCTTTATCGTTCCTCCGTCGGGAGCTTTATTTATTGCTTCCTCAAAGGTCGCATATCTCTCAGCACCGACAACGGCAGCATCATCGCTTACATCATTTGCGCTGACAACCACAGCGAGCGCCGTGCAAACAAGAGCTACCGAGAGAATGAGAACAAAAATTTTGGTGAGTTTTTTCATTTGCGTTTCCCCGTTTCGTTTATTTGAAATGACCGCCGCCGATAATAGCAGCTTTATATAATTTCACGATTATATTTTATAATATTTTATCCTTAAAGTCAATCGGCAAATAAACGATTATACTTTCCCGATTTTAGTGAGTTTGCACAAAAATGCTTTCACTGAAAAAAGCGAAGTCGGTTGCCTTGTACGCAAATGGCAAAAAACTTCGCTTATTTATGATTATATTCGGTTTTTATCAGTTATCCCAGTTGTGATAAACCGCGTTTACATCGTCGTCTTCATTGAACTTATCAAGCATTTTTTCCATATTTTCAATGTCCTCTTCGCTTGTAAGCTCAACGTGAGTTGAAGGAACCTTGGCAACGTCAGCAGTGTCTATTTTATATCCGAGAGCAATTACGGAATCGCGAACAGAATCGAGTTCCTCTGCGGAAGTGTAAATGGTGTATTCACCCTCTTCGCACTTAATGTCCTCAGCACCGCATTCGAGTGAATCCTCCATTATCTTATCTTCGTCGATTTCACCGTCCTCGTCGATTATCGTTATAACGCCTTTTTCTTCAAAGAGATACGACACACAGCCGGTCTGACCCATATTTCCGCCGTACTTATTGAACCATGCGCGAACGTTTCCCGCAGTACGATTTCTATTATCCGTAGATGTTTCCACGATAATAGCAACGCCCGATGGGCCGTATCCCTCATAAACAATTTCTTCATAATTTATATCATTGTTATCGGTGAATTTCTTAATTGTACGCTGGATATTATCGTTCGGAACGTTATTCGCTTTTGCCTTCGCTATAAGGTCACGAAGCTTGTTATTGTTATTAGGGTCCGGACCGCCCGCCTTGATGGCAACAGCCATCTCCTTGCCTATTTTGGTGAATATTTTTGCCTTTGCAGCATCTGATTTTTCTTTCTTGTGCTTTATATTATTCCATTTTGAATGTCCTGACATTTTTTATTTTCTCCTAAAAATCAAAGTTAAGTTTGCATTTTTGTTGTTTTCGGTCAGATAAGCGAAATTTAAATCTTATCCGGAGTCTGCATGCATATAAGCTCAAGAGCGGTTTTGAGAACGCGGCGAGTAGCTGAAGTCAATGCGAGACGGCTGCTCCTCAGCTTTTCGTCCTCGCACGCAGCTATCTTGGAGTCGTGGTAGAATCGGTTGAATGCCGCGCAAAGGTCAAGAATGTATCTCGTAACAACGCTCGGCTCGTAATCCAGAAGCGCACTGTTTATACGCTCGGGGAATACAGAGAGAGTTTTAGCAAGCTCGAATTCCACTTCCGAGAGAGACGCGTCTGTCATTTTGCCAACCGAGCCCGCTTTTTCAATTATAGAATTGGTACGGGCATAAGTGTACTGAGCGTAAGGGCCGGTGTTTCCGTCAAACGACAGAGCCTCTTCCATAATGAAATTAATGTCTCTTATCCTGTTATTTGAAAGGTAGTAGAATATAACCGCGCCGACACCTACCTTTTCAGATATAGAACGGCATTCGCTCTCGTCGGGGTGCTTTTCCTTCGTTATTTCATAAACGCGCTTGATAGCTTCGTCAAATAAATCTCTCAAAAGAATAACGTTACCCGTTCTTGTTGCCAGCTTTGCGCCGTTTATACTTACTGTACCATAAGGAACGTGAACGAGCTCACCGTACCAATCATAGCCCATAAGCTCAACTACCTTGAACCACTGCGCAAAGTGCAAGGACTGCGCCGCGCTCGTCACATATATCGCCTTATCAAACTTATACTCATTTTTACGGTAAACGGCTGCCGCTATGTCTCTCGTAGGATAAAGAGTAGTGCCGTCGCGCTTAAGAATGAGGCATGGGGGCATATTCCACTCTTCGAGGTCCACAATAGACGCACCGTCGTCAATTTTCAAAAGCTCCATATCGCGAAGCTTCTGAACCTGAGCCGGCATTTTATCGGTATAGAAGGATTCACCCTTATAGCTGTCAAATGATATGCCAAGCATTTTGTAGGTCTTTTCGTATTCCTTAAGGCTTACCGAAACAAACCAACGCCATAACTCAAGATTCTCCTCATCGCCCTGCTCAAGCTTTGCAAACTCGGCGCGGGATAGGTCTCCAAGCTCGGACTTCGGCTTTTCGCCCTCCGCAAGAGTGGGTATGCTTGCGTTTTCTTCGTCTTTTATTGCGTTATTAACCTTAACGTAGAGAGAAACAAGCTCGTCAACTCCGCCCTCTTCTACCTTTTCGCGGCTTCCCCACTTCTTGTAAGCAACAATAAGCTTACCGAACTGAGTTCCCCAGTCTCCGAGATAATTTATTCCAACACACTTATATCCCGCGAACTCATGAAGGAGCTTCAGTGAGTGACCTATAACGGTAGTTCCGAGATGTCCTATATGGAAGGGCTTTGCGACGTTCGGAGAGGAATAGTCAAGAACGACGGTTTTTCCTTCCCCCGTCATGGGAGAGCCGTACTTTTCTCCCTTCGCCTCAATATCGGCAACCACACGGGCGGCAAAAGCCGTCGGGCTGATACGGAAATTCAAATAACCGCCAACCGCATTTATCTCGGAAAACTCTTCACAAGCAACGTGCTCAGCAAGCGCCGAGGCTATCACGGGAGGAGCCTTTCTTAAGCTCTTTGAAAGGCGGAAGCAAGGCAATGCTATATCGCCCATACTTCTGTCAGGCGGATATTCAAGCATTTCAAATATCTCTTCACTGCTAAGTAAGCCCTCTCCGAAAACCTCGGATATGGCGGACTCAAGAAGCAGGGACGTCTTTTTCTTAAGTGTTAACATAACTGTCTCCTATAAAGAATTCTTCATTTTCACGTATTCAAAATCCGTATCGCAGACGGTGGTAAGCTTTGCGGGAATAAAGGTCGCAAAGGAAAGCGCGTAAGCCATAGCGGTATCGAAGCCCGATACAAGATAAAATTCGCCGTCTTTTTCAAAAACCTCAGGTGTCGGCACAGGCAAACCAAGCTCTATCTTCTCCGAAATTTGCGACACGGCATCGGCGTCAAGCTCGATTTCGGGATAATTCAGTCTTTCGGGCGAGATAAATACTGCGCTATACGTTCTGTCCTCACACCATTTATCAAAGCCTTGACATATGCATTCCGCAACCTCGTCGGGCGTAGCCGTCGTTGTATCAACGATAAGAGAATAATTAGTCAGGTCCTTTATATGTACCCCATACTGCTCGAAATAACGCTTCTTCTCACTCTCACGTCTGCCACGCGTTTGAATAACCGTCTCTTCAAGAGTTAAAGCATGCTCTCCCTTTCGGTCAGCGCACATAATCCTCGCGGCACTCGTTTCAATATCGGTGGAAAGATACACCTTGAAGGTACCCGGCGTAAAATGCCATGCCATTCTGGAGTCTATTATCAAAAGCTTGTCCACGTTACCGAGCGCGACAAGGCCGTCATCTATCTCACGGTCTATCTCGGGGTGAGTTTCCATATACACGTTAAGCTCACCTATCGTCATACCGCGTCTTTCGGCAACAGCTCTCACAAGAGCACCTGTGGAATAATATTCCGCGCCGAGTCTTTCGATAAGGATTTTAGATACGGTGCTTTTTCCACTTCCGAGATCACCTGCAAGCGATATCTTTTCCTTCATTGCATACCTCCGCATTTTACTTTTAACTACAATATTATATACTACGAAAATAAAAAAGTCAATATTCTTGACAAAAAGTTTTACAGTGGGTATAATATAGCTATACGTGAAATTTCAAATCCCCGGCATCGAAAGGAAGGGATAAAGTATGGATAAAGCAAAAATAGACAGAATAAACGAGCTCGGCAGAATTGCAAAGCTCCGCCCTCTTACGGACGAAGAAACCGAAGAGCGTAAGCTCCTTCGCGAGGAATACATCAAATTTTTCCGTGCGGGAATAAGGGGAGAGCTTGAGAAAAAAGGAGATATAAAGAAATGAGCAGATGCTGCATTTGCAAGCGTGAGGTCAACGCTGACGAAGCGCCTATACTTATGATGAGCGCTTACGGACTTCCGAGATATATTTGCCCTAAATGCGAAGCGGATATCGACATAGCGCAGGAAAGCAACGATCCTGAGAAAATAGCCGATTCGTGCAAATCTCTCGGAGAGTCGCTGACGTCGGGCAATACCGATGATATGGCAGTTATAGATGCCGTAAATGACATTATATGCGCCGCAGGTGAGCGGAGCGAGGCAATAAAGAACGGAAGCTATGATTTTTCCTCGAAAAAAAGCAGCTCCGACGCAGACGAAGAGTTCGAGCTGACCGAGGACATGCTTGAAACCGAAGAGGACAGACAAAAGGACGAGCGCGAGGCTAAAATTTCAAAGATAGCCGACACTGTTATAAGCTGGGCGTCGGGAATAATACTTCTTGCAGCAGTCATTTTCTTTATCGTTAAATTCGTTATATGACGGTGGCAGTATGAATTTTGGCATCGTAGGAACGAATTTTATCAGCGATAATTTTGCCGAAGCCTCAAGCCGAGTCGAGAGCGCGCGAATACTTGCCGTGTACTCTCGCGCAAGGGATACCGCAGAAGCCTTTGCCGAAAGGCACGGTATTGAGCGCCTCTATACCGACTATAGCGCAATGCTTGACGATGCGGATATAGACGCGGTTTATATAGCATCACCAACGATGTGCCATAAGGATCAGGCAATACTTGCCATGGAGCGTGGCAAAGCGGTGCTTTGTGAAAAAATGATATGCGCTACCGAAGAAGAATTCCGCGAGCTTTGCGAGGCAAAGGAACGCACGGGCGGCACCGTTATAGAAGCTATGCGATGCGATTTTGACCCGTTGCTATCTCTTGTCAGAGAGCTTTTGCCAAGACTCGGGCGCATAAAGCGCGCATGCTTTGAATACCGTCAATACTCATCAAGATACGATAAATTCCTTAAAGGCGAAGTGATGAATGCCTTCGACCCCTCAATGAAAAATTCCGCGCTTGCCGATATAGGAATTTACCCCTTGCACTTTTGTATATCCCTCCTCGGAGAACCTCTTTCGGTCAATTCAAAATCCGAATTTCTCCATAACGGATTCGAGGGATGCGGAAAAATAACTCTCGGATATGACGGTATGGATGCGCAAATACTCTACTCCAAAATAACCGAAGGCAAAAACATATCTTCGATAGAGGGCGAGCTCGGTACGTTAAGCTTCGATAAGATAAACGAACCGAAAACGCTGACGCTCAATCTGAATGACGGAAACAAGCATATTTTCAAAGCGCCGCACGGAAGCCTTAATTTGGCAAACGAGATACGCGAGTTCATTAAAATAGCAAAAGGCGACGCCGAATACGGAGATAAGCTCTTCGACGTTACAAAAAGGGTAATGAAGTGCGTCGGCACCGTTTATAAACAAAACAATATTTTTACATAAAGATAAAGGCCTCTGCATATTCTTTAGCGGAGGCTTTTGTTATGTTTTTGAACTTTTTTCTTCCTCCGATGATGCTTTTTGTCGGAGGATTTTTCATCGTAAAACTACATTTTTTCTTTTTTATTCACCCTATTCGTACACTTAAGTTTACATTTAGGGGTGAAAATACAAAAAATGCGATAAGTTCGCTTATTCTCGCGCTTGCCGGAACACTAGGAGTGGGAAACATTGTAGGAGTAAGTTTCGGAATTGCCGTCGGGGGTGCGGGCAGCGTTTTTTGGCTTATGGTATCCGCTCTTTTTTCGTCGGCAATAAAATACGCAGAGGTTTTCCTTTCCGCCGGCACGGGTAAAGGACTTGGCATGATAAGCGTAATAGAAGGCACTGGGAAGGCGTATGGAAAGGCTCTGTCACGCTTATATGCCCTTCTCTGCCTTGCTCTTTCGCTTTCTATGGGATGCTTGCTTCAAGGCTCGGCAATACGCTCTGCCGCACATGCATACCTTGATGAGCGGATGTTAATAATTCCTTTTACGATACTTGCGGCTTTTATATGCAAAAGCGGCGGAGAACGCATAAAAAAAGCCGTCGCTGTCATCATACCCGCTGCGGCGTTATGCTACACGGGTATGTGCCTTTGTGTGATTTTGCCCAATATTTCAAAATTGCCGAGTGTGCTAAGTCTTATACTTTCTTCCGCTTTGGATATTAAAAGCTTCGCCGGTGGCGTTAGCGCATTTCTTGTAAAAAGCGGCATGAAGGAGGGCTTCGCGAGAGGACTTCTTTCAAACGAAGCAGGAGCCGGAACGTCTTCGTTTTCCCATACCGCGCTCTCTGCCGAAGACTGCGCACGTGCCGGTTGCTTCGGCATAATAGAGGTAGTATTTGACACGCTATTTCTCTGCCCGCTTACCGCCTTTGCTATACTTTTCAGCGGTGAGGCATCGGGAGCTAACGGGCTTTCAGGTCTCGCCACCGTTTTCGCATCACGCATAGGTCCGGCAGCTTACGCTTTGCTTCTTTTCTCAGTAAGTGCGTTCGCACTCTCTACCGTGCTTTGCTGGTATTATTACGGCGAGACATGCCGATTCTATCTTTTCGGAAACAAGCTCAAAAGAGTTTACTTTATAGTCTTTCTTATCATCTTTGCCGTATCGCTTTCTTTTGACACAGATAGGTCGGTTTATCTTACGGACACTCTTCTGTTTTTACTTTGTCTCATTTCAATATCCGCGCTCATAAAAAATTCCGACAGGGTAAAACCCCCGTCGGAACATAACAAATTCTGAAATTATGCAAGCACACGTATATCGGAAAGCGGTTCAATTCCAAGCCTTCCAAGCAAATCACGAAGCTCTCTTTCGCTGATTTCGGGAGTGACGAAAGCACATTCCTCGGAGGGAATAAAAGTAACGCCGGGAAAAGCAGCCTTTACCGCATTCTCCGCACTCTTATCGCAGGCAATGTAATGCTTTGATGTAAATTCATCGAAATCAAATACGTCAGCGCATTTTTCAAAAACAGGCGCACTGTACGATCTGCCGCTGCGCATAATCTGCATAAGGTCACCGACAACAGCCGAAGCAGTAGCTCCCGCACCGGCGCCGCGTCCGTAAAACATAACGTTTCCAATAGGCTCGCCCGTAACCTCTACGGCATTATAAACACCGCTGACAGCCGAAAGAGGCATATCAGCAGGAACAAGGAAAGGAGCAACAAGTGCAAAAGGCTTATCCTGCGAAACGATTCCCCTTCCTACGAGCTTTATAGTGCAGCCCATTTTTTCAGCTGCCATAACGTCGTTATCTCTTATAGCGGTAATGCCTTCGGTATGCACGTTCTCTATCGGAATAAGCTTCCCTGAGACAAGAGCTGTAAGTATAATTATCTTTCGTGCAGCGTCTGTACCGAGAATATCAGCGTCGGGATTTCTCTCCGCATAACCTTTTTTCTGAGCATCGGCAAGTGCACCCTCAAAGCTTTGTCCGTAGGTGAACATCTGAGTGAGAATATAATTCGTTGTGCCGTTAAGAATACCGCGGACCTCGGATAGCTTATTCTGACGCAAACTGTCTATTATGGGAGATATAACCGGAATTCCTCCGCCGACTGATGCTTCAAAGCGGTAGCAAACACCATTCTCACTTGCAAGCTTTAAAAATTCATCGCCGAAGTTTGCGACAACCTCCTTGTTTGAGGTAATTACGCTTTTTTTCGCGCGAAGAGCTTTGACAGTAAATTCATACGCAGGATGAGAGCCGCCCATAACCTCAATAACAACCGAAACCTCAGGGTCGTTTGCTATTATATCAAAATCATGAACTATTTTGTCAGCAAACGGTGAATCGGGAAAATCCCTGAGATCAAGTATGTACTTGATATTGATTTCGTCACCGCCGAGACGCTCTGTTTCCTTTTTATTATCTGTAAGAAGCTTTGCCGTTCCGCTGCCGACAACGCCAAAGCCAAGTATTGCAACGTTTATCATTTTAAAATCCTTTATACGAGAACAAATAAATAACAGAAGAATTATAGCATATTTTAAAACAAAAAGCAAGTGCTATGTAAAATTTTACTTACTTCTTCTTCAAAAAGTCTGTAACAAATGGTAATTATCAAAGAACAAAATCACGTTTTACAGTAATTTCCGGTATTTTTTCGCATTTCAACGGTGCTGTTTTAAGATGTATTGTGACAAATTTTGTAAAATTGCGGTTTTACTTGTACCATTCAAAGAAAATGCCCCGAAAAACGGGGCATTTTGGGTAGTTTTGGCATTTATTCGCGAAAATTAGACTTCGCTTCCGCTCTCGCTTTCGTCTTCGCTTCCGCTTACTATGCCGAGCGATGTTTTCTTTGACTCCTCTGTAAGATAATCAAGAGGATTCACGCTTTCGTCATTGACCTTGATCTCAAAGTGAAGGTGAGGCTCGTCTGCAATCTCTATTATAGTAGTATCGCCCACGCACGCTATAAGATCACCCTGAGACACAGTGTCACCCACGTTAACGCAAATCGCATCTGCGTCAAGGTTTGAGTAACAGGTTTTAATTCCCGAGGTATGAGTTATCTCTACGGTGTTTCCAAGCATTGGATCCTTGTAAACCGCGGTTACCTCTCCGTTTGCAGAAGCATAAACCTCTGCTCCGTCATCACAGCAAATATCAAGTCCTGTGTGAATTCTCCATTCATCCATCGTATTGGAGAAGACGGGCACTGTCGTACTGTGAGACTTCATAACAGTACCGCTAAGGGGACTGATATAGGTTGTTTCGGTATTACCCGAGTTGTTACCGCCATCGGTATTATTGTCCGAACCGGAGCCATTGCTACCATTGGTACTACCATTGGTACTACCATCGGTACTACCGTCGGTATCCGAGCCACCGTCAACCGCGGGGGGATTATCCGTATCGTTTTTCTTTCTGCTGTTTGCCGCTACGATACCTATTACGATAGCGCTTACACAGAGGATCGCAATAACCGTAAGATAAACTATTTTGGATACTGCGGATTTGTCGCTGAATTTGAATTTCTTTTCCATATTCATTTCCTTTCTTTTGAATTACTGCATGTATTTTCCGCACAAATATGGAAAGTTATTCACCTGTTTTCAAAAAAAATACGGACGCTTCTTTTTTATGGAAGCATCCGCAGATACATATTATTTTTACAGGATTATTCTTCTGTGTCTACAATATGAGGTAAGTAACCTATAAAGTAATTTATACCTGAATAAAGAGTAGTAAAGGCTATCACCGCCATAAGGATATAAGACATTATATGATTTGCTCCAAACATCAAGGGCTCAAGGATAATAAGAACTGTTCCCACCATTTGAGAGACAGTCTTAAGCTTGCCCATCATATTGGCGGCGAGGTCAACCTTTACCTTTTTACCGGCAACAACGAGTCTTAAGCTTGTTACACCAAGCTCACGGAACAGAACAATGAGAACAAGCCAAACGAATACCATTCCCTGAGCAACCTCAGATCGAAGGAACATCCAGACAAGCATTGCTATCATAGAGCTCAATACCATAAACTTATCCGCAAGCGGGTCGATAAACTTTCCGAAGTCGGTAACGAGATTGTATTTTCTGGCTATTTTACCGTCAAGCATATCGGTAAGTGCCGTCAGCGCATAAACTATCGCAGGTACTACGTATCCCCATATTTCAATCTCACGCATAAAGATAAGCGTTGCTACAAATAAGGGAACAAGAAGGACTCTTATAAACGAAAGTATATTCGGAATGTTAAGTATTGTTGACTTTTTCATCGTTTTTCTCCTTTATATAGATACTGCCTGACCTACAAGGTCATAATCAAGCGCTTCATGAACTTCCACATCAACGAATTCTCCGGCTTCAACCTTTTTGAGTGATTTGAAGTAAACCCGTCCGTCAACGTCGGGCGCGTCAGCATATGTTCTTCCGTAGTAAATATCCGCAATTGTATCAAATCCGTCGCAAAGAACCTTTACAGTGCTTCCGACAAGCTTTTCTATTCTGTCCTCATTCACCGTAAGCTGCGTCTGCATGAGAATATCGTATCTATCCTGCTTTGTCTGCTCGTCAACCTCTCCGTCAAATCCTGCAGCGGCAGTTCCCTCCTCGGGCGAATATGTAAACGCTCCAAAATGCTCAAAGCGGGTTTCCTTTATAAACTCGCAAAGCTCGTTGAAGTCCTCCTCCGTCTCTCCGGGGAAGCCCACCATAGCAGTAGTTCTGAGAACGATGTTAGGAACACGCTCACGAAGCTTTTTGATGGTTTCCTTTATCAGAGCAGCCCCACCGTGCCGATTCATACGGGTAAGCACCTTGTCGGATATATGCTGAACGGGGATATCCATATACGGCAGAAGCCTATCATTCGTGCTCATCTCTTCTATAAGCTCATCGGTGATTTTATCGGGATAGCAGTAAAGAAGCCTTATCCATGGAATTGAGGTATTTTCCGTTATCGCCCTAACGAGTCTTGCAAGACTGTATTCACCGTAAATGTCGAGTCCGTACCGTGAAGTATCCTGCGCTATAAGGTTTAATTCACGTACACCGAGCGCTTCAAGGTCCTTTGCTTCATTCACAATGTCCTCAATAGTACGGGAACGAAGCTTTCCTCTTATAAGAGGTATGGCACAATACGTGCATTTATTGTCGCACCCCTCCGCAATTTTAAGATAAGCGGTATGGTCTGCGGTTGTAAGAATTCTCTCACCTCCGAGAGGCGAGGTTTCCTTATCGTCGAAGGAAATATACTTTTCTCCGCGCATTACCGCAGAGCACGCCTGTGCTATATGGCAAAGGCTTCCGACGCCTATGAGAGCATCGACCTCAGGCATCTCACGCATTACCTCCTCGCGATAGCTCTCAACGAGGCATCCCGTAGCGATAATATGCTTACATTTTCCTTCTTCTTTAAGTCTTGAAAGGTCAAGAATATTGTCAATCGACTCTGACTTTGCGCTTTCAATAAAGCCGCAGGTATTAACAACTATTATCTCTGCCTCCGCTTCATTCGGCGTAAGCTCAAAGCCCGCGTCGTAAAGAGTGCGGAGCATTACCTCGGTATCAACAAGATTTTTTGAGCATCCGAGAGATACAAAACCAACTTTAGTCATAAAAATCCTTTAATATCACTTGAAAAATTTCTGTATTCTTTTTCTGAAGGTTGAAAAATACATACGTATCATAACCGTCATAAATATATCGTAAACAAAGAGCGCGATTATAAGAAAAATATAAACGCATACTTTAAACAAAAGCATATTCTCTTCAAAAAACGGAACCGAAAGATCATCTTCAAAGAACGGAATTCCGAGCAGATACTCGGATGCGAGTATCATAAGCGGTGCCGCTATATTGAAGAATACAAGCTTCAGCGGTATCCAAAAGGCATGCTTTGTTCTCTCTATATACGCTTTTAATATGGGATAAATACCAAACACAAGAAAGTAAGTTACCCATACAAAGCTATGCGGGAAGAAAACAAAGGTAAGAAGAGACGTTCCAAGCCAGACAAAATACGTATATGGCTTACCTACTTCTATAAAAACGAACGCCATAATGCAAGACGATATAGCCGCCACGGTGAGATCAAGCACCTCAACGAACGCTCCCAGCGCCATAAAAACGACTCCGAGAGCCACTGCCATCGCGCTTATGGTAATCTTTTTCGTCTGCTTCATATCAGCAACAAGCTATAAGGTCGCCGCCCATACATTCGCAAAGACAGTCAAGGCAAAGAAGATTAGCGCAGCAGTTGCATGCATCGTCAGCGTCTCTTCTCCGGTTGCGGTAGCGGTAATCGTTCGAGGCAGAGCCGTAGTACGTGTTACCGTAAGCATTGGCATTGGTATTGAACATTTCCTTTGCGCGCTGATATTCCGCATTTCCGGGCTCCATATTGCAGGCAATCTCAAGCTCACGCATAGCATCGCCCACATTTTTTCTGCTCATAAGCACAAGACTCATAAGATAATGCCATTCAGCAATTCTGTTCGGTATCATAACATCGAGCAGCTTTCTTTCCGCATCCGCAAAACGATGTCTATTGATATCATCGCGCACCTCTACGTAAAGAGGGTCTGCGGAATGCTGATTGTTTCCGCTATAGCTCTGATAATACGTGCCTGCTCCCGAATAGGTGTTTTTGTTCTCCGCGCGAAGACGCTGGATTTCATCATATGCCCAGTTAATGTCCTGCATTTTTTCATTGGCGACGTCCTTCAGAGGATTATCGTCGTCATAATTATCGGGGTGATACTTTTTTGCAAGGGCGCGATAAGCATTTTTTATTTCCTCATCGCTTGCGCCTCTTTGCACACCGAGTATTTCAAAAGGATCGCGATTCTGTGTATTACCGTTCATTTCAAACCTTTCCTTCAGACTCTTCCTTTAAATCTCCAGCCTTATCGAGAAATGAGATTCTTTTTGGAAGTCCGAGATATATTATATTATTTATTATGTTTTCGATGGTTATTTTTTTGCCAAACGGCAAAAGATTCACTGCGCCCTCAATGCCCTTACATTCAAGAAGAAGCGCACATTTTATTGTAGCACGGTTTTCATCTGTTAAATCAGCGCCCCCGTACAGCTCAACGTATGGATTATAGCTTCCCGACTTTCTATCCTTTTCATAATCCTCCGCGGCGTCAGCTGCGTAAATGAATTTTCCGAGGTGGAAGCCGAGAGTGTAGGTAACCGCTCTGTCTGTCCCCTCAAGACCCGATGCGAATATCTCACCTAAAATTTCTCCGAAAAGCTTAGCCGGCTCGTCCACACTCTTTGATCTCGATTTCTCAAGCACATCAATTGCTTCAAGCTTTTCCTTGGTAATTTTAGCAAGGTCATTAAGATCAGCTCTGTTTTTTGCCGACGCGAATATAGGACGCAGTGTGCCAACCGCCATACGCTTACCGAGTTTTTCATCATTCAAATCATCGCGCAGCTTATAATAAGTCAGTATGGCAAATGCCCTCGCGGTATAGTCGGTCGCGTCATTTCTGTTAAGCATCACCTTTGGCTTTATAGGATGCGCAATACACCTTTTCTTTTTTGCTCCTATTTGCGAGTCATCAACGTAAAGCATGCGGACAAGCGCAAGAAAAACGCTGTCATAACTGTGAAGCACGTTTGAAAGTGTGCCGGTTATCTTCCTCATAGAACGGCAAACACCGCAATACGTGGCTTTGTAAAATTCATATTCTTTTACCAAAAGCTCTGCCGTAACAGGTTTTACGTAACCGAACATAACCTCTCCTTTCAACCTCAAAAGACATATCTCTAATTATATTATATCATAATAATAAGTACTTTTGTTAATTTTTATAAAATTTTTAGAAAAAATTTATATTTTACCCTTCACGGCATCTACAAATTTGAAGAAAACAAAAAAATTTACATATAACAAAATGCAACGTTTTCCCGAACCATATATTCGATATTGCGTTGCATTTTGCTAACATTTATTTACTTTTGAGTATTCATACCCTTTCTCGTGAGAGAAATTCTATGTTTTTCAACGTTTACATCTTTAATTCTTACTTCAATAACATCGCCTGTTTTGAAGAGCTCCGACGGATGCTTTATAAACTTATCAGACATCTCTGAAATATGAAGAAGTCCGTCGTGATGCACACCTATATCGACGAAGCATCCGAAATCAACAACGTTTCGTACAGTACCCTTAAGCTGCATTTCCGGCTTAAGGTCGGTAATCTCAAGAACGTCGGTAGAAAGAACGGGTGCCGGAGCGTCATCACGGATATCTCTGCCGGGCTTTTCAAGCTCTGAAATAATATCTTCAAGAGTAGGCTCGCCGCAGCCAAGCTCCTTTGCAAGCTTTGCCATACCGTACTGGGTTGCCTTAAAACGAAGAAGCGCAAGATTATTATTCCTTACGTCATCCGTGCTGAATCCGAATCTCTTAAGAAGGTCCTCGGCAATAGCATATGACTCGGGGTGCACTCCCGTAGAATCAAGCACGTCTGATGCTCCGGGTATACGAAGGAAGCCTGCGCACTGGGTGAACGCCTTGTCACCGATTTTCGGAACCTTAAGTATCTGACGGCGGTTCTTGAACTCACCGTTTGCTTCGCGGTATGCAACTATATTCTTTGCAGCGGTCGTATTGATACCTGAAACGTATGAAAGGAGCGAATACGAAGCCGTGTTAATATCAACGCCAACCGCGTTAACGCAGTCCTCAACAACTCCTCCGAGAGCATCGCTGAGCCTTGCCTGCTTCATATCGTGCTGATACTGACCTACACCGATTGCCTTAGGCTCAATCTTAACAAGCTCTGCCAAGGGATCCTGCAAGCGTCTTGCAATTGAAATTGCGCTTCTCTGCATTACATCATAATCAGGGAACTCCTCGGTAGCTACCTTGGACGCTGAATATACGCTGGCGCCCGCCTCTGAAACAATAGTATACTTTACACCCTTGGGGCAAGAGGGATCGCGCAAGGTGTCAGCAATAAACTTTTCGGACTCGCGCGAAGCCGTTCCGTTACCGATAGCTATAACGTCGACGCCGTATTTAGAAACCAGACGGAGAACAGTAGTACGGGAGCGGTCTATATCCTCACGGGGCTTAACGGGATAAATAACAGCCGTATCAAGAACCTTACCCGTTTTATCAACTACCGCGAGCTTGCATCCGTGCGCGTAACCGGGGTCATAACCGAGAACGGTTTTACCCTTTATCGGGGATACGAGAAGAAGGTTACGCAGGTTTTCGGAAAATACCTTAAGCGCGCCCTCGCATGCGTCATCAAACAAGGTAGTTCTGACCTCGCGCTCAATAGCGGGGAACAAAAGACGCTCATAAGCATCTTCAAGAGTATTCATAATATAAGGAAGTGCAGGCGACTGCTTATTGGTTACAGTCTTTGAAACGAGCTGAGCTATTCCGTCTTCTTTTTGAAGAGTAACGCTTACCTTGAGGAAATCCTCGTTCTCACCTCTGTTTATAGCGAGAACTCTATGTCCCTTAAGCTTCTTTATCGGCTCGGAGAAATCATAATAGTTTTCATATACAGAAGGCTCTTCCTTGGTTGCTTTGGTAGTGATCGAGCCGTAATTCATCGTGAACTCACGAAGAAGCTTTCTTATTTCGGCATTGTTGGAAACGTCCTCTGCTATGATATCCGACGCACCTTGAAGTGCGGCAGCCGCATCGACAACTTCCTTCCCTTCTTCAGCCGAGATAAATTCCTCCGCATAAACGGCAATCTCGGGATCATAGGAATCTCTTTGCTCCATAATATAGTTAGCCAAAGGCTCAAGTCCCTTTGCGCGCGCGATAGACGCTCTGGTAGTACGCTTGGGCTTGAAGGGACGGTAAATGTCCTCAAGCTCTACAAGAGTTTTCGCCTGGCTAAGCGCGAAGGTGATTTCGGGAGTAAGCTTCTGTTGAGCATCAATGAGCGACGTTATTTCAGCGCGGCGTTCATCGAGCTTACGAAGGTAACACAGACGGTCAAAAAGGTCACGAAGCACTGTATCGTCAAGGCTTCCCGTAACCTCCTTACGGTAACGCGAAATAAAAGGAATAGTATTTCCTTCATCGATAAGTGCAACGGTCTTTTCAACCTGTTCTTCTGTTATGCTGAACTCTTCAGCAAGGATCTTATTGATTTCCATATAGTTCTCCAATATCGTTTGAGGCATTTACAAGACATTGCCTCATTTTCATTGTTTTTCACTGAATTAGTATAACACATTTTTTATAGTTTGTAAACCCTTTTACCGACAAAATTACTTAGAAATAGAAGCGTTTTTCTCAAGTATATTTTCCTCCTCGACAGTAAGCTCCCGATATTCTCCCTCGGCAAGTCGCTCATCGAGGGAAATGTCGGAAAATGTGATACGTTTAAGATATGTCACGGCATTTCCAAAGGACGCTATCATACGCTTTATCTGATGATATTTACCCTCGGTAAGAGTTATTACACCGCTTTTTCTTCCCTCATATAAAATTAAAGACGCACTCTTGCACTCATAGCCGTCACGAAGGGTAATACCATTTTTGAAAATCTCCTCCGCACCGTGAGAAAGCGGCTCTGCAGCTTCAAAATAATACTTCTTTTCGACGTGGTGCTTAGGAGAGAGCAGAGCATGAGAGAGCTGCCCGTTATTTGTAAGTATCATAAGACCAACCGTATCCTTATCAAGGCGTCCGACCGGAAAAAGATTTCTTTTGCGTAGCTCTTCGGAAAGAATATCTGTAACAGGTGGCAAAGATGAATCCTCAGTCGCGCTGACGTAACCCGCCGGCTTATTGAGCATTATATAAGTGAACCTTTTGTATGAAAGCGCTCTGCCCTGATATGACACAGAATCTTTATTCGGGTCGATATGCAAGGAAAGGTCCCTCACCGGTACTCCGTTAAGCAGAACTCCGCCCCGTCTTGCCGTAGCGGCAGCCTCCTTGCGCGAGGCTATTCCAAGCTCTGAAATAAATTTATCTATTCTCATTAATATCTCCGTATTTTTAGAATATAGAAATTATAATGGATATCGCAGTTATAAATACGATATGAGCGGGATAAAAGATGTAAAAAGCGTACTTGAGCTTCTTATTACCAACCTTTCCGTTATAAAACAGAAGAAGTATAGGCGCGGCAAAATAGAAGCAGTAATGAGGCACGGAAATTGAGAAAATTTCAGCCGTCCATACGTAGGAGTCGCTGCAAACGAGCAAAAGACCTACGCAAAGAAGTATAAGTCTCATATAATACGTATCAAGAAAACGCAAATAACTCGGCACTTGTATATCCTTGAAATCAAAAAGACTTACAAGCACAGGCACAAGCATACCGTAAAATCCGTAATCAAACTCAACCTTGACGAACAGGAAATAAGCACCGATGAGTACTCCCGCCAAAAGCAAAAGCGACAACGTAAGATTTACACAGTTAAAGTCGGAAAAAGCCGAGCGCTTTACAAAATCCAAAATATATATAACGAGCACAGATACCGAAAAGGTCAGAAATATACTTGCGTAAAGCTCGGCGGCAAAAATATAATAAACCAAAAGATACGAAAGCCCGAAGCCTAAAAGAAGCAAAAAGCGCCTTACCTTTCTTTTCGTATAATGGCACCCCTCTGCAATGAAGTATGCGAATATAGGAAAGGCAAGACGGCCTATTGCGCGAAATGCATAGACCGACGGAAATATCATAAGTCCGAGGTGGTCTATAAACATTGCAATGCAAGCAATTATTTTAAGCTTTCCGGCTGATAAAAAGCCGAAGGGACTCTCAATTCTCGCTGTTTTCTGCATCGTCATGATTACTCTTCTTTCTTTTTTCGAGCCACTTGTTGAATTTAATAGCCGCAAAGAACACAGCCACAATCAAAACGGCGCATACCGCGATAAAGAGGATCCAATGCCATACGGCAGTAAACTTATCAAACGGAACGAGAGAAAGTCCAAATACGATAGTAGCGATACCAATGCCTCTGGCAATGAGAATTGAAGGAATAAACCACTTAAGAGACATTTTAAGAGTTCCCGCTACCATAACGAGAGCATCATCGGGAAAGACGGGGAAAAGCATCATAAGCGGGAAGAAAACCGTTCCCTTATCGCGAAGAAGCCCCAGGGATTTTTCGCAATCCTCTTTTCCGAGAAGCTTAACGCAAAGCTTATATCCTCCCAATCTTCCGAGAAGATACATAAAAACACTCGATATCATTACGCTTGCAAAGGATAGAATAAATGCCTGCCACGCGTAATCGTAAAGAGTTTTACTGAGAAGAATAAATGCCATGGACGCGCCCGGAATCACACAAAGGAGCACGCTCAATACCGTTTGCAGCAGAATAAATATTATCCAACCGTACCACGATGTTTTGAAAGAATGGAACAGCTCCGCGTTGAACTGCATTCCATCATCAAAATATACAATATCGAAAAGCACCAAAAGCACAACGGAAATAATTGAGAGAGCGACAAGCGTCGCTATGATAACCGCCATGTTAATGAGCGCTTTCTTGTTTCTTTCTAAAAAAGCCTTCATTTATTTACCTCTTAATATAATCATATAAAAACATTACTGATATTGTAACAAATAATAACTGTAAAGTCAAGACAAATACAGCAAATTTCGCAAAAAAGCGTCAAACTTTTTAAAGCATACCAAAACAACTTAACAAATGGCACTTTAATCGGTTTTTCTCTATTGACTTTTTTATTTTGTGAGTATATAATTAATTAAACGCCCGGCGCACTTTTATGTGCTTGGCGCAATATATTCGGACGGTACATAATATGCTCGATTTAATGAAAAAAATGAACGGCTCTATTTGCCAATGCGGAAAAATCCATAACTTTACCGCTGATATTCACACCGGAAGCGGAGCGATCAAAAAACTCGCGGACGCACTGAAAAAGTATGCCTCACAAAAGGTTTATGTAATATGCGATGAAAATACAAAAAAAGTCGGCCTTAAAAAGGTCGAAGCTATTCTGAATTCTGAAAATCTCCCGTATTCGGTATTTGTTTATCCCGAAAGTCCAAGACCCGATGAATACGGTGTGGGCGCGGCGGTAATGAATTGCCCCTGCGACTGCGATACCGTAATAGCGATAGGCTCGGGGGTTATAAACGATATAGGAAAAATGCTTTGCGCAGTAGGAAACAAAACCTATATAATAGTGGCAACAGCTCCCTCAATGGACGGATATGCCTCCACCACGTCATCGGTAAGCCGCTCCGGACTCAAAACGTCGGTTAATACCAAAAGCGCAGAGGTAATCATAGGAGACAGCGATATCGTATGCACTGCTCCCCGAAAAATGATGATATCAGGACTCGGAGATATGCTGGCAAAATATATCAGTATATGCGAATGGCGCTTAAGCAATCTTATCACCGGCGAATATTACTGCGAGCAAATAGCAAATCTTATAAGACTCGCGCTGAAGAAATGCGTTTCGGTTGCCGAAAGACTTGACGGAACAGACTCTTTGGCAGCGGAAGCACTTTTCGAGGGACTTATCATAGGAAGTGTTGCTATGAATTACGCAGGTATCTCGCGTCCCGCTTCAGGAGTCGAGCACTACATATCCCACGTTATAGATATGAGAGCCGAAGAATTTGACACGCCCGAGGACCTTCACGGGATTCAGTGCGCTATCGGAACCTATCTTGCGGCAAAGCTTTATGAAAAAATAAAGGCGCACACGCCAAACCGCGATAAAGCATTGGCATATGCAGAGAGCTTTGACCTCGCTGACTGGAACAGGCGTCTTGAAGCGCTTCTTGGAAAAGGCGCGGAGAGCATGATAAAGCTTGAGGAAAAGGAGCGTAAATACGACACCGCACGCCACCGCGAGCGTTTTGAGGTAATATGCAAAAATTGGGATAAAATCCTTGAAATTATAAACGACGAGCTCCCTTCTCTTGAATGGCTTGATGAGCTTTACGATAAAGCAGGAATTCCAAAAAAGGTTTCCGATATAGGCACAGACGATTCGCTCTTCCCCGAAATTTTCAGAGCAACGAAGGATATAAGAGACAAATACGTTCTCTCCCGCCTTGCCTTTGACCTCGGAATCATTGACGATATATTAGAGTAAATTTATCTTGGAAACCAACCGAGCGGCAAAAGGAGGATACCAATATGCCTGACAGGCAAAAAATACTTGAGCGAGGGTACGTACTGTATTCCGATTTCGGCGCAAAAGGAAACGGCGAGGACGATGACTTTGAAGCCATCTTTGCATCTCATGCGTTTGCGAATGAAAATTCCCTTCCCGTCCGTGCTGACGAGGGTATGACCTATTATATCCACCATTTCGATAAATCAACTATTATCAAGACAGATACCGATTTCACAGGAGCAAAGTTCATTCTTGACGACACAGGCTCAGATGCTTTTGTAAATAGGAGCCGCCCTCTGTTTTACGTAGACAGAGACACTCCCTCGAAAGTCTACAAGGGAGATCAGATCGCGGCAAACTTCGGCAATATAGCATTCAAAGCGGGAGACAGTGTGATAGAAGCACTCCGCGGAAAGCTTGACGTTAAATGCTTTATTCATTTCACGAATGATAACCACCGCGACTATGTACGTTTCGGATGTAATGTGGATTCCGGATTCCCAAGAGCAGATTACTTGCTCGTCAATCCCGACGGCTCGATAGACCCGTCGACTCCGATAACGTTCGATTTTGATACTGTCACTAAAATGGAAGTCTTCCGTACTGACGATAAGCCGATAACCATACAGGGCGGATACTTTGAAACGATTTGCTGCAGAGTCGTTAAGGAAACCGACTTTGAAAACAAATGGCGCGGATATCTGCGTAAATTTCAAATAGGCAGAACAAATACGACAATGCGCGATATAACTCACAGAATAACAGGCGAGCCGGATATTCCTAATGAAGGCTACGGCAGAAGTGAAGACGGCAAGCTCCGCCAAAGCTATCCTTATTACGGATTTTTCTATTTCTGTAATACGTATAATTCATGCGCTGTAAACTGCGCACTTAATGCACATACCACATATTATGAAGATAAGCAAACTTCGTCAGAGCCTGTTCCGCAGGGAACATATGATCTTGTAATTGAGTATTCTAGCCACGTAAGGTGCGAGGGAATTACAAATGGAGTCGATACATGCGACACAAGATATTGGGGAATTATGTCCTCTAACGGAGCAAAAAATATGACGTTCAAGAATTGCTCCATGTCTCGCTTTGATGCTCACCGAGGCTTCTTTAACGCAAACCTTATTGATTGCGAATTCGGCACGGAGATAAGCGTTGTCGGAGGAGGAACACTTTATATAAAAAACACAACACGTCTTGCAGGCAAGAGCTTTCTTACGCTTCGCGGTGATTACGGTGCTACCTTCAACGGTGATATCATCATCAAAAACTGCACTATGAAGGGCAAATTTGGTTACAGAGGAATCAAGACCGACGCAAGGATAGGTGATGCATTATATATGATATACTCAGGCTTCCATTATTATGAAGAGCCATATATCGAATGGGATTTCGGATACACGCGTTATATGCCGCGCCACATATTAATAGATAATCTAAAATCGGAATCTCCCGATATTACCTACTTATACAACGACCTTTCGGATGCTCCCTTCAAGAATGAGGGACGTTATGTGATTACAGAGGATATAGTCTATAAAAATATGACTCCCTTGCGGACCTGCCAAAGCGAAAGCTGCACGAAGCTTCTCTCAATCCCCGTAAAGCAGCAATAAACTATAGACAATGGGCTTGGTGTAATTGGGGCTGGCGCATTTGAGGGTAGCTCAAGTTTAAAAACTTGAGCTACCCTCTGTTTTACTATTAAAGATTAGTCAACACTGGTCACCGTTCCTATAAACAGCGGAAGATTTATATTCAAAAAATCACCATGATTCAAAAAACTTTTATCTTTTAGTGAAATTATAAAAAATCTTACTTTATATAGATACATCGACGCTATACAAAAAGGTCTGCATGCCATTACTCCTACCGAGCAGGCATACAGACCTTAGTCTTGTTTAGATTTTTTTCATTCGTTCTGCATTATGAATACATCGTGCTGTCAGAAGAGCTATCGCACTTGATTTCACCGTCAAAAATGGCATTGAATATCTCATTTGCGAACAGCTCATGCATTTCTCTTACAGGGTGGTTTATACGGTTTGCAAGAAGCATTGTAGTGTCGCGAGTCGCAGAAAGCTCTCGCCACTTGGAATAGCAATCCGCAACCTTAACACCCATAGAAAGCGCCAGCTCACGCGCCTGCCCGATATAAGTATCCATTCTGCCGCTGTTTTGAAAATCAGCGGTCTTTTTTGCGTACTCAAGATGCTTTTCCGCGGTGTCCGAGGCAACGTATGTATTAAGCATATTCGGGGTCATAAAAACTGTCTCTATATCCCTCGCAATTAGACGTTCAAATATCGTCTTAAGAGAGGAAAGGTATTCTTCAAGAGGTCCGTTTACGTCATTTAGTCCAAACGCTACTATGCAAAGATCGGGAGAGTGGGAAAGCACCTGGCTATCCATTCTGTCAAGAGAGCGCTTGGCAGTAATTCCCCCGATTCCCGCATTTACAACGTTCACCGGAATATAAGCGCGAGCCGAGGATATCTTTCTTGCAAGGCGGCGGTGATATACACTATCGTAATCCATCTCGCCGTCTGCTAGAGCTCCGTGCGTAACACTGTCTCCAAAAGCAACTATCGTTATAGGCCCGTGCTTAATCAGCTCTTCCTTTGAAAAGGAAATTTTGTCTTTTATCCTCATTGTCATGCTTCTCCTGAAATTTCACCGAATTTACATTATTTTATAGCTATATCGTATCATATTCTTCATAAAATTTCAAGATAATCCATTCAATTTATATCTTGCTTTTGGTTATGGCACGCTATGCAAAGCCTTTCGCTTTTCTTTTTTTACTCTTTATTCCGATGCTCTGCCTTCCCGACTCAATCCTTGCTATTTCCATAGCGGCTGCTCTTCCGCATTCCGCAGCCGTGGGAAGTCCACCGGGCAGCTGCTGCCACTGGGTTGCCAAAAACAAATTGCTAAGACCGCTAACCCGTGCGCTTATTCTCCTTGGTATCATTTTTGAGGGCAGCACAAAGCTCATATATGAGCCAACCTCGGAATTTGTATATCGCTTATAGGTTGCCGGAGTCCAAACATCTATACATTTAAGTCTTCCATTCACCTCAGGAAAACGTGATATTATCAGCTTTTCGAGCAATTTTGACAACTCTTGTTTGCGTTTTTCATACATTTCCCTATTGTTATCGCGTAATTCTATAAATTTTCTTGCTTCGTCTTCGTAACAAAAAGTCATCGTTTGAAGAATGTTCTTGCCCGCAGGAGCAAAGCTTTTCTCATGCGAAAATTCACGAACTATGACCTGAGACGTCCTAAGTATCGGACGGTATTTAAGCGGAACTTCAAAAATGAAATCACCCTCAAACGGAACGCTCGCAAGGTCGCACGAGAAGGCGCAATGATAGCTCGAAAAGCGCTTGAGGCGCACTCTTTCATACTGACTTCTGAGACTCCTTGGCATTGGTATATCCAAGAGCTTTCCGAAAACCGAAGCAGGATCTGCGCTGACAATTATATAATCCGCTGAAAGTGTCTCACCGTCAGCAAAGGTTACAGAGACCGCCTTGCCCCCTTTGCGGTTTATTTTCACAGCTTCCTTTTTTAAAATCAGCCTTCCACCCAGATCTGAAAATCTCTTTTTCATACTCTCTGCCGCAAAAGACGAGCCACCGGCAGGAATACCGCCGTTTTCTCCGCAATAGTGCGCAAAGACCATAATAAGCGCAAGCGCTCCGAAATCATCACCCCAGAAGGAGCTTATGAAAAATTTCAGCGCAGGATGAGAAAAACGCGAAGCGAGCTCACCCGTGCTGAGAGAATAGTATTTTATAAGCGACGGTGCCGAGCGCACAGCCTCGGCAAAAGAGAGCCCCTTATCATGATTTTCGCCTGCTATACCGCAAATACCTTGCATAGCCTTTACGGCGCATATAAGGCTTCTTATTTCTTTTTCGTCATCCGGGGATATTTTAAGCATGTCGCTAAAGGTGCGTGTCAGGTCCTTATTAAGCGAAAGGCGAACTCCGCCCTTTTCGCAGGTATAGAGTGTATTTCCCTGATGTACGCGAACATTTCCGAGAACTCCAAGCTCCTGCCACATCTTATAGGTTTTCGTTGCTGGATTTGTCCCGGTAAGCCAATGAATACAGTTATCTATGTGATATCCGCCTCTGTCCCATGCGGTAAGATTGCCTCCGGCAGTAAAATGCTTCTCACAAACGGTAACCCGAAATCCCGCAAGGCATGAGTATATCCCGGCAGAAAGTCCCGAAACTCCGCCGCCTATAATAAGAACATCAACCATTAAGTTTACCTCTCTCGTTTTTTATAACGACAATCGAATGTCGAAATTAAGCAATTTCGACGGCAAATCTGTGATTTGCTAACAGTTTTCAAAAGAAGAAAACCGTCGATTTCTGTTGCAATGATTGTAGTACAAATCATTGTAGTACAAATTATTGTAGTACAAATCATTGTAGTATAAAAGCCTAAAAGATTTTGCACAGTTGCGAAAAGAATAGATCCTTTTCGACATCCTATAATTATTATAATTATACCCGAAGATTGTTAAATTAATGATTGAGTTATGTTTAGATTTTTAAAATTTTTTGCGTATAAAATGTTAAATCGGCAGTTAATAGCAAAACATCTCACTATCAAAACTACCGATTGTATTTTTAAAAAATATGCCCTCGAATCAGAAGAAGCTGGTTATAAATATCTCAAGACCTATAAAGATAAGAATAGATCCGCCGAGTATTCCCGCCTTGCCCGCGAGTCTTGTTCCCGCCTTTTTGCCTATGGCAAGTCCTGCAAAGCAGATAAAGAACGTTACAAAACCAATAATTGCACAGGCAAGTAAGGCTTCAAAAACGTTATGGTCTGATATGGTAAAACCAACTGAAAGCGCGTCTATAGAGGTTGCGACACCTTGAACTATAAGTGCGCCGAACGTAGCCGCCGGCTTTTCTTCCTCGGAATCCTTTTTCGTTATTCCCTCGTAAAGCATACTTCCACCGATATAGCCCAAAAGTCCGAGCGCTATCCAGGGTATGAACTTCTCAAACGCTTCAAAATACTGCGCGATAGTAGATACGCATATCCAGCCTATCATAGGCATAGCGAACTGAAACAGAGAAAATATGCCCGCGACGCCGCACATTTTACCCCTGTTCATCATGGGCTCATTCAATCCGTTTGCAAGAGAGACCGAAAACGCGTCCATCGCAAGTCCCGCTCCTAAAAGAATACTTGTTAAAAAGAATGAAAAGTCAAGTGTCATCTTTATCTCTCCTCGTATTAAAAAAGCCAAGCGCGGTTAACCGTACTTGGCGTCGAAACAAAAAAATAAGACTCCATGTACAGCCTACCCATAGCAAAAAGCTATAAGCTTAAAGCTTATACATGAGTCTCGCAATTTAAAACAAGCCAGGCGAAATGAGCCAGTATGTTGACTTGCTACGCAAAAAGCGCTTGCTACTCCCTCACACGTTAGGTATTATAACACAGATTTTTCGATTTGTCAATATAAAAGCGACAAAAAGAAAGCGGCGTAATTCGACACGCCGCTATGCTTTAATATTTTTCACTCTTGTTTTTCAAATTCGAGAGCAACTTCTCGAAGAAGCTCGCGTATTTTGAGATGCTGAGGGCATACAGCCTCGCAGTTTCCGCATCCTATACAGTCGCTAGCCTTTCCTCCATCTGAAGTGTGCACGCTATAATAGAACGATGAATTCCAATTCTCGAATGCCTTCTTCGTATTCATGCATGAAAAAAGATTTGGAATAGAAATTTTTTTCGGACAACGCTCAACGCAATAGCTGCAGGCTGTACAGGGGATAATGTCCTGCTCGCGGAATATTGAGCAGACCTTCGATACAGCCTCGCGCTCCTTATCGTTAAGAGGCTTAAAGTCCTTCATATAACCGATATTATCGTTCATCATATCCATATTTCCCATGCCCGAGAGCACCATTATTATACCCTCAAAGCCGGCTGCAAAGCGAATGGCATAGCTTGCGTTTGAGCCGCCATTCAGCTCATCAAGGACCGCCCTCGCGCGAGCCGGAAGGTTAACAAGGCTTCCGCCCTTTACAGGCTCCATAACGATAACCGGCTTGCCGAATTTACGGCACACCTCATATACTCTACGCGAATCCACTGAAGCATCCTCGTAATCAACGTAATTGAACTGAATCTGCACGACCTCGATCTGCGGATACTCGGTAAGTATTTTTTCGAGAACCTCAGCCTTGTCATGGAAGGATATACCGAGATGCTTTATTTTTCCTTCGCGAAGAAGCTCAAGAGCCGTCTCATAAGCCTTGCATTTTTTATACTTTTCATAATTCCTTCTCTCCTGAGCATGCATAAGGTAGAAGTCAAAATATTCTACTCCGCATGCCTTAAGCTGGCTTTCAAAGAAAGGTCTTATATCCTCTTGGCATTTAAAATAGCTCGCTGTAAGCTTATTCGTCAAAAGATAGCTTTCCCTAGGATAGCGCGAGGTCAGACACTCGCGAATAGCGGTTTCACTCTTGCCGCCAAGATAGCCGTGCGCGGTATCGAAATAATTAAAGCCCGAATCTATAAATTTATCAACCATTCTTGAAAATTCGGAATAATCCACCTCTCCGTCCTTCATAGGCAAGCGCATGCATCCGAATCCAAAGTTTTTCTTTATTTCTCCAAAGTATGTATTACTCATTATTGCCTCCGACTGTTTTTGCATCAAAGTACTGTTCCTTTTGCTTTAATTATACCACTGTACGGTTCACAAGTCAAGTTAAAAAAACGCGGGGATTTTTTATCCGATTTTCAATTTTCAGAAAATTTATCCCACTTCTTTGCAGTCTATATACTATTTTCCGTCATATCTTGACATTTAGGTGCATAAATGTTATAATACTGTTAGGTCATAATTATTTATAACCTAAAATAAAAACAGGAGAATTCAAAATGAAAAGTACTTTTAAGCGTGTCCTCTTAGTAATTCTTTGTATTGCAGCTCTTGCATTCACGCTGAGCGCATGCTCCGGTATTCCGTCGTCTACCTCCCCCTCGGTGGAGATTAACGAAGATGGCTTTTGGGTAATTAACGGTGTTGTTACAACAACGAAGGCTCAAGGTCAAGACGGAGAAACTCCGACAATTTCCATAAGCGAAGATGGCTTCTGGGTAATTAACGGTGTCGTTACCGAAACCAAGGCTCAGATCATTGATGATTTTGCGAGATTCAGCTATTACATTTCCCAGCCGAACGAAAAGCCTACGCTCACTCTCGATTACGGCTTCTACGACTTCGATTTTGAAAAATATTCAAATCTGAAGGTCAACTTCTACTATGGCGAAAGACTTCTTGCAACCCGCGATTTGGGAACTGTCGCTTCCGTTATAACACAGGAAGTATGCTACGGCCGTGTTACGGTTCGCGTTACCGCTAACGATACAGCGGGTAATACCGTGGTAGTAAGCGAGGAAGTAGTTCCCGTATATACGGATGAGTACAATATCGTTTCCATGAACGGCTCTATGCCCGTTCTCTATTTCACGCTTCATTCCTTGAGTAAGGACGGTGCTACGTTTGATAATTATGAGGCTGCAAATCTTCCTACAATGGCAGATGCGCCCACTATTATCGCTCTTGAGCGTGTAAACTCCTATGATTGGAGCATGCTTCCCGAAGATACATACTGGCTTCCCTCTCAGGATAAACCTACCGGTGATTTCCACGGCAATAATAACTTGATGGCAGCATATGTTAAAGAGCTTTACGAAATCAATCCCAATACACACTTCAATTTCTACTGCGTAGATAACTATCCCGAGCTTATCCTTAAGTTCTTTGACGCTCAGGGCATAACCAATTATCACGCTACAATGGTATCCGATGGAACAAGCACTGTTGCTTGCTTCAAGACGATGACATATCCCGACAAGGCTAACGGCGAAAGCGCTGACGAGGTATACAAGAAGCTGGCTGCCGAATGGGTAAGAATGAAAACAGCTGCGGCTAACGGAAGCACAAACTATCTTGACGGCGCATTTATGAGCAACCCTGACTTCCAGAGACTCACAAATTATGCTTTCGTAATTGCAACCCTTGAAGATAACGTTGATTGGTGGTGCGCACGTAAGTCATTGCTTACAGATAACGCTAACAGCGATTATATTCTCGATTTGCTTAACGGAACAAACAACTCCGGCAAAAACGCAAACCTTGAGTCTACCAATGTTATCTATCCCTCTTTAGGTACGATGCTTGCTAAGCTCTCAACGGCAGATTCTATGACTCTTAAAAATCTTTACAAATTCAACGACCAGGTATTCAGCTCCGCGGGCGATAAGGAAATCCTTATGGTTCTCGGAACAAGTACAGACGGTGAGGGTGATCTTGAGGCTTATCTCAAATATCTTGTAGCTGAATATGGCGATACACATCAGATTTACTATAAAGGACATCCCGGATGGCCTACCGCACTTAATCCTGAAAAGCAGGCAATGCTTAATAAGCTTGGTGTTATAGACGTAGAATCCTATATAGCAGCAGAGATTATTCTCTTCTATTGCCCGGATATTTACCTTGCAGGATTTAACAGTTCCACGTTCTACAGCGCTCAGGACGACAGAATAATGACGCTCTTTATGACCGAAGCTTATCAATCCAGTGCAGGCTTAACTTATGAGGGTGACACTTATATCAGCCCTGTTTCAGCTCATGGCGACACATATGCCGCATACGCAAACTGCTTCGTAGTTGAATATGCAAACAGCACTCGCGTTGATATATTCAATCCCGAAACAGGCGCGATTACAAAAATCGTAGAATAATCGCAAATAGTCTGAAGACTATTCCTTGTGAAAAAAATGAGAGCAAGAATAAAATCTTGCTCTCATTTTTTATTCGGCTTATATAACACATCAACTATGAAAACTTAAATTATTGACAAAAGAAAATATATGTGATAAAATTAAACAAAAAATCAAATGGAGGAACTTTATGATTCCAGCATATGAAATTCGCCAAAGAGCGAGAGCAGTTCTTGGTAATCACGTATTTAACAACGCATGGGTATATGCGCTTCTTGTCTGCCTTGCAGTGACGGTAATAAATTCTGCATTGGCATTCACCGGCGTCGGAACGCTTCTCGTTTACGGTATTCTTACGTGCGCGATGTCTCACTATTTTCTCGGCAGAGTCCGCGGAATGATTCCTCACGACGGCCTTTCCTCGCTTATAGACGGAGCAAGAAAGGACCTTGCGGGAGCACTCGTTACAGGACTTCTTTACAATGTATTTATTTTGCTATGGACACTTCTTTTCATTATACCGGGAATAGTAAAATCCTGCGCATACGCTATGACCTTCTATATTAAAAACGACCACCCCGAATATACGGCAACCGAAGCAATCACGGAAAGCCGCCGTATGATGGACGGTCATAAAATGGATTTCTTCCTTCTTCAGCTCTCCTTCATCGGCTGGTGGATAGTCGGAGTACTCTGCTTCGGTATCGGTACGCTCTGGGTGCAGGCATATAACGAAACCGCAAATGCTATATTCTATGAAGAGCTCAAGGCCAAGGAATACGTTTACATACCCTGTAACACAAATACTTAATTTATACTTATAACAAAAAAATAACCCTCGACTGCTTTTTTCACCGTGCAGCCGAGGGCTATTTCTGTTCACTTTCGATAACTAACATCTTTCTTAATCCTCACTTCCATATTTCTACTCTTCGATATCTACCGACACATTCAATCATCCTACAACCATCATTCTACCAGTCTCTTAAGCGAGACACACTCTTGCTCGGGCTGAAATCGATACATACGAAAAGTGACACAAGACTTTATTATATGAAGGCTTCTTACGTCGATTTAACTTAACTTCTCATTTTATAATCAACTTAAATCTTCTATCTATGTAAAGCGTAACACCGCCGTGTTTTTTTATTCCTTTTAGTTTTTTCACAAAATTTTAAATCGCCGTACATTAACTTTTCAATCCTTCACATCAAAGTCTTTCTTAAGGCTTTGAAGTTTTTTTACTTTGCCATTGGACCGTACCTTCCTTTCTTGTGTCTATAGTATAGCACACTTTTTCCCGCTTTTCAATTGGCAAACTGTAAAAACTTCACAATATTTTTTTGTATAAAACAGAGATTTTAGTGATACTGCGCATAAAAGTGTTTACAAGACGAAAAATTTATGATATAATCAATTTGTTAGTGTTTTTAAATTCGAGTAAAACTTTTGCTTTCCCTGCATATTTTAAATAAAAGCGCCCTGCGAAAAACAGATTCTATTCTGCTCGCGGAGCGCCTTTTTATTATTTTGTGTTGGTTTAGAAATTTTCGTTGCGGAACAAAAACAACACACATTTTTGGGATGTTTTATATTTTTATCCAAAATACTTCTAAATTTCCTATAAACTACTTGAAAACCATAATTCTTTGTGCTAAAATATGATGTATAGGTATATCAAAATAAATATAAATCTTTTAATCCTCCCGCATATCCGACATTTTATCAATAGATGTCTTTGACTTTAAACCGATATTAAGGCGTAAGCTTTTAATATATAAACGAAAACCAAATCTTAAGAAAGGAGAAAAGTATGAAAAATAGGAAAACAATTGTAGCCATATTTATGCTTGTAGCAGTAATGATCCTCAGCGTAGGTTATGCGGTTCTCACTGATACGCTTAACATTGAAGGTGATATTGAAGTTTCTCATACTAATGCCGAAAATGCATTTGATCAGCTGGTTTATTTCAGCAATGTTTCAAATGGCGAAGGCTATACCGCAGAAATTCTTACCACCAATAATGATAAGGGTAACTTCACCGTTACAGGTCTTTCAGAGCAAGGACAAACCATCGAAATCACTTTCACTATTGCAAACGATAACGATTTTGCAATACAATGTGAGCTCGATCCTACTAACACTGCTATTACCAACGAGACGTATTTTGGATGCAGCACTAACGTCGGAGATCAACCCTTTGAGATTGGGGCAAATGATACTTATGATGTAGTTGTTACAGTTGAACTTGTTCAAATTCCTCAGCTCGCAGAAGGTCAACAGGTTTCCGGTACGTTTAACATCGAATACGATGTTACTGACATTGTAACAGGAGGCTAATCTTTTAGCAAATTAAAGGAATAAACTAAGGAGGACGGAAATGACCGACAAGAGAAAATTACATATTATTTCAGCATCGGCGCTTACCGTCCTCCTCGTAGTTTTTTTTATCCCGTTTGAAACAGCAGGTAGAATCGTTGCTGCCGTTGCCCTTGCGGCGCTGGCATCTATTGCTTTGCTTTTTATCAACAAAAGATGTATTCTCTCCTTGAACAAAAATCTGGTATTAATGATTATGTTGATATCAGCTCTGCTCTATCTTACGCTTTATTATCTTTCGGGACTTGAATTCGGTTTTGTAAAAAACCCCTATGCACTGGACACGAAATTTATTTTAGAAAGATGTGTTCCTATCGCGGTAATAATTGTGTCCTCCGAACTTTTTCGTTTTGTCGTAATAGCTCAAGACGATAAAATATCGAATATAATCTGCTATATATGTTGCGTTCTTGCGGAAATGATAATCTGCTCAACTGCCGGCATTGCTCTTTCATCATTTAATCGTTTCATGGAGCTGATTGCCGAAACCATGTTTCCCGCTGTAATCGCAAATATGCTTTATCACTATATCTCGAAAAGATACGGATTTTACCCTAACATAATATACAGAGCATTTACAACTCTATATTTATACATTATTCCGTACACTCCTGCCATGCCAAGGTCGCTGCACGCTTTAGCAGACCTTTTGATACCGTTGGCAATATATTTGTTTATCGACGCCTTATACGAGAAGAAAAGGCGTTATGCGCTTAGAAAAAAATCTAAGCTTGAAATACCAATAACTGTTTTAGCGGTAGCGTTGATGCTATCCACTGTAATGCTGATTTCAAATCAGTTCCGATACGGTGCGCTTGTAATAGCCACCGAAAGCATGACCGGCGAGCTTAATGTCGGAGATGCCGCCATATACGAAAAATACGACGGTCAGATTATAAAAACCGGTCAAGTAATTGTTTATGAAAAAGACAACTCTTTTATAATTCACAGAGTTGAAGAAATAGAAATAATTAACGGCAAAAAGCATTATTACACTAAGGGCGATGCTAATGAAAACCGCGATGCGGGATTTATCACAGATAGCGATATCGTCGGATTGGTTGATTATAAGATACCTTACGTGGGCTATCCGACTTTATGGATAAGAAGTCTTTTTAACCGTTAGAAGAAAGGGATTATAAATGTCTGAGGCTGAAATAAAAAGACGGTATGATTATAAGCAAAACCGCAAAAAATGGATAATTATTCAAACCGTTGCTATTGTGATAGCAGTTATAATTGCGCTTGGTTCGTTTTTGACTTATAACAGAATGAACCAGACTTATTATATCGAATATACCGAAAGCGGCAGCGTGGACTACAAGGTTCAGTATAAGGAGAATGATTTCTTCAAGGAAGAGTGGGTAGGCTCAGGTCAATCATACGTATCCGAAATAGTAAACGGAATCTCTGCTGATTTCATCTATGATCTCAACATGGACACCGCGAACGTAGGATTTGATTATACCTATGATATCGTAGCAAAACTTATCGTTGCCGATAAGACCACAGGAGATCATATATACGCTCCAACCGATACGCTTTTGCCAAAGGTTACAGAGTCGGTTTCAGGATTAAACAGCTTTGAAATAAGCAAGAATGTATTTGTTGATTTTAATAAATACAACAATGAAGCGCAAACTTTTGTTAACGTTTACAATTTAAAAAATGCTAAAACGTCGCTCGTTGTAACAATGAATGTTGCCGTTTTAAGCAGCAGTGATGCCTTTGAAGAAAACAACTCAAATACATATACTATATCTCTTAATATTCCACTTTTGGAAAACAACTTCAGCATAAATACCAGCTCAGCCGTTGCTGAGGAAGAAAGTAAGGTTCTTGCCTGTAAAGGCGCAATGAATCAAGATATATTTAAAAATGCTTCTATAGCTTCTTTAATCGTTGCTCTTCTTCTGGCTTGCGTTCTTGCCATATTCGTTAACGTAACGAAAAATGAAGACGTCAACTATACTATAAAGGTTCAGAGGCTGGTAAGGGCATACCGTTCATTTATTCAGCAAATAAACGGAGATTTCGACGTCTCGGGCTATCAGACAGTTCCTATTAAAACCTTTGTCGAGATGCTTGGTATAAGAGACACCATTCAGTCTCCTATTCTTATGAGTGAAAACAGAGATCAGACCAAGACTCAATTCCTTATCCCGACGAATACTAAGCTTCTTTACGTATTTGAAATCAAAGTAGATAATTACGACGAAATTTACAATAAGATTGCCGAAGAGAATAACAGCGGTACAGAAAACGAGTTCCCCCCGCAGACACAGGATGCGGTTGTAACAGATACCGCTCACGAAGAGACTATACTCCCCGAGCAGATTTTTGAAGCTTCAAATTCTGAAGCTTTAGATTCTTACGTTGAGTCTGAAGATGGCGATACGCTTGACAGCGTGGTATATTATGACGAAAACAACAATAAGATTTCGATTAAATGCCGACGCAGCTGTCTAGCGAACATTATTCAAAGCGAAAACGAAAGCGCTAAAGCCTACTACAGCGAGCTTAAAAACCACATTCTTTCCTTTAAGGGTGTAAAATCCCGTATGAGCTGGAGGTTTGAGTCCTTCAACAAAGGAAGACGCCAGCTTTTAAAGCTTAAGATTCGCGGCAAGACAATCTGTCTGTTTTGCGCGCTTGATCCTAACGAATTTGAAACATCGAAGTATTTCCACGAGTCAGTTAAGTCAAAGAACTTCGAGCAGGTTCCTATGCTTATAAGAATAAGAAGCGCAAGAGCGCTCAACCGAGCAAAGAAGCTTGTTGATATCCTTATGGAGCGTAACGGAATTGTCGCT
>JAZRHO010000065.1:0-14563 GCA_045644805.1 Eubacteriales bacterium | reverse complement strand
CGCCCCTAATACGCAAAAAACGCACCACTTTTCGTGATGCGTCTTTCTTTGGAGCGGATTACGGGGCTCGAACCCGCCACCTCCACCTTGGCAAGGTGGCGCTCTACCAAATGAGCTAAATCCGCGGATATGGTGCCTCCGGTCGGAATCGAACCAACGACACAGGGATTTTCAGTCCCTTGCTCTACCAACTGAGCTACAGAGGCATACTGAAAATGGCGACTCGGATGGGGCTCGAACCCACGACCTCTAGCGTGACAGGCTAGCGCTCTAACCAACTGAGCTACCAAGCCATTTTCAATAGAATCGGAACGAATCCGATTGGTGGAAATGTATAGATATGTTGCAAAGCAACAATCAAGTTTCTCCGAAACTTGGGCATCGAAAGGTTCGAGCCCTGCTACGAGATGAACTCAACTTTATCTAAAATTTCCAAGTGGTGGAAAGTATAGGGCTCGAACCTATGACCCTCTGCTTGTAAGGCAGATGCTCTCCCAACTGAGCTAACCTTCCGTTAACGTGCTATGATATTATAGCAGAAAGAAGTAGGTTTGTCAAGTGGTTAAAGAAAAAAATTTAAAAAATATTTTGGCAAAAAATAGGGGTCGATTTTTCGACCCCTTAAAACAAAAATTATTTAACCGTTACAGAAGTTATGTGAGTGTTAACTCCCTTATACCAGTAAAGGAAGCCTTCAACGTCGATAACGTCACCCTCTTTGATGTTTGCGAAAGCATCATAAACATCAGTGCCGGGAGCGGTAAGGTAAGCTTCGACGCAGAAATCGTAGCTTGCGCCGTCTTTTTCAACGGTTACGTAAATATCGTTGCCGTTGCCGGGCGCGCCATTCTTATAGGAAACTGCCTTAACGGTAAGTCCCTTGAATGAAACGAACATGTTCTGATGCTTAATAAGCTCGTCTGTTCCGAGAAGGGAAGTAACGTCCTTGGGCTCTGCTACGTAAGTAACACCGTCGTTTACAAACTCGAAGGTAGCGTCAACTATCTCGACTTCGCCGGACCACTCGGCCTTGTAGCCTGTTACCTTGATCTTTGTGCCGGGAGTGAGCTTCTTGGAATCTTCCTCAGAGCAAGGAAGCTCGTAGATGAAGTAACCGCCGTCCTTATCCTGAGCGTAAACGGTGATCTTGTTATCCCACCAGCTCTGGGTAGCCTGAACGTAAGCTTCAATAACTACTTCGCTCTCAAGAGCCGCTGCGTCGTACTCAGCATAGGTCATAACGCCTTCAGACTTTTCATTGACGTTGTCACATCCTACGAAGAGCGAGCAAGCAACAACAAGCACGAGAAGTAAGGAAATGATTTTTTTCATTGTTTTTGTCTCCTTGAATTTTGTATTTTTGTTTTTTTGACATCCGATATTAACAACCGAGCTTCTTTTATTAAAACTCGGATAAATAATATTATACACGAATCTAGGTAAAAGTCAATATTAATTTTGTTTTTTAAGGTTTTTTAATTTTTTTACTATCAAATAAACTATCATTGCAAACCATACAGTAAACAAAGAAGCTATAAGAACGACAGATGCCACAGGCATTGCTTCAAATTCTTGCTTATCTTCACCGGCGGATGCTGCGGAAAAGCTGTTAAGCTTATATAGCGACGTGACCTTTTTATAGAGCTTTTGCATATACTCGCCGTCTACCGTTTGATTTCGCCTTACGGATTTTGCAACCTCTTCGATAAGCTGACCTGCAGCGTTTCTCAGTGAGGCAGAGCCATTGAAAACAGGAGTTACAAAGGTATTCTCTATGTTGTTAAGAAGGAGCTTTGTAGCGTCAAGCTTAATGCTGTAATAAGTGTCGTTATCCTCCCCGCTTCTCGAGAGATAGTCTTGATACTTCTCAGAGCTTTGAGCTTTGGTCGTTACGGGAACGTATCCCTCTGTCATGGCGTAGTTTATCTGAACGTCATTTGTCAAAAGGAATTGAAGAAATAGCCACGAGGCAAGCACCTCACAGGGATTTTCTTTATTGAAAATACATACGGAAGGTCCTTGCGATATCATTTCGGGATTTTCTTTATCGTATTGAGGAATCGGTCTTACAACAGTTTCAAACTGCACAAGCTCGTCTTCGGGTATATCCATAAGAGGCGCATTGCTTCCTATCCAAGTCGCTCCCGCTGTAGAATCGACAGCGAATATACATTGCCCCGCATTTAAAAAGTTTCCGGGGTAGCTTGATATTTTAAACGTCGAGAAGGATCGGGTTTTTGCGTGCTTTGCGACCTCGTACAATATGCCCTCTGTTTCTTCGTTAAATATAAGAATATCTCCGTTATCGGTTGAATATCCCGCATCAAGCTGCTCGAGCATTTGTATCATCATATTATCTGTCGATTTGTAAATGAAAGGAATAAGTACCGACTGCCCATTGAGCGCATAAACCTCTGTCTGTTCTCCCTTTTCATTTGTGACCGTCTCTTTGCCAAGAGCGATCGCTGCCTCCGAAACTTCCCATATAAAGTCCCACGTAAGAATGTCTGGAACCTCATATCCTAACGCTTCCACCATGTCTTTGTTTATATAGCATGCCTCGGTGGAACGCATAAACGGGAGCGCATAGCAGCTGTCCGCAAGTATACATTCGCCGAGAAACTCCGGAACGATTTCGTCCTTCGTCGGAGCGTCAAATTTCAATTCGCTGCTTCCGAGACCGAATTTTTCGTCATTTATAAGTCCGTCAAGCGGAACGACTACGTTTACTCCCGACATATAAGTTGCAATATGGTCAGGATACGTGATGCAAATGTTTGGAGTTGTGTTCGTCGATATATTTGTTATAACGTCTTGATAAATCAAGCCGTAATCGTTGTAAAGCTTAAGGTTAACGTTTATATTGGGGTATAATGCTTCAAAGTCGATAATAGCTTGCTTATAAATTTCTTGCTGCATTGAGTTATTATCGTTTTTTGCCCAAAAGGTGATATTATATGTTTCGCTTGTATCAAGACTTTCGGGAATTTCAAAGGCGGGAAGAGATTTTCCGCCGTGGCATCCGGTAAGCGTTAGCATTCCGAAGACGATTGATACCGCAAGTATCAAAGAGGTGATTTTCAGCTTTATCATCCCTTAGTACCTCCCCTCGCCACGCCTGCCATTATCTTTTTACGGAAGACGATGAAGAGTACTATGAGAGGCAGTGAGATAAGCGTAACGGCAGCCATCATTACAGGAATATTCTCTCTTCCGAAGCCGCTCTCTCTCAAGGCCTGAATACCGTTTGAAAGAAGGAAATAGCACCACTTATCCGGATCGTCGGCAGCCGGTGGATCGAGAATGAGTCTCGGCCATACGTAGGAATTCCAGCACTCGATTACCTTAAGAATGGTTATCGTCACGATAGTGGGCTTGCAAATGGGTATCATTACCTTCCACATATACTTAAAATCAGACGTTCCGTCAACCTTCGCCGCATAGTAAAGCTCATCGGGAACAGAAGCGAAGTTTTCTTTTAAAAGGTATATATAGAAAACAGACGTTACAGAGGGTAGAATAAGTCCTGTGAAGGTGTTACGCAGGTTTAAATCGGTAACAGTGACATAGTTTGTGATTATTACCATTTCTGCCGGTATCATCATAAGAGCGAGAAATACAGTGAAAGCAATTTCCTTTCCCGCAAAGTTAAGTCTTGCAAATGCAAAGGCGGCAAGAACCGTGACTATAAGCATAAGAGCCGTTGTAGCAACGGTGAAGACGATAGTATTAAGGAAATATCTTCCCAGCGGAATCGCGGTAAACGCAGACGCATAGTTTTCAAGAGTAGGGTCACTTGGGAAAAATGACGGCGTAAGCTCTGAATTGTATGAGCCGTAGCTCTTTATGGAGGTCAAAATCATCCAATAGAATGGGAAAAGAACAATAAGTCCCCAAACGCCGAGCATTATATAAGTAATAATCTTGACGGTCCTTTTCCTTATCTCGGAGGCTTGCATTTTTTTCTTGAACTCGTTTTCCATTTCCACCCTCACCTCCGAAATACCTTACTTTTGCTTATGATAAGATTCAAGCACGTAATAGTGAGAACAATGCAGAACAGAATAACCGCTGCGGCGGAAGCATAAGACGGGAACCCGCCTCCGTCTCCGTAAAGCATATCGTATATATAACCTACGATAGTATTCATTTCTGCTACGTTAAGCTCTGTGCCGAATATAGCCACAGCATCGCTGTATGCCTTGAAAGCTCCTATGAATCCCGTTATCACGAGATAGAATATCATCGGAGATATCATGGGAAGCGTTATTTTCATAAACGTTCTGAATTTTGAAGTTCCGTCTATCATCGCAGCATTATAATAATCTCGGTCAACAGATGCAAGAGCGCTTGTCAGAACGAGTATTTTGAAAGGCAGAACTATCCATATTGTATAAAAACACAAAACGAACATTTTAGCCGCGTAAGGCCCTTCGATGAAGTCAATTGGTGTCATACCAAATAATGAAAGGAAGGTGTTCACAAGACCTGCAGTGTACTCGGTTTTTTGGAAAAGTATCATAAAAACGAGACCTACCGCAAGCGTATTGGTAACGTATGGAAGAAAATAGATAGTCTGAAACAGGTTGCGAAGCTTGTCTATCGAAGCAAGACCGACGGATATAACAAGCGCAATAAATGTCGAAAGCGGAACGGTTATAATTACGAGAATAAAGGTGTTTTTGAGCGCCTGCAAAAAATACGGGTCGTGCAAAACGTAGGAATAATTATATAAGCCTGTTCCGAAAAAGGTTTCAGATGCTGAATTGTAGCCTTCCTCAAAGGAGTAAACGAAAACGTCAATCAGCGGGTAAAGCATGAAAACGCCGAGAAAAAGAACAGCGGGTAAAAGATAAAGCCAGCCCTTAAGGCTCTTTTTGTCCATTTAAAATCCTCCTTTGGAGATGTATAGCGAGAAATCTATCTTTCAAAACCTTGTGAGTTCGGATTGCTTCCTCTTGCCTATGCGCACAAAATATTTAATGAAACAATTATAGCAGATTTTACTTTAATAGTCAATATATGTTTTTTATTCGCTAAAATTTTATCAAATGCAGTTAAACTAACTGCATTCGCTCACCCCGAATTTCTTGACTTTTCGTTATGCCTTTGATATAATATGCCATATACCTTTGCGGAGGTCTTGAATTATGCTAAATAATGATCCTTTTTTAGGATATGTAAAGCCGGGTAGAATATTTGGAAACATTTATTTTGTAGGAACTGTGCCGGCATCGACTCATCTTATTGATACGGAAGAGGGACTTATCGTTATCGATCCCGGATATGAACGTAGCTTATACCTTGTAATAAACAATATATGGGAGCTGGGATTTAATCCGAAGGACATCAAATACATAGTGCTCTCTCACGGACATTATGACCATACCAATGCCGCTTATGCCTTGGCAAAGCTTTCGGGTGCTAAGATATTTTTGGGTAAAGAAGATCTTCCGTTTGCACGCGGAGAATGTGATCACTTCGAGTTAAAAAATATTCCGTTTGAGCCTGATGTTCTTCTTGAGGACGGAGACGTTATCGCTCTTGGTAATACTCGTATCGAATGCATGTCAACTCCCGGGCACACCGACGGAACAATATCCTTCTTCTTCGACGTGAAGGAAGGAGAAAAAACATACAGAGCGGGAATGTTTGGCGGTGGCGGAACAAATACGCTGACGCGCGAATTCCTCGAAAGCCGCGGTCTGCCATTTGAAAATCGCAGGAAATTTCTTGAAAGCATAGAAAGACTCGAACGTGAGCCGGTAGAAATATTTCTCGGAAATCACGTCGAAAACAATGACACGGTCGGTAAGCTCTTAATGAAAGAACGGTCATCTGAAAACCCATTCATTGATCCCAAAGGGTGGAAGAATTATCTTGACGCACGACGCAAAAGACTGTATGAAATAATAGAATCAGAGAGATAAATGTCGTTATATGTCCTTCAAATATTAACTCTTATTAAAAATCTCGCATAAAACTTGAAGTCGATTGATGAATGTTATATAATGTCCTCGAAGATAATTGAAAAATCAATTGAAAAATCGGAGGCATATATATGCATAGCTTTGGAGAGCTGATTAAAAACTTCTTTACGCACAAGGATTTTCTTCCTCCCGCAGGCGAATGGCCCGGAACAATATTTACACCGCTGCACTTTATTTTTTCGGCAATTATTTTATCTGCTGTAATATTTTTTGCTGTTCTTCTCTCGAAAAAGAGTGAGAGGACGATAAAACTTACGTTTTTGGTAGTTTGGATAACCGTTTCAGTGCTGGAGGCTGTGAAGATAGTTTGGGAAACTGTATCGGGGAATACCGTCAGCTTCGCATGGGGCTCAATTATGCCATTGTATCCTTGCTCGATATTTATGTATGCTATGCCGTTTGCGATATTCGGAAAAGGCAAGGTAAGGTATATGGGATGCGGTTACGTTTGCTCGCTCGGTTTTCTCGGAGGCGCAATAAACTTTGTTTATCCTGCGAACGTGCTTAGCAGCTATTCGTGTATTTCATTTGCCGGTCTTCATACGTTATTATACCACGGAGCTATCGTATTTTGTGCCTTGGTTATGCTTTTATCGGGATATCATTCCTATAAAGAAGCAAAAGAATTCACGGATTTGATTATTCCTGCAGTTCCTGCTATCTGTGTATCGGTCGTTGGGAATATCGTAAATTTTTCAAAAATTGGCTCAGACTATATGTTCTTTAAGCTCAACTCGTTCTTCTTTGCCCCGATAGGCGCGGCGACTCCCGATTGGCTTTCGGTGGTTATTGTATATTTCATATATCTTTTGATTCACGCACTTCCTTATTTGCCAAGCTATTTCAAAAACCGAAAAGTGATTCAAAGCTAATGAATTCATGATAGTATAAAAAGCAGCTCATCACCGGTATTGCACCTTATGGGTACAAAAACCAATGATGAGTTGCTTTTTGCTTGAGCCGCAGCTATTCAGTCGCTCGTAAAACGAAAGTTATAATCCTCGAGATTCAAGGAATCTGCATACGTCTCCTACCGTAACAAATTTTACAGGCTCGGTAAATCTGAATCCGAATGCCGCCTCTATCTCCATTGCGAAGAGCATTATAGAGAGGGAGTCAAGGCCGAGATCGCCGACAAGCTCGGTTTCTTCATTTACCGTATTCATATCTATTTCCTTGTTTACTTTTGTCAAAATACTCTTTAATTTGTCAAGCATTGTTTACATATCCTCGTTTTATTGTATTTTCTTTATGTATGAACGGCGGCGTTTGTGCTGTTCTGCGTCAAAATATTTCCATTGAGATATAACTTGAGTGTTCGTTTCAAGATTAAGGTTCGTTTCAAAATATTCTATCTTACCGCTCTCAAGATATTCGGTCATCTTGTTGAGCATAACGGCAGTAATTCCGGAGAACTGATATTCGGGGCGTATAGCAATAAGAGCAAGATCAACTGTTTTCGGCTTGCTCACCGCGCGCAGAACACGAATGATAGCGGCAGGCGTAAGTCTGCCACCGCTTTTTTGCACTGCCTCGCCTATTCCGGGAATGCAGAGGGCAAAGGAAACAACGTGCTCGTTTTCATCGCATATTATGATAAGGTATTTCTTATTAATTATAAGCATAAATTGCTCTACAAGCTGATTTTTCATGCTTTCCGTAAAAGGAACTGTACCGTAAAGCTCACGGTAGCAAAGGTCGAGACATTCAAAGAATCCGTCCTTGTACTTTTCTATGTATTCCTTTTTTGAGATGGTATCCGTGTCAACTATATGCAGCCGCGAAAGCTCAAGAGCACGCTCTGCAACCTTAGAGAGCATAAGATTTTTTTCCTTAGGAGCGCGAAGACGGAATTCAAGCCAGTCTATTTCCTTCCCATACCCGCAATCCTCTATAAGAGAAGGATAATAATCGTAATTATATTGCTCCTCAAAGGTAGAGAGCTTATCAAATCCCTCGATAAGAAGTCCTTCGCGTTCAAGGTCGCTGTAACCGAGCGGTCCGCATACCGTATCAAGCCCTAAGCCGAGAGCATACTTTTCGACAGCATCAAAGAGAGCTCTTGCAACCTCTTTATCGTTTATCGAATCGAATCTGGAAAAACGGATACGGCGCTCACCCTGAAGCTCATTTGCCTGTTTTTGAACAATTCCTTGAATACGTCCTACCGTGCTGCCGTTCTGTTTTGCAAGGAAGAATACCGAATCGCAGGTATCGGCATATGCGTTTTTGTCTGTAAATATCTTCATCTCATCACCGTAAAGCGGCGGAACGAAGTAGGGGCAGTTCTTATAAAGTCTTAAAGGAAATTCAACGAACGCCCGTCTGTCTTTTTTTGTCTTAACCTCGATGATTTGTATATTGCCCATTATGCCTCCTCAAGCGGTTCGTCCTCGCGTCGTAGGAAGAGAAGACCGTAGCCCGCAAGCCAAGGGCCATTATGAGCGCCGCTTACAGGGGACATTATAATGTCCTCGTGATTTGTTGTGATACCGTAATTCTTTTCTATTTCAAGAAGATTCTCAAGCAGCGACGGACCCGTGTAAACGTGCCAAAGGATATAGTCGTCCGATGAACGGTCTCCTATAAGCTCTTTAAGTATTTCGCAGGTACGTATAAGCGCCTTTTTCGGTGTTCTGACGCTCTGAAGAGAACAGAGCTCACCCTCGTGAGTAAAATGAACTACGGGGCATATGTTGAGCATCTTTCCCATAAATGCCTTACCGCCCTTTAGTCTGCCGTTGTAAATAAGATAATCAAGCTTTCCGTCGACACCGAGGAATTCTTGATGCTTTATCATCCAGTTGATTTCCTTTATTATGGTTTCTGTATCGATGCCGCTTTTCGCCATTTCCGCCGCGCGGATGGCAAGAAGACCTTCGCCAAAGCAGGTAATCTTTGAGTCGATAACCGTTATTTTCATTCTGTCGGCAAATTCCTTTGCTACAAGGCGAATGAGGTTATATGTACCGCCGAGATATGCGCTGAGCGCGATAACGAGAACATCGCGGAAGCCTTCGGAATATGCTTTTTCAAAATGCGCTCTTATTGCTTCGTGCGTAGGCATGGAAGTGTAGGGAAGATTATTTTTCGGGTCTTCGAGCTCCTCAAGCTCGCGGTAGAATGCCACGGGGTCAAGGTCGAGACCCTCAAGGTATTCCTTTCCGCGGAAGTGAACGTGTATTCTGATTATGTCAATGCCAAGGTTTCTGTAACGTTCGGGAGCGTATTCGATGCAGCCTGTTGAGGTGCACATTACTTTAAGTTTGTTTTCCATATTATCACCTGTTATCCTTTCCGTTAAATACGTCTTTATTTTTTACCATGTTGAGAAGCATTGAAGATGTGTTCATTATAGAGTCTGCATTTGCAGCACCGTGCGCCTTGATGATATGCTTTCCTGCTCCAAGCACGATGCCTCCGCCAAGAGAGTTGAAATCGTATATACTCATAAGATATGAAACGAGCTTCATTATTTCGGGGTTGTTTGTCATCTTTGAGTATTTCACTATGTCCGTGATTATTCTTCTTGCAATACCCTCTGAATTTTTCAAAACCTGATTGCCCGCAAATCCGTCTGCTACAAGAACGTCGCAGTCGCCCGAAAGGGCATTAGTTCCTTCGATATTTCCGACAAAATTCAGTGCCTTGTCATCCTTCAGAAGCATATGAGTTTCCCGAACTAGCTTGTTTCCCTTGGTCTCCTCCGCGCCGTTTGAGAGCAATCCTATCTTTGGCGCTTCTATACCGTAGGATTCCCTCATAAAGTCCGAGCCCATATGAGCGAAGTCAACAAGCTGTGACGGTGTACAATCTATATTCGCACCAGTGTCCACAAGGCAGGTAAAGCCTCCGCTTGCTGAGGGAAGAATTGCCGCAAGAGCGGGTCTTTTCAGCTCCCTTGCCGGAACGTAGCGAAGAGAGCCTGCGAGAAGAGCTCCGGTGCTTCCTGCGTTTATGAGTCCCACTATGTCATCGCGTTGCGCAAGAGCCGTGAGAGCCTTTACGAGAGAAGAGTCTGTTTTTCTGAAAATCGCTTCCATGGGATTATCGTAGTTTGTGATAACGTCGGCAGTATGAACTATTTCTATTCTTTCTGTCGTGTATGAAAGCTCGCGAAGCTTATCTTTTATAATGTTGCTATCACCGAAGAGAACCACTTCAAGGTCAAAATTTGCCTCAAGTGCTTTCACCGCACCCTCAGTCAGCGTGCCCGCTCCCTTATCACTTCCCATAACGTCGATCGCTATTTTGTATTTTTTTGCCGTCATTATTAAGGTCTCCTATTCTACTGCTATGAGATACTTGTAAACTTCCTGACCGCCTATAAATACCTCAAGACTTAAGTTTTCAAATCTTTCTTCTATCACTTCGGTGACCATAACCCGCTCGTCGTCAGAAACACCCGCACCTATGAAGAGGGTAAGTATTTCCTTGTCTTCAATATCCTCTATTTTGGATATCATATCGCAAAGAGCCTCATCTGCCTTAGGCTTCGAGGTAACGAGCTCACCCGAAAGAATTCCTATAAACTCGCCTTCTTTTACGCAAACGCCTCCGATGAGCGCGTCTCTTATCGCTACCGTTATCTCTCCCGAAATAACGGATTCGGCAGCGCTTGTCATACCGGATATCTGTTCTTCAAGGCTTCCTGCCGCTGAATTGAATACCGCAAGCGCCGAATATCCTTCAGACAAGGTCTTTGTCGGAATTACCGTAACGTTATTTCCTTCCCATAGGTCCTTCGCCTGATTAGCTGTCATAACAATGTTGCCGTTATTGGGAAGAACGATAATGTTTTCGGCATTTATGGAGGAAAACGCATTTATAAAATCCTCTGCCGACGGATTTCCCGTCTGGCCTCCGTCTATTATAACGTCTGCCCCCAGCTGCTCAAAGAGCGCCTTCATTCCGTCTCCCGTACAGACCGCCGCAACACCGTAAGGCTTTGGCGGCTTTTTCTTTTTATTTTTCTTCATACCTTCGGTTTTTTCGGAATGCTGAAGGCACATATTTTCTATCTTTACGTTAAGGAATTCACCGAAACGCTGGCACATTGTAAGAATATTTCCCGGTGTCATAGTATGCGCATGGAGCTTCAAGATATCACCGTCACGAAGTATGACGATTGAATTGCAGCCGTAATTTTCGAGCTCCTTGGTGAACGCCTCTTTATCAAAGCATTCGGGCTCTCCCTTTGCGCGCTGAAGTCTCACGAGGCACTCCGTGCAGTAGCCGAATTCAAGCTTTGTATCGGTAGTGAAGAGGTCATAATTGATTTTTTCAGAGGCTATAACTGCCTCGTTGGGTATGAATGATGTGCTCTCGGATACCTTTCCAAGGAGAGTTTCGTACATTCCGATTGCGATAGAGAGGCAACCTGCTCCGCCGCTGTCAACCACATCGGCTTCAGCCAGTGCAGGGAGCATTTCTTTAGTTTTTTCAAGCGAGCTCTTGCCCTTTTCGATACTTAACCGAAGCAGCTCCTCAAGAGAACTGTCATCTGTGATTTTATTTATAACGTACTCTGCGCTCTCACGGAATACAGTTAGCATCGTGCCTTCAACGGGATTTGCTACGGCAGAATAAGCTCGCTTAACGCCCTCCATCGAAGCCTCCGCAAGTTCTCTTGGCGTAACCGTTTGTTTATCCTTAAGAGCATCTCCGATTCCGGCAAAAAACTGTGAAAGAATAACTCCGGAATTTCCTCTTGCTCCGAGCACCGAGCCGCGGGCAAAATCAGATGCCATATCACCAACGCTTTCTTTAGAGCTGTCGGATATCTTTGCTACTCCGCTTTCTATGGTTTTTGCCATATTTGTGCCGGTATCTCCGTCAGGAACAGGGAATACGTTTAATTCATTTATAGTCTGTATTTGAGAACGGATTCCGTTTACTCCGCCTATGAGGATCCGTTTAAATGTATTACTGTCAAGTATTTTTGTTTCCATGTAATAGTCCGTCCTGTGTAACGTTTTCGACAAGCTTGTTTATATATTCCGAGAAGGCTTTTTTGTCCTTCTTTTCATCTTCACTTATGAAAAGACGCTCTCCGAGTATTCCAACAAACCCTTTTATAAAGAATGATAAAGTGTACTTTTTTTCGGCCGTTTGTTCTGCTCCGTCGTAGAATTTTTTCAATTTGTCTTCAAGCTTTGCGCAAAAAACGTCAATTCTGCCGCGGTACACTATCCTCAGATTTTCAGCTTCGCATTCAAGCGCGCGTGCAAGACACTCGACATATGCCTTGGGACTTTTGAAAAAGTTCGTCTTTTCGGGGAACTTTTCGATAACGCTCTCAACGCTGTTATCGTCAATTTCTTCCGAAAGCTCATACGAGTCTACGTAATGCTTGTAAAATGTTGTTTTATTTATCATCGCAAGCGAGCATATGTCCTTTACCTTGATTCGTTCGGGCATATATTGCCTTCGCAATTTTAAGAAGGCATCCTTTATTTGCCGCTTGGTTTTGAAAATTCTCAGATCCATTATATTTCCTCGATTTTTCATTTAAAAAAGCAACCAAAGTTGCTTATTTTTATTTATATTATAGTATTACTTTGTCGTTTTGTCAATACCCGTGTCATAAATTGACAGCATTTGTCAATTCACACCTTGTAATTTCAAGCACAGTATGTTATACTAAAGCATCAAGTCAAGTAAAGGAAACGCTATGAATACGAAAAAATGGATTGAAGAAAATACAGAGTCGTTATCCGGTAAAACCGTTGCTGTAACAGGAACGACAGGAGGACTCGGAAAAGAGCTTTGCAGTTATCTCGCCTCGCTCGGAGCTTCGCTGATACTTGTAGATAGGAATTTAGCGCGCTCTAAAGCTTTTCGTGATGAGCTTTCCGAGACTTATGAAAATATTGATGTGAAATGCATATCTGCCGACCTTGAAGACATAGAGTCGGTAAAATCCGCACTTGAAGCTCTGAAGCGAGAGCCTTTAGACGTTTTTATACATAACGCAGGGGCATACAGTATACCAAGGCACAAGTGCAAAACAGGGTACGATAACGTATATCAGATAAATTTTGTTTCTCCTTATTATATGATAAGAGAGCTTTTGCCTATGCTTAGGGAAAGAGATGGACGCGTGGTGGTAGTCGGAAGCATTGCGCATAACTATTCAAAGAGCGATGCGAACGATATAGACTTTTCAAAAAGAAATGCGGCGTCAAAGGTGTACGGCAACGCGAAGCGTTATCTCATGTTTTCGCTTTATGAGCTTTTCGCGAACGAAGAGCGCGCCTCACTTTCTGTAACGCATCCCGGAATCAGCTTTACAAATATAACCTCACACTATCCTAAGCTCATTTTCGCCTTTATAAAGCACCCAATGAAAATCATCTTTATGAAGCCTAAAAAAGCATGCCTTTCGATTCTTCGAGGTGTTTTTTCATCTGTCGGATATCACGAGTGGATCGGTCCGAGAGCTTTTGGTATATGGGGATTGCCTAAAAAAATGAAGCTTAAGAGCTGCAGCGCAGAAGAGAGTATTCGCATAGGCGAATGCGCGGATAAGGTTTATCTTGAAATAAAGAAATGAAAAAAACGAGTTTATCTTAATGCACGAGAGCATCGAGATAAGCTCGTTTTTTGTTGTTTTAAAACACAACTAAAGTGCTCGAAACGAGTGTCTAAAAAAGGGTAGAAGATATGGTTATATTGTAACTAAAAATTGGTTTATGAGTTTGCGAAAATCCGGCTTAAACTATATCATGTCACAAAATGATGCTCACTTTATTTGGAGTTCTCTTTTTTTACTAAGAAATATTCAGGTTTTTTAATAAGCACACCTTTTTTGGTTGCTATTATTTCAACATTGCCATTTAGTTCATAACGTTCTCTTAACTCTTTTGGGATAACTATTCTTCCGAGTTTGTCAAATTCCTTTATAATCCCAATATTATCCATATTGTTGCTCCTAAAAATGTTCATATTTATAAAATTCTTATCTTTAACACAATTATATAACAAAAATGTGTTAAAGTCAAGTGAATTCTTAATATTAACACACAGAGTGGGGTAATTATGAAGATTTACGACTTTAACGGAAATAAAAATATTTGTGGTAAGCGAGTAAAGGAGACAAGAAAGAAGCTTAAGCTTTCTCAAGAAAATCTAGCTGCAAAATTACAGGTAGAGGGTGTAATCATAGAAAGAGACAGCATAAGCCGTATAGAAATAGGCACTCGATTCGTAGCAGATTTTGAGCTGCGGGCACTATGTAAGATTTTAAATGTAACACCCGAATATCTTTTAGGTGTATAAAGAAAAGATAAGTTGTAAAAGGATTGTGCGCAGTCCCGAAAGTATCTCCAAAAGAGAAAAGCACTCTTCATGAGTGCTTTAAATAAAAAAGCGCGGATTACAGGAATTCCGAGGCAAGCTCGGAGATTCTCAAGTTGCTGACGCAACTAGGGGGCTCAGCGCTGTGCGCAGCCCCAAAAAGGTCTCCAAAAGATAAAAGCACTCTTCATGAGTGCTTTTATCTTTTGGAGCGGATTACGGGGCTCGAACCCGCCACCTCCACCTTGGCAAGGTGGCGCTCTACCAAATGAGCT
>JAZRHO010000064.1:0-1806 GCA_045644805.1 Eubacteriales bacterium | reverse complement strand
CACAGGGCGGACAGCTTCCTGCTTCCTCCTTCGTTGCTATGGGTATGACTAACCCCGACGGTTCTGAGTTCTACAAGACAGCTAACGGCGGCGCATCCAAGAACGGCTACGACGGTTACTACGACGTATCCAAGGAAGCTCACCAGGCTAACGTTGACAAGGCTCTCGAGATCCTCGGCAAGTATTACGATCTTAAGAAATAATTAAACGGTAAATATACATTGTATTTTCGATCGATATCTTATTGCACACTTTGTTAAAAAGATGGTACGATAGAAATACAGATTCGATTGAACCCCATACCTCCAATGGAGGTATAGGGTTCTTTTTGATTGCCTTATTGTATTGACATAGACAAAATTTTGTGCTATAATGCTTTTATCGACAAAATTTTAATGATCGGAGTATAGCTCATGAATTTTTTGGAAGAACGTATTTTAAAAGACGGCATAGTAAAAGAGGGAAATGTTCTCAAGGTTGACAGCTTCCTTAATCACCAGATGGATATAGAGCTTCTTGACGAAATAGGCAAGGAATTTTACAGACGCTTTGAGGGCAAGAAGATAACCAAGGTGTTGACTATCGAGGCTTCGGGTATCGCTATTGCATATTCTGTCGCGCGTTGCTTCGGTGTTCCTATGGTGTTCGCTAAAAAGGCAAAGAGCATCAATATAGACGGCGATATGTATACGGCGGAGGTCGAATCCTTCACACATAAAAATAAAAACAGGGTCATCGTTTCAAAGAGATTTTTGAGCGAAGACGATCACATACTTATCGTTGACGATTTCCTTGCCAACGGATGCGCGCTGCAGGGGCTTATCTCCATAAGTGAGGCTGCAGGGGCTACCGTTGAGGGAATTGGAATAGTTATTGAAAAGGGATTCCAGTACGGCGGAAGAAGCATACGAAATCTCGGCTATCAGCTTGAATCGCTTGCTATCGTCGAGTCGATGGACGCCGATACCAAGACTATCGTATTCCGCGAGCAGTAAATAAAAAATGCAGACACACGAATGTGTCTGCATTTTTTTATTTTATTATCTTTCCTCGCGGAAATAGGGAAGTCCCAAGGACGCCGGAGGCTGATTTTCACGCTTCTTGCGAACGCTTATAACAATAAGAACGATTATTGTAACGATGTAAGGCAGCATCTGCAAAAGAGGTGTTGCGCTTATGTCAAGCTTTATCTTAAGAAGTGTGGGGATACGTGAGCCTGCAAGATAGAGCATACCGAAAAGGAATGAGCCTATAATGCTTATATGCGGCTTCCAAAGAGTGAATATAACGAGAGCAACTGCAAGCCAGCCGAGAGCCTCAATGCTCTTGTAAGCCTCGTAAGAGCCCGCGTAGTCCATTATGTAGAAAAGACCGCCGAGAGCTGCGATACCGCTTCCTATGCAGGTTGCAGAGTATTTGTAAAGGGTTACGTTGATACCTACCGCGTCTGCCGTTGCGGGGTTCTCACCTACTGCGCGAAGGTGAAGACCAACGCGTGTGCGCGAGAGAACGTAGGATGTGAGCAGGGCGATTATAATTGCAACGTACACGAGAATTCCGCAATATTTCAGAGCAGTTCCGCTTTCAGCAAAGGGGAATCTGAAATACTTGAGAGCGTAAAGGTAATAAGGTGTAGCATTTGTTGCCATTCCCGACATAATAAACTTCGTCATACCGACACCGAATGTCGTCATAGCAAGACCTGTAACGTTCTGATTTGCCTTGAGAGTTACGGTAAGGAAGCTGTATATCATTCCCATAAGCATTCCGCCTGCGAAGGAGGCAAGAATAGCGATGATAACGAGC
>JAZRHO010000063.1:0-22457 GCA_045644805.1 Eubacteriales bacterium | reverse complement strand
GAGTTCACCGAGGATAGAGAGCCTACCGATGTAGGCGCAGACGTTTTCGTCGGCTCAATGATGAAAAATCTGGGCGCGGGATACGCAACCAGCGGAGCATATTGCGTAGGAAGAGCAGACGTTATAGCCGATATTGCCGAGAGATTCAGCGCGCCGTGTATAGGGAAGGATTTAGGCGCAAACTTCAATCAGCTTGCTCCTTACTATAAGGGATTTTTCGTAGCGCCCGCTACCGTTGCTTCAACCCTTAAGGCTATGGCTTTTGCCGCAAGAATGTTCGAGCTTGCCGGATTTTCCGGTATAAGTCCGAGATACGACGAGATAAGAACCGATATTGTCCAGACTGCCGATTTCGAAACTGAAGAAATGCTTATCAAATTCTGTACGGGAATACAAAAGGGTTCTCCTATCGAGGCCTATGCAACACCATATCCCTCTGAAATGCCCGGATATCCGCACCCTGAAATCAGTGCGGCGGGAACATTCGTAACAGGTGCTACAAATGAGCTTAGCTGTGACGGTCCTCTGGCGCCTCCTTATACCGCATTTATGCAAGGAGCGCTTACTTATGAGTACGGCAAGCTCGGTATCATGAGAGCAATTGACGAAATGTTTGACCGTCACCCGGAAGAAGTATGATGAAGGGTGTATGTTATATAGTCGGAGCAGGAGATTTTTACGGAGATATTTCGCTAAACGGCACTGATATCTTGATCGCGGCCGACGGAGGATACGATAAGCTTTTAGGTCTCGGGCTTGTTCCTCATATACTTATCGGAGACCTTGATTCTATTAAAGAAGTGCCAAAGGACATAGAAATAATCCGTTATCCCGTGCAAAAGGATGAAACAGATATGTTTCTTGCTTATAAAATAGGCTTGGAGCGCGGATACAAAAGCTTCGTTATCTACGGAGGCGTTGGCGGCAGAGAAGACCATACTTTTGCAAACTATTCTTTGCTTTTGCATGCTAAAAATGACAATAACAGTGCTGTTCTTGTTGGGCACGGAACTAAAACGTATGTGATAAAAAATGAAAAAGCAGAGCTTCACGGCAAGTACGGAAAGACCGTATCCGTTTTTGCGTTTGGAGCTGATGCGTCAGGCGTTGATATTAAGGGACTCAAATATGAAACGGAAAATGCAACTATTACGTGCGATTTTCCTTTAGGTGTTTCCAATTCGTTTACCGAATCCGGTACAGGGTCTATTTTTGTTCGCAACGGAGCTCTTCTTGTTATCGAAGAGGTTGAATTTTGAAAAAGGTATTGACAATGCCTTTTCAGTGTGCTAAAATATCATCACGCCAAAACAGAATATATCAGGGGTGCTTTTGCTGAGACGTGCGGGTGCTTTTCCGCGCGAACCCTTTAACCTGATACGGATAATGCCGTCGTAGGAAGATAGCTGATTTATGATATTGCTGAAATACCGATTAATTTGGTTTTAAGTTATATTAGTCTCAATTTTGCCACACGGATATAATCTGTGTGGCGAATTTTTATCTTCAAAGGAGAAGAGTATGAAAGAGACTAAAAATCTCACAAAAAAACTCGTCGAAAGCTCTCTTATGATAGCTTTCGCAACAGTGCTCAGTATATGCAAGATACTGGAGATGCCTTACGGAGGCTCGGTAACTGTCGCTTCAATGCTTCCTATTCTTATTGTTGCTTATCGGCACGGTATAGGAATGGGACTTGCGTCGGGGCTTGTTTATTCGGTCATTCAGCAGCTTTTGGGACTTAATAATTTGTCTTATGTGTCCGGGTGGCAATCGGTCGTAGCGGTGATGCTTCTTGATTATATTCTTGCGTTTACCGTTATAGGACTTGGCGGCATTTTCAAGGACAGGTTGGGGCTTGATAAGAACAATATGGCTAAAAAACAAAGCATAGAACTTGGCACGGGTATGGCTTTTGTTTGCGTTCTTCGATATGCGTGTCACACTGTGGCGGGAGCTACGGTATGGGCAGGACTTTCTATACCGACCGAAGCTGCTTTTATATATTCGCTCGGCTATAATGCGACGTATATGATACCCGAAACGATTGTTAATGTCTTTTCCGCGGTGTGGATAGGAGAAGTAATTGATTTGTTCAAAAAAATACCGACTCGCATGAAAAAACAGACTAAAGAAAGTAGCATTGCCGCGGTTGCGTATGTCTTGAATCCAATCTCAAAGCTTTTAGCTGCGCTTACGGTCATCATCGATGCGCTTCTTGTATTTGCACATCTTCAGAACCCCGATGACGGACGCTTTACATTTGAATTTATATCCGAAGTAAACTGGATAGCGTTTGCTATCGTGAGTTCACTTGGCATTCTGCTTTCCGCAGGCTGCTATATTGCGTCAAAATATCTTTTAAGGAAACAAAAATAAATATAAAAAGCCGAGAAAAGCTTCTTTGATGAAAACTTTTCTTGGCTTTTTGTATAACAAAGCAAAAAAACACTTGTGTAAAACAACGAAAATAAGGTCCTCTGCTTGACGAAGCGTATTTCCGTCAGCTATAATATTTTTAGATATGATGTGTTTTTATATGGGGATTTCTTATGAAAAAACGTGTTCGCTTTGTTTTGGTTTTGGCAGTTGTTCTTATATTACTTTCGGTAAGCATATATTTTGCAGTTAAATTTCTCGGTGACAAGGATTCAGGCTCCGCAGGAGAAGAGGGTTCAACGCCGAACGGAACGGGAGATGCTTCCGGTGACGGTGATACAGAAGGCACCGGATCTGACGGCTCGGAGGAATCAAAAGATCCCGAGCCCGAGGGGATTTGTCTCATAAAGGACTCTGCCGCGCTTTTTAAAATTATATACACTTCTGCTGCTTCAAATCTTGAAATCGCGTTGGCCGAAGGACTTGTCGAACGACTTCGGAATTTGGGAGTAAGTGTGGATGATGTGGCAAGAGATACTGAGACCAAAGCATCGGAATGTGAAATAATAATCGGTATGGATGCCGTAGGACGCGGTGACGAGTGCAGGATAAACGCGCCTTATCTGGGAGCGAGAGGTTATACCGTGAAGGCGGTAGGCAAAAGAATCGTCATAGCAGCGGGAAGTCCGGAATATGCGGATATTGCGGTTAAACTTTTTATTTCGGATATCCTTGGCATCAAGGATGATACATCGGATATAAAAGACATATACGTTAAAGATAATCTCTTTGTCGAGCAACTGACCGAGTATTCCGTAAGCTCGGTTACGGTTTGTGGAATTGATTTATCGTTTTATGCGCTTGTCATTGATATTGATGAAATGGGCAATTTTGACACGGGTAGTATAGAAGCCTTTTCAAACGAGCTTTATTATAACACAGGCTATTTGCTTAGTGTATCGGAAAATACGTCTGATGAATCTTATAAATTTATAATACGCTATACAGACGATGCGGGAGACAGCGGATTTCGAGCATACGTATTGGGTGCAGACCTTATAGTTGAGTGCTCGTATGCCAATGCGTTCAATGAAGCATTTCGCATGTTCGTTTCCGAATGTATATTCACGTCGGGAGACGTTGTATTTGATTCGGATTTTTCTTATACCGATAATGTAAGAAGTGTCTTTTACAGCGATTTCGGTGCGGCAGGCGACGGAGTAACGGATGATTATCTTGCTATCTACAATGCTCATGCCTATGCGAATTTGTGCGGTCAGGACGTTTATGCCGATGACGGCGCGGTTTATTGTATAAAAAATCCGATTTATGGATCTGTACCTGTAAAAACTAACGTTTATCTCGGTAATTCAAAAATAATTATCGACACTGCCTCTGAAAGCTCCCTGACGCCCATATTCAGTATAGAGAGCGATTTTGTTCCGATGATTTATAATAGAGAGGAGATAAATAGGCTTTTCGGTAACGTATGTATCGAGCGCGGTCAGAAAATCGTATCATGGCTCTCTGAGGTGCTTTCAGAGACTAGCCTTGTAAGAGTAACCGATGAGAATTCTCAAAATTATATAAAATACGGTCAGTCCTGCGGTGTGAAAGTACGAGACGCATTTATAACGGATAAGGACGGCAGAGTAAGTGCTGATACTCCGATTTCGTTCGAGCTTTTATCTGTCGGCAAAATTGAGATATATAATATTTCCGATTCACCGATAATCTTTTCGGGAGGACACTTTGAAACGTATCTTCTCACCGATAACGGAAATCCCGACATAGTCAGCGATACTGCCGTGATAGCCGTTCGTCGGGCAAACGTTACGCTTAGTAATATAAAGCATACGCGGGCAAACAGCGGTAACTCGGGTTCAGATTTGTACAGCTCTTTCATTGAATTTAATCTTGCATATAACTGCCAAGTCAAAGACCTTGATTTATTATCCCGCGGTAATACCGGTGAACAATTCGGTTCAAGTGAAATAACTGTCACGGACAGTATAGATGTTAGCTTCGTCGGACTTAAGATGGCGGATGCTGACATTTCTGATGGCAAATACGGCTCTTTTATTTTTCTTGGCGGTGCGAAAAATGTCGAAATAAAAAATTCTGCTATTTCCTCGGTTGATGCATCGGCGGGCGTTTTCGGCTTGCGCATGGAAAATACCCATCTCGGTTCATCTGTGTTGCTGAGTGGCGGAGGCTTTTTTGAGGCTGTTAATACAACGGTTTTAACATCAGATGCGTTTATAACTCTCGCAGGAGAATACGGCGCGAGCTTCCGAGCCGATGTGAGTCTTGAGGGCTGTACCCTTGCGTGTAAAAGAGCTTATAACACCTTGCTTGGAGAAGAGAAGACAGAAGAGATTATTTTGGAAAATGCATATGTGATAAAATCCGAGTATGGTTATTCTGACGCAGATTATATATCGTGGAATTTCGGATATGATCTTTACATGCCAACCTCTGTCAATCTTGATTCGTTTACTTTTGGTAATGGCAATGGATATCTGTTTTACGCTATCGGAGATATTGCGTTTGAGAATTCATACCGAATAACCGAAAGAATAATCTATAAGAATATGCATTCTCTCGAAACGGTGGAAAATGCGCTCGCTTTTTCGGCGCTTGGCGGAATTCCTTACATCAATGAAACTTATGCCGATGAGTCAAGCGAATGATGAAATATCGGATCTAGGAAAAATAAAAATCCCACGTTGACTAGACGTGGGATTCATCTTATGCGAATTCTAAGAATTAAACCTCATTATGGATTCAAGGGATCAATTTCCCAATCCATAAATGGCGTATCGGAGGTACGAATAATATCGACATCCTGAATTCTTACGACTTCGCATATCGGAGCTTCGTAATTCATAAGAAACCTCCTTGAAAAATAGTATTAACTATTCGACTGCAGAGTAATTATATCATACTTTCTTTAAAAAAGCAATAGATTTAGAAAAAAATAGCAAATATTTTTTTGAGAAGGCGCAAAAGTCGGTTTTTATTACAAAAAACGTGTTTAAACAGATGAGGTCTGCGCACTGTCGACCGCAGATGCACTTTTTTTCTTTTTTGAGCGATAAGCTCTTTTTCCGCTCTTTTTTCTTATACCGCTCTTCTCAAGTCCCGTTTGGTATGCCGCGATCTTTTCGTCGGTGGCTTCATCGATTGTTCTCTTTGCGCGCCACGTATCATTGAAATTGCGGTGAAGCTTGAGAGTAAGCACCATATCTCCGTCTTTTTTGCAGTTGTATATAAGTGTATATTTCTGCCCCTTGGTATGGAGCGGCTTTCCCAAGGACTCGAGCTTTGCTTTGCAAATAGGACAATTTGGAGAAGCTACGATATCGTCCTCGAGCATTTCCGATATTGTGACATACCCGTCAGCACCGGCATCGGCATCACCGATTACGGATTCTTCAAGATGATTTCCTCTTGCAGAGTCATAAAGAGCTATACCCGACGCAACGTCAAGCTTTGCCGCAACCAGCGCGGTAAAATAAGCATCGTTTAAAGCGTCATGAGCGGGAAGCCTTTGAGGAATTTCAAAAAATTCCATTGCGTACTCGAGCGATCGCTGCTTGTTTGCACCGTCGGTCTGGCGGTTGAAGATAAGCTGAAGGTCGTAAGTTTTTTCAAGCCATGATGAATCTATTTTGTGGACGTTGAAATTCTCTTTAAGCATAGGTATATCGTCAGGACCCCATGTCAAGAAAACAAAATCGTTTCCGCACCACTTGCGGAAGCTTGCCGCCGCATCAGGTAACGGAGTTCCAACATCCATCTGATCCTGCGTAATTCCCGTAAGCTCGCTTACGTGGCGATGGAGTTTTTTGAAGTATTTCGGCTTTACAATTATTTGATATGAACCGCATGGCTGCATATTTTTGTCAAGTTTTACCGCGCCTATCTGAATTACCTCTCCGCGCAATCGGCAGGAGAGCTGGCGCTGAACGGCAAGGGCCTTTTGCGCATAAGCCTGATTCCATTCAAGGTCGAGAGTTATATAAAACATCTGAAATCCTTTTTCTACATTTATCTAGAACATTATACACCGAAGGGGCGCAAAAGTCAAGTAAATATATATGAATATATGTAAGGAGATGCGTTTTTTGAGTGTAATAAGGTTAATTTTGTCAAAATTATAACTTGACAATAAAATGGTTATAATGTATACTTAATACTATAAAATATGAAAGGCTGAAAATTTATGGAAACTGTTGCTAATATCCCAGAGCTCTTTGGCTCCATGGTCTTTAACGAAGAGGTCATGAAACAAAGGCTTCCCGAGGATGTATACAGATCTCTTTTGAATACAATTGAAGCGGGAAAAGAAATTGATCCCGGAATAGCTGATATTGTTGCTTCTGCAATGAAGGACTGGGCAATTGAGCACGGAGCAACTCACTTTACTCACTGGTTTCAGCCTTTGACGGGTGTTACTGCAGAAAAACATGATGCGTTTTTGACTCCTGCTGAGCACGGAAAGGCAATTATGGAATTTTCGGGTAAGGTGCTGATAAAGGGCGAGCCCGATGCATCTTCCTTCCCCAGCGGAGGTCTGCGCGCTACGTTTGAGGCACGCGGATATACAGCGTGGGATCCCGCGTCATACGCATTTGTCAAGGATGGCTCTTTGTATATCCCGACTGCGTTTTGCTCGTATACGGGAGAAGCTCTTGATACAAAAACACCGCTGCTCCGTTCAATGGACGCGATAAGCAATCAAGGACTTCGCATAATAAGACTTTTCGGTGATACCCAAGCCAGACGCGTTACGGCAACCGTGGGAGCAGAGCAGGAGTACTTCCTCATAAAAGAGAAGCATTTCAAGGCGCGCCGCGATATATTTTACTGCGGAAGAACTCTCTTCGGAGCACCCGCGGTAAAGGGTCAGGAGCTTGACGACCATTATTTTGGAACGCTTCCTACTACGGTCAGCGAATATATGCACGAGCTTGACCGTGAGCTTTGGAAGCTTGGTATATCCGCAAAAACCAAGCACAACGAGACCGCACCCGCTCAGCATGAGCTTGCTCCTGTTTATCATACGACGAATATTGCAACCGATCATAACCTTCTTACAATGGAATGCATGAAGAGAATTGCTCCGAAGTACGGTATGGCATGTCTTCTTGCAGAGAAGCCGTTCAAGGGTATCAACGGTTCGGGTAAGCATAATAACTGGTCGCTCGGAACTGACACCGGAAAGAATCTCCTTAAACCGGGAAAAACACCGAGAGATAATAAGCTTTTCCTTCTTATGCTTGCAGCAGTTGTTAAGGCTGTTGACGATTATCAGGATCTTTTGCGTATATCTGCGGCAACCGCAGGTAACGACTGCCGTCTCGGTGGTCATGAGGCTCCGCCTGCGATTATATCGATGTTCCTCGGTGATGAGCTTGATACGGTAGTGAATTCCATAATCAACGGCACGGAATTCCGTGTAAGCGATAAAAAGTACATGTCCTTCGGAAGCAAGACCGTTCCGACAATCAGACGTGATAATACTGATAGAAACAGAACGTCTCCCTTTGCTTTTACGGGTAATAAATTCGAGTTCAGAATGGTAGGCTCTTCTCAGAATATAGCGCTTGCGAATACCGTTCTCAATACAGCGGTTGCAAAATCCTTCTCGGATTTCGCCGATGTTCTTGAAGCTTCCGACAATTTTGATATCGCCCTAGATAATATAATAGCGGAAACTCTTCGCGAGCACAGCAGGATACTCTTCTCTGGCAATTCATACTCAGAGGAGTGGGAGACGGAAGCTTGCCGCCGCGGACTGTCAAACTTCAAGACAGCGCCTGAGGCATATGCGCACTTCGATGATGAGAAGAACATCGAGCTGTTTGAAAAATTCGGTGTTATGAGCCGTGTGGAGCTTCGTTCGCGCCGTGAAATATACTTTGCGAATTACAGAAAGATAAAAAATATCGAAGCTAAAACGATGCTTGAGATGACAATGCGCGATTATATTCCTGCGGTGACGCGGTATATTGGCGACCTGTCCGCATCAATGAAAAATCTCTCGTCCGTTCTTCCCGGTGTTGAAAACCATGAGGAGATGTCGCACATTGAGAAACTTTGTTATCTTCTAAATAAGGTATATGCCGCTCACGGAGAGCTTGAGGAGCTTGAGAGCCGCGCTGTCAAAATGACAAACACGGAAGAAGCGGCACTCTTCTACTGCACCGAGGTTAACGAAGCGATGTCAAAGCTTCGAAGCCACGTGGATTCTCTTGAGGTTATAACTGCAAGAGATTATTGGCCTGTTCCTACATACGGAGATATGACCTACGGAATAATCGTATAAATAAAAAAAGCCGACTTATGAAATTGATGATTGCCGAAAAAGGCGTTTATGCCTTTGTACAACACATCAAAATCAAGTCGGCTTTTATTTATAAGGTTATTTACGACACTGGCCTTAGGCTCGTTGTGTAAAGCTTTGCGTATTCGCCACCGAGCGAAATAAGCTCGTCGTGAGTGCCTTGCTCGGCAATGCCGTTTCTGTCGATAACCACTATTCTGTCAGCGTTTTTTACGGTTGAAAGCCTATGCGCAACTACGATAACAGTACGTCCAAAAGAAAGCTCCTCAAGGGACTTCTGTATCTGCATTTCAGTAATATTATCAAGCGCGCTGGTCGCTTCATCAAGGATAAGTATGGGCGGATTCTTCAAAAATACGCGTGCTATCGCTATTCTCTGGCGCTGACCTCCCGAAAGCTTAAGTCCTCGCTCTCCGACAGGAGTATCATATCCGTTTTCAAGGGTTGTGATATACTCGTGAATGTTTGCGCGCTTGGCAGCTTCTATAATGTCCTCATCGCTTGCCTCTGCCATGCTTCCGTAGGCAATATTATCGCGTATAGTCCCATCAAAAAGAAATATGTTTTGAGAAACAACACCAATGCTTTTACGTAAAGCCTCAAGCTTTATTTCGCGAATGTCAGTGCCGTCAAGCGATATTACGCCATCATTGACGTCGTAGAGTCTCGGAATGAGATTGCATATAGTTGTCTTTCCGCCGCCGGAAGGGCCGACAAGCGCCAGCGTCTCACCCGCCTTAATATGCAAATCAAGATTTTTCAGAACCTCATGCGCTCCGCCCTCGCTGTACGAGAAGGAAACTGAGGAAAAATCAATATCACCGCGGACGGAGGAGGGAATATACGTTCCCTCGTCTGATTCTTCGCGCATCTCCATTATTTCCGAAAAACGGCTGAAGCCCGCCATACCTTCTTGGAATTGCTCAAATAACACAGCGATTCTCTGGATAGGGGTTAAGAACATACCGATATACAGGATAAATGCCGCAAATTCCCCTGCATTTATTCTTCCGAAAAACAGGAAAAGACCGCCGGCAAATATGATAAGAAGATATAGAAAATCAGAGATAAAGGCCATGACCGTGTCATATTTTGCCATGGCGTGCATGGTTTTTCCGCGGAGGTGTGCATATTTTGAATTAACTGCGAAGAATTTTTCTTTTTCGCAGTGCTCCTTAACGTAGGTCTTCGTTTCTCTTATACCGGAAATTGAGTTTTCGAGCGTTGAGTTTATCTCAGCTGTCTGACGTCGATAGCTTTTCATGGCTCCTCGCATCTCCGAGCGCGAGATACAAGTAAAAATAACGATGAAGGGAACTGCGAACAAGACTATAAGAGTAAGATATACGTCTATGCTCAAAAGAATCGCAAACGAGCCTATGAACATCAAAACGGCAAGAAATAAATTCTCGGGGCCGTGATGAGCAAGCTCCGAAACCTCAAAAAGGTCGTTGACGAGCCTTGAAAGCAGATCTCCTGTTTTATTGTCGTCAAAGAACTTTGTCGGTAGAGATTGATACTTGGCAAAAAGGTCGCCTCGCATATCCTTTTGCATTTTAATGCCCATAATATGACCATAATAGCTTACAATATAGGTGCATGCTGCTTTCAAAAGATATATTCCAAGCAGGATAGCCGAGAATATTATCAGATTTTTCGGTGTTTCTTCAAATACGTATTTGTTGATTATATCCTTTACCACAGACGGGTAAAAAAGATTACATACGGATATTATTATTGCCGCTATCATATCTATTGCGAAAAGCAGCTTGTAAGGCTTATAATATTTGATAAATCGTTTCATTATTTTATATATCCATACCTGTGTAAAAGTTTTCTTCTATCATCTTCCTTTGCTCCGTCTTCGAGCTTGCTTTCGATAACACGGGCCTTGGAGCTTTTAAAATCAATTTTTTCTTCGGCTTCGAGCTTGTTAATAACCGCAAAGATCTTTTTTGATGAATATCCGCGAGAAAGAAGCTTCGCGATGATTTTATAAGGTCCGAGAAGCTCCTCAGCACATTTGAGAATATACCGCTCAAGCTGACGGTTCTCGTCAATATATCCAAGACGAACGCATTCCTCTACCGAGTCGCTTGCCGCCTCACGGGAAAAACCCGCGCGTATAAGCTTCATATAAAGTCCCTTTTCGTTATTGTCAGCATATCCGAGAAGAGAAAGGGATTTTGCCATTGCCCTCCGCCTTTCGTCCTCGGAAGAGAGCAGCGAGAGCGCATCCTCGTCTATATATTCGCCCGAAAGGGGACAGCCGACCTCTCGGTATGTCCCCTCACTTATTGTATATTTGATTTTCTTTTCCGCGACGGATACTTCAAGAGTAACCAGTGCGGATTTTGCTTCTTTTGTCTTTACGGAGAGAATTTTTGCATTCACGATAAACAATTATTCCTCTTCATTAAAGTCTTCGATTTCGAAATCGTCATCATCCATGCCGTCCATCTCCTCGGCATCAAACATCTCGCTCTTTGCCTTCTCGCGTACCAAGGTTTCAAGCTTTGCCATAAGCTCCGCATCGGCTTCTATCAGCTTTCTTACGTTATCCTTGCCTTGCCCGAGCCTGTCACCGTCATAATAGAACCATGCACCGCTCTTCTCAATTATGCCAAGCTGAATAGCCATGTCTATTATCTCTGATGATTTAGAAATTCCTGAGCCGTAGAGAATATCAAATTCCGCCACCTTGAATGGGGGAGCGACCTTGTTTTTAACCACCTTACACTTGGTATGAGAGCCGTAGACCTCAGTACCGTTCTTAAGGGAATCAGCGCGTCTTACGTCAATGCGAACCGAAGCATAGAATTTCAAAGCGCGTCCTCCGGGTGTAACCTCGGGGTTTCCATACATTACACCGACCTTTTCACGCAGCTGGTTTGTGAATATAACGATAGTGTTTGACTTAGCGATAGTACCCATAAGCTTTCTCATAGCCTGCGACATAAGACGAGCCTGAACACCCACGTGAGAAGCTCCCATATCGCCCTCTATCTCCTGGCGCGGAACAAGAGCCGCAACCGAGTCTATAACGATTATATCTATCGCGCCCGAGTTTGCAAGTGTTTCAGCGATGCCGAGCGCCTGCTCTCCACAGTCCGGCTGGGATACGAGAAGATCGTTGATATTAACACCGAGCTTTTTTGCGTATACGGGGTCAAGTGCATGCTCTGCGTCGATAAACGCCGCAGTACCGCCCTGCTTTTGAACTTCAGCAATGACGTGAAGCGCAATAGTTGTTTTACCTGAAGATTCAGGACCGAAAATTTCGGTAATTCTGCCGCGGGGAATTCCTCCTACGCCAAGAGCGAAGTCAAGCGCCAGTGAGCCGGTGGAAACCGCCGAAACGTTCAGCGATGAATTTTCGCCAAGACGCATGATAGAGCCTTTTCCGCATTCGCGCTCAATTCTTGCCATTACCGTTTCAAGAGCGGCCTTTTTATCGTTTGCAGGAACTTTTTCCTGTACTGCAGTTTTCTTTGTTGCCATTTTGTGATCCTTTCGTATGCTATCAGATGTCTTATTTACGGTATCATTATAACACTTGCCCTGTCCAATAAAACGGACAGTCGGAAATCAAAACAATCTGCAAGCTCCTACGGGGCGAATCTTAAGATTCATTGTAGCTCCCTCACCGAAAACAGAGTCCATAAGGGCAACGTATCCTTCAATATATTCGTTCTTTATGAATACTTGAATTGTGCCGGCAAATCCGCCGCCGTGCACTCTGTAAGCGCAATCTTTACCTGAAAGATATCCTTCGGTGAGTGCCAGCGCAAGGGAAAGACCTTGTTCTCTTACGTTAATAGTTGTAAATACGTTTTGCAGATATTTGAATGAGGACGCTCCGGAATCGAGAACGATTTCAAGGAAAGCTTTTATATCCGAGCTCTTAAGAGCTGCTGCCGCACGGTTTACTCTCTCGTTTTCGCGAACAAAATGGAGCGCACGCATGATAGCTCTGTCTCCGAGAGTATCGCGCATATCCTTGATTTTTGAAATAATGTCCGCCTCTGAAAGTCCGCGGAGAACCTCGCGTCCAAACTCCTTCGCGACAGCCTTCATCTCGTAAGGCACAGAAGCATAATCATCGTTCAGGTCAGCGTGATTGCCGCCCGTGTTAACAATACAGAGAGAATATCCTACATCTGTAAGCGAGAAATCAATGGGATCTACTATCGGATTCTTCGGATCTTCAAAGTCAATATAGACAAAGCCTCCGACAGCGCAAGCCATCTGGTCCATAAGCCCGCATGGCTTTCCGAAGTACACGTTTTCCGAATACTGAGAAAGCTTGGCTATCTCAATATTTGAAACCTTTCCGTCGTTGTATAGGTAGTTGAATATGTTTCCTATCATTACTTCAAACGCCGCAGAGGATGAAATTCCGCTTCCCTTAAGAACCTCGGTGGTAGCATAAGCATTATATCCGCCGATCGAATAAGAGGAATTTTCAAAGCCCTTTGCAAGACCTGCAATAAGAGCATCGGAGGTGTAATTTTCAAAATTATCGGGAGAATCTATTTTTGAAAGATCAATAACCGTAGGATCGTAGCCCTCCGACTTAAAGCGTATAACACCGTTCTCGTTTTTTGCAGCAACGGCTATAATGTCTCTGTCAATTGCACCTGCAAGAACGCATCCGCGGTTGTGGTCGGTATGGTTTCCCGATATTTCGCTTCTTCCGGGAACAGAGAATATTGCTATATCGCTCTCATCACCGTAAAGAGCGCAAAACGAATCGATAGCGGCAATAAATCTTTCTGTCTGGGCATTGATGTCAGCATAAAGATTTGAGTATTTTTCGAGACCGCCGCCCTTGAGAATTTGTTTAAGTTCGGAAGCTTTCATTTTATTCTCCTTGAATTATATTACTTGTAATTGTAAATTAATATTTGCATTTTATAGCATAATCGAGTTTTTGAAAACAAAAAGACACTCGGCAATAATCGTCTCTTTTGGCTTTAGAGTGCCGTCTTCAAAATCAATATATATTCTGTTTGCTCCGTCTGTGTGACGGAACCACGTGAGCTGTCGCTTCGCATAATTACGGCTTGCCTGCTTTATTTCTTCAGTGGCTTCTCTTTGAGAAAGACCGGATTTTTTTGCCGCAACGATTTCCTTGTATCCTATCGCCTGAGCTGCGGTAGTCTCTCCTGAAAGAAAGCCTTTTGCCAAAAGCTCTTCAACCTCACGTGTCAGTCCCGCGTGCATCATTTCATCAACTCTTCTGTCAACCCTCTCGTAAAGAGTATCTCTGTCATGAAAATCAAATGTTATATGATTTATGCTTATCTCGTCGTTTTTTCGGTGTGTGAGCATATCAAAATATGTCTTGGTTTTTCCTGTTGCGTCAAAAATTTCAATCGCGCGTATAACGCGGCGGGTGTTATTATAGTGCACTGCCGAAGCAGCTTCGGGGTCTATGCTGTTCAGCCTCTCCCATAAAGCTATACGGTCGTCTTCTGTTTTAAGTGTTGACTCTATCTTGCTCCTGTATTCAGGATTTGACTCGGGAGCTTCTTCGCATTCGGGGCGCAAAAGGGTTGAAAGATAAAGTCCCGTACCGCCAACGAAAAGGGGAGTTTTTCCTCTTGCGCAGATATCGCGCGCGCACCTCATAGCTTCCTCGCGGTATGCCTTTGCACTGAATGTTTCGTTTGGATCGATAAGATCAATCATATGATGCGGTACAGCAGCTTTTTCTTCTGCCGTAGCCTTTGCCGTTCCTATATCCATACCTTTGTATAGCTGCATTGAATCAAGCGAAATTATTTCGCACCCCAGCTCCTTTGCAACCTCAATTGAGATGGCTGTTTTGCCCGATGCCGTCGGGCCTGTTATTGCGAGAGCATATATCATTTAAGAGCTCCTTCAAGCCATGACTCCATGTCAGAGAAGATTTCCTCGCGCGTGGTCTCGTTAAATAACTCATGGCGCGCGCCCTCATAAAGCTTTAAGGTCAAATCCTCAGTTCCGTGGATCAGAAGGTGCTTGTATACGTATTTTGGACCTTCTCCGTAGTTTCCAACAGGATCCATATCTCCGCTGATTATAAGAGTTTTGAGTGACGAGGGATATTCTCTGAACCATTTTTTTGAATTGCACTGACCAACCATCGAGAAAAGATCTCTGTAAGCGGCAAGTGTGAATATAAAGTCTGTGCGTTTGTCCGTACCTCTGTCCTTTACCGTCTCAGTATCGCGCGTGAGCCAGGCATCCTCGCCATCCTCCTTCGGGAACTTGGAATTGTAGCCCATGAAAGAGATTTTTTTCACAAGTTTTGAACGGTAGTGTTTACCTCGGAAGAAAATTATGGTATTCACGAGAGCCTTTCCGAGCGGCAAAATCGCGCCCATAGGACCGCCTGTTCCGTGTATTATGTGACCTGAAATGCTGTTGGGGTATCTTATAGCATAAAGTCTTGATAAGAATGATCCCATACTGTGACCCATCATTACTGGCTTGCTTCCGGGATACATTTCCCGAAGCTTGCGGTTCATTGCATGAAGATCCTTTAATATGTATGTTATTGAGTCGGAGTCAGCGAAGAATCCGAAATCTTCCTCGGATGCAGCGGTAGCGCCATGGCCGAGGTGATCATTACCCGCGAGAACGTATCCTCTTTCGGTTAAATATACTGCAAGATTTTCATATCTCAAAACGTGATCTACCATACCGTGGCATATTTGAATTACGCCTTTGATATTTCCGTTTTGCGGAGCATAAACGTGTGCTGTAACTGTATTCTTGCCGTCGCTTGACGGGTAGGTGAATGAAGAATATACGTATTTCATTTCATGCGCTCCTCCGAAATATTGTGGTAATTTAAATTATCTGCTTCTGCTCTTCAAAAAATCTATAACCTCTGCCTCAGAGGGAACGGAAGCCCCCGCACCCTTTCTTGAGACGGTAATTGCCGCAGCGGCTGCGCCGTACTGCATGGCGTTTTTGATATTTCCGGAACGAAGATATTCAAGAGTAAGAGCCGCTGTAAAGGTATCGCCTGCGGCTGTGGTATCCACTACCTTTTCCGGGCGGTAAGCGGGAATAAGGTCAAAGTGCTTGCCGTCATAGAGGAACGCTCCGCGCGCACCCAGCTTTATAATAATATATTTTGCCTTTACGCGGTTATAAAGCGCATAAGCAGCCTTAAGGCAGCTTTCCGTACCTGTCGGCATAATGCCGGTATATTCAAAGGTTTCTGTTTCGTTTGGAGAGAAGACCTCTACTTGAGGAAGAGACTCAAGCGGATATTCCTTTGAAGCCGGAGCAGCATCAACGAATACCGGAATGTTCTTTGCTACGGCTATTTTAGCTGCGGAAACCGCAGTCGAGAATGGAATTTCAAAGCCTATGTAAAGAGCGTCGGGCTGGGATGAAAAGGCTTCAAGTATATTGTCTGCGTTAAGCATTCTGTTCGCACCGGGATAAACGACTATTCTGTTCGCTCCGTCTGCTTCCTTCATTACTACCGCAAGACCTGTGGGGTTTTCCTGATCAACTTTGATATGAGCGGTATTTATACCGCATGATTTATAGTAATTGAAAAGCTTCTGACCGTGAGCGTCAGCACCAAGCTTTGTAGAGAACACGCAGTCCGCGCCGAGTTTTGCGAACGCAACCGCGGAGTTTGCGCCCTTTCCTCCGGGCGTATAGGCAATACCTCCGTCGTCAAGAAGAGTTTCTCCCGGCTCGGGTATTTTAAACATATTCATCGAAAGATCCATATTGGCGCTTCCAACGAGAAGAATTCTTTTCATGGGGTTTATCCTTTCTTACGGCTAAGTATTCTTACCGTGAGATATCATTCTCCTGTTACGGAGAGCTTAAATATAGCAGATCTGGGCTGAAGCTCCGAAGCTATTGAAGCCTCTCTTTGACGGCAGGTGAAAATGAAGCTTTGGTGACCGTCGTCGGAGAGCTTTTTGATTGCCTTCATCATAGATGCCGCTCTTGCGTTATCCTGATTTGCAAATGTTTCATCGAAGCAAATCGGAGGAAGCTCGGTATAAAGCATGTCGATAAGAGCCATACGCACGGCAATATAAGTGAGATCGCGCGTTCCACCCGAAAGGTAATCGACCGATCTTTCTTTTCCGTCGGATGACGCAAAGCTTATCTTGAGTCCCGAATCAACTCCGAGAGACGAATATTTACGGTCGGTCATAATACCGAGAAGATCTGTGGAAACCTCTCCGAGTCTCGGGGATATCTCCGCGCGCAGATTATCCGAGGCGCTGCTTATAGCCTTGAGAGCGACGAAATAAGCCTTGTGTTTCGCGCTGAGATCGGCTATTTTTGTATCAAGGGCCTGAATCTTTGAATAAAGCTCCCCGGGATCCTTTGCACGGAGCTTAAGCTCGGAAAGCTCATTCTCAACGTTGAACGAAAGTCTTTGCTGCTCGTCTATTACTCTGTTTGCTTCTTCAATGCTGGTAAGTATCTCATCGTGATCTATTTCGGATACGACTTTTCTCTTGAGAGGAGATACAAGGCTTCTTATGTCGATCTCGCTCTTATCCGAGAGCGAACGGCGGATTTCCTTTACCGTGATCTCGATGTTCGTTTTTTCTTCAAAAAGCTTGTTCTTTTCATCAAGGAACGTGCGTACTTTTTCCTCAAGCTTGGTTATATAAGAAGAATCCTGAGGCGCATGCTCGTCACTCCAGCGTGATACGACTCTTGCGAGCTCGTTTCTTGCCGCCTCATATTCAAGCTTTGCACTTTCGTGAGCTACACGCGCGTTTTCGGTATTGTTCATTAGAGTGTCTCTTTTATTCCTTGCGGAAGCGATTACCGATAGCTTTTCCTTAAGCTCATCTGCCGTCTCGGTTCCGAATTCAGAGCAAAGCTTATCTGCACCGCGCATAGCTCCGATGTAAAGGTAGGCAAGCGCGCCCGCACCGGCAAGCCCGATAACTCCGAGTATTGCGATAAATACCTTCGCTACCGCAGGTATTGATGATGCCGCGATAATGGCTACCAGAGAAGCTATCGCAACAAGAATCGCTCCGATACCGCCAAACAGGCACTTTATCTTATTCATCGAATACGCGCTGAGCTTTTCTCTTACCTTATCCTCGCCGCCAAACGCATCGGAAAGCTCAATAGCGCCTTCAATTTCTCTCGTTATACCGATAGAGCTTCTTTCCTTCGCGTAATTCCTTTGCGCATTTTCCATACGTCTGTAGGAGTCGTCAACACCGCGTCTTGCAAGAGCTATATCGGTAATATAATCGTTCGTGGGAACGAATCCGTTCTTTGTGTTCTTGTATATGAATTCGTTGTAAGCTTCGTTTTTCTTGTCAAGCTCCTCTTCGAGCTTATGAAGCTCGTCGAAGGACTGAATTACCTTAACGTTGCAGTAGCATCGGTCAAGGTCAAGAAGACCGTCGCGCTTATCCTCTGCCTCTTTCTTTCTCATTCGTATCTCATGAAGCTCTGCTTCCTTTGCGAGAATTCGCTTATTGTCCTCATCGGTCGCGCGGAGCTTTTCCGAATATTCGTCCTGCTTTTTTATGAGGTCCATAATTGCGCCGCCGGTATTACCTCTGTGCAAAAGCGTTTCCATTTTTTCGGATATCTGATTTGCGGCTCTTTGCGTGTTTATCTTTTCACTTCCGGAGAAGAGAATGTTTTCTATGGATTGTTTGACCGAGCTTTCGGATATAGACGCATCTCCGACCTGACCGACGAAGGCAGTATTTTCAAACAGCTCCTTGTCAACTCCAAAGAACACCTCGCCTGCGGGAAGCTTTCCAAACGCGGGAGTACCGCTTTCAAGGTCGATTATGGAAGAGTCTTCCTTATAGGAAACTCTGCCACCGTTTTCAACTCTTACCGTCGAGCGTGTGAGATGATATTTTTTACCCGCGACGGTAATATCCATGCAACCCTCGGCTATGCCGCTGTTCCAATTAATTCGCTTGCTGCGCTCGCCTACCGAATCGGGAGAGTCGTTTGCGCCAAAGCCGTAAAGCATATACTTGATAAAAGCCGCTATGGTGCTTTTACCCGCTTCGTTCTGACCTTCGATAACGTTTATTTTATCGGAGAATTCAAGCGTCATATCTGTGAGCTGACCGAAGCTTTTTATCTCTATTCTTTCGATAATCATATAATGCTGCGTCCTTTCTATTCTTCGTCTTCTTCGGAGCCGGTAAGAAATTTAACCGAACGTTGAACCGAGTCTTTAGAGTTATACCAAGGCTCTTCGTCATAGCGGTAATCAAATTTCTTGCAGAACCAGCTGACGTCGCCGCCGAGCGTATCTATGTATTTTTCTTCTATGCCCTCCGCTGTCTTGAAGAACTCTCGGAAGAGCTTTTTATTCATCTTTTTCGATGCGTAAGAAACCATTGAGGTATAATGCGGTAAGCAAAAATAAGGCTGAGACGAAAACTTCCGTCTGAAATCATTTTCATCGTTTTCATAAAGATAAATTGCGGTTGATATCATTGCGTCGAGGTTTCTTTTTATTCTTGAGCAAACGTAGCAGTCCGAATTCAGCTTGCCGACGGATGCCATGCTTGCAGCTGAAGGATCGCCAATAAGCGAATGAGCCTTGACCTTCTTTTTTACCTCTGCGAGATGACTCTCAAGTATAAGTCCCATGCCAAGCATACGCTTTCTTCCGAGCATTATTCCGAAATGCTTATTGCAAAAACCGAGCTCGTTTGTCTGTATGCGTATGTCGGGCTCCATCATAGATGCGCCGAGGATAATATCTATTTCGTCACGCTGAAGACGTCTGTAAAGCCTGCAAAACGGGCAGCCGAGTTTATGGTCGTCACGGCACGCGTCAAACTCTTCATTGACGGGTATGGTAAAAATCTGTTCCAAAAGAAATTTCCTCCCACTTGAAAATACCGCAGAAATATGCTAAAATAAATAATAAATATAATATTTCAACAATATTATACACTATGTTTCGTACTTTTTCAAGGGGGAGACAAAAAATGTTTACCAAAAAGATTGCGAATATCAGGGGCAGAGAAGCCATACTCGTGACGGGATTGAATAATTACTCCTTAACCGATACCCTTGAATGCGGTCAGTGCTTTAGATTTGTAAAGCTCTCGAGTGATTCCGATATCCAAAACGAGTATTTTGTTGAGTATATGACCGTCGTACGCGACAGGCTTATTTTTGTCGCTCAGAGAAACTGTGACGAGCTTATATTCTTCGGTGTAGATGATGATACGTTTGAAAGAATATGCGTGCCTTATTTCGCTTTGGATACAGATTATGATGCAATAAAAAATGATATTCTCTCGCATACCGATTCGAAATTTCTTATAAGCGCGGCAAATGCGGCATCGGGAATACGAATACTTCGTCAAGAGCCGTGGGAAACGTTATTTTCGTTTATAATCTCGCAAAACAACAATATTCCGAGAATAAAAGGAATAATACGCAATATTGCGTTAAGATACGGTGAAAATCTCGCGCAAGCCGAGGAGCTTTCCGTATGTCCTATAATATGCGGCGGATGCTTGAAAAACGGTGAAAAACTTGACACGGGTAAGTGTATGGAATGCGGTATTTGCTATTCATTTCCGACAGCTCAAGCGGTAGCCGCCTCACCGGAGCTTCTCCTGGATTCGCATCCGGGGTTCAGATATAAGTATCTCGTTGATGCGGCTCTAAAGGTCTCATACGGAGAGGTTGATCTTGAAGACATCATGTCAAAGCATTCGTATGATTACACTTTAGAGCAGCTCCAAAAAATTAAAGGAGTTGGCGAAAAGGTGGCTTCATGTACATCTTTGTTTGCATTTTCTAACCTTGAAGCCTTTCCAATAGACGTTTGGATGAAACGTGCCATTGATGAATATTTTGACGGAAAGCTCGATTCAAAGTCACTCGGAGATTATGCCGGAGTGGCTCAGCAATATATATTCCATTATATCAGACAACTGAATTCCAAAAACACATAACTTGAGGGGAGATACAAAATGCTAAAACGAGCAAGTATTATTTTAAGACTCGCGATTGTGCTTTTGATAATGCTTTGCGTTGTGTCCTGCTCGTCAAAGGAGGAGACGTACGAAAAGGATATCTCCGAATATAATACCGAACAGTATCCCTTACCTAAATATTTATTTTTTAAAGAGCTTCCGGATTATGTAAGAGTTGAATCATTCGTATATTGTGAGCTTAACGAGGGAATAGATTTTGATTATTATTTAGAGCTTAAATTTAACTCGGCGGAAGAGCTTGACAAATATCTTTCGGACCTGCTTGCTTATTGTAAGGAATATCTCATTCGTAAAAGAATTCCTACCGGCTGTAAGGAATGGTTTATAGAAGAGCAAAATCCATATAATTCTTCATATACCGATTTGTTTTGTTTGGGTTGCGTATTGGAGTCGCGATATAATTGGAATTATCTTGGATACAGATATGATATCATGGGAAATACTCCTTCAAGCAGCGCAAATTATGCTGTTATAAGCTATTCCTTCGATGAGCTTACGGTTATTCAAACACAGTGCCGCTATCAATATTACGATCAAATGCAGACGTATGTTCCGAGATATTTTAAAAAATTTGATATACCTATATTGGACAAAGAGCTTAATAGAGTATTATTCGATCAAATGCGCGACGTAGACCAAGATAAATTCGAAATAGTTGATCTTACCGATAAAATGACCGACTTTATGGAAACGAATGCCGCTGATTTGCAGGCTTATAAAGATAAGCACGGTACGGTACTTGCTATGATATATTTTTATAACAATGTAAACGACGGGGGAATTTGGGATATAAAGCTTCAAGATGATTGGAAATTTCAGCCTGAAACGGTATATATATTTCGCGGTAAGCAGATGCGAAGCGATGACACGGGTAATATTTGCTATGCCTATATCGGGGCTGTTATTTTTTCAAAGGAGGCTGTTTGCGCAGGGGCGGGCATTAATCAGACTACTAAATATGATTTGAATTACGGAGATGTGAGTACGTGGCATGACGATCCGAGAGATACTGTGATGATAAGCTACGGTCACGATCTTTATACCTCAAAAGAGCATTGAGCTTTTTGGGTGCATTGAAGATAAAAAGAGGCAAATCAAAAATGTTTGCGCCTTTAAGGACAGCTTTAAAAATCAAGGGTAAACGAGCATAACTAAGAAAAAACGAAAACACGAGAAACGTTACGGTGTTTCTCGTGTTTTCATTTTGTGAGATTTTTATTTCTTGCGTCAGTTTTTTCCTCGGTCTTGTGGATTTTCAAATCCAACAATTCTGATAATGCGCACCGAAAAACGCAAGAATCGAGATAATACATTGTAGCGCAATTAAAAAGCGGCTTACGCCGACTATATTGACATAAGACGCTTTTTTGGTTTTAATCATCAAATACAAGAAATTTATACACCGGAACATTTAACACTTTTGCAATCTCAAAAAGGGTATCAAGGGATACCGCCTTGTTAATATTAGGTGCTTCAACGTGACCGATAAATCCGGGAGCACGATCAATTTTCTCTGCCAACTGCTCCTGCGTTAATCCACGTAATTTACGATAATATGCAATCTTTAAACCGATCTGCATATACTCGTATTCATACATCAAATTCATAACCTCACTCCTCTATTAATATTTTACACCGTCCAGACAATTATTGACAGAATCTGTTAGTTATGATATAATATCTTATAGATATAAATATATGCTTTTAAGTGCATTTTCGATTTGATTGCA